>JARROF010000113.1:0-34697 GCA_037384205.1 Novosphingobium sp. | reverse complement strand
GTTGCCGTCAACGCCGGTATCGAGCGCGAGGCGCAGCAACTCGCAATGCAGACGGCTGCGGACGGCCAGCGCGTTCAGCTCGAAGACGCGTTCATTCAGGCTGCGCAGGATCTTGAGAAGGCGAAGCGTCAGCCATTCGGCCGAGACCGGATCGGCAAAAGCGGCCTGCCTGAAAGCGCTGCCGGGGATCCGGGCCAGTTCGGCAGGGGTCATTGCAGTGACGGTTGCCGAGCGGGGCTGATCGTCCAGCGCGGCGAACTCCCCGACGAGTTCGCCGGGGCCGAGATCATCGAGAATGATCTCGCGCCCGTTCCGGGAAACGAGCTCAACCCGCAAGGTGCCTTCAAGGATGACAAAGACATCGCTCGTCTCGTCCTGATGCCCGATCAGGATCTGGTTCGCCTTCAACCGTACGTGGCGGGAAAGCGGCAGCAGGGTCTGCGTCAGGTCATCGGGCAGGTGTCGGCCCAGATCGGACAGTTGTGCCATTTGGATTCCATGCAGTTCGTCAACCGGGTGCCGCCGGAATTCCTGCAAGCGCCGGTTCGGCCAGAGATGCCCCATATAATGGCCGAGCGGGCGCCGCGTGTCGACATGGCAGAGGCTTCCCTGTCGGCACGGTCTTGCGATGGTGCTTGCCGTGCCTGCCCTTGGGATCGCCCGGCGCGTGTCTGCTTGCCGGTCTTGCGGCGCGAACGGACAGCCGTTTCCATGGACGGGGGCGGCATTCTGCCACTCCGGCCCATCGCTCGTTCCGCCCGCTTGCGGGCGGGGCGGCTTGCTCCTAGCAAGCGGGCATGAACAGTCCCGCGAATATTGCCGAGGTCGCGCCTTTCCACGCCATCTCGATCGCGCGCCTTGCCTATGAACTGGCGGCACAGGGGCGCGATGTCATTCACATGGAATATGGCCAGCCTTCGACAGGAGCGCCTGCCGCCGCGATCGCCGCCGCGCACGAGGCGCTTGATCGCGATCCCGGCGGCTATTGGGAAAACACCGCGCTCAAGCAGCGCATCGCCCGGCACTATGGCGAGGCTTATGGCGTCGAGGTCGACGAGGAGCAGGTGATCCTGACGTGCGGTGCCTCGCCGGCGTTCGTGCTGGCGCTGTCCTGCCTTTTCACGCCGGGCGCGCGGGTGGCGCTGGCCCGGCCCGGATATGTGGCTTACCGCAATACATTGAAAGCGATGTATCTGGAGCCCGTGGAAGTGGCGTGCGGTCCTGCCGAGCGCTATCAGATGACGGCCGCCGCTCTTGATGCCATCGAGCCTGCACCCGACGGGCTGATCCTGGCGAGTCCGGCCAATCCCACCGGCACCGTGATCGCGCCTGCGGAACTGGCGGCGATTGCCGATGTGTGCCGCCGCAAGGGCATCAGGATCGTGTCCGACGAGATCTATCACGGTCTGACTTATGATGGTCCTGCAGCGCAGTCCGTGCTGCGGCATGGGCCCGAAGCGCTGGTGGTGAACAGCTTCTCCAAATACTATTCGATGGCGGGCTGGCGGCTCGGCTGGCTGGTCGTTCCGCCGGAGTTGATAGACGCGGCGCGGGCGCGGATGGGTAACCTGTTCCTGACGCCGCCGGTACTCGCCCAGCATGCCGGGCTGATCGCTTTCGATTGCCGGGAGGAGCTGGAAGGCCACCTTGCCCATTACGCCCGCAACCGTGCGGCGTTGCTGGCCGCCTTGCCGCGCCTGGGGTTGGAACAGATCGCGCCGCCGGACGGGGCTTTCTACATCTGGGCGGAAATCGGCCGCATGACCGGCGACAGCCTCTCTTTCTGCAGGCAGTTGCTGCAGGATACGGGCGTCGCCACGGCGCCGGGAGTGGATTTCGATCCGGTGGACGGCGGGCGCTATATCCGCTTCAGCTTCGCGGTGTCTCCGGCCGAGATCGAAAAGGCGATCGAGCGGATGGTTCCCTGGTTCGCGGCGCGGCGCTGACGCCGCGCTGCCGCGTCCGTCCCGGGAATGGCGGCGTTCTTCGGCGTGACCGATTCTGCTGCTGCGGGCGATCCCCGAAAGCCATCTGGTAGGCACGTCGACTATGCCGGGGCGCGTCCGGGATATCGGTGCCGGGCACGATCGGATGCTGGCCGGACCCGGCCGGGCCGCCGAACGGCCGGATGCCATTGCGGGTCTGCAAAGCTCTGTGAAGTCGGGAAAAACGAAAGCGGTGTATCCGGCAAGGCAGGGACCACCGGATACACCACCAGTGTGGGCCTGTGCCCCGCGACGGCACCGGCCGGGAGGGAGTTCGGCCGGTGCCGCCCTGGCGGAACCTGCGGGGCACGTGTCGGCAAGGGTATTCGGTGGCTCGCCGACCCTGCCTTGATATCAGGGTATCGGCTAAGGTTTCGTGTGCCGCTCCATACGTTCAAATGCGGCCCCGGGGCGCAGGGGTTCAGTGTATAAGCGAAGCCTCGATCGCGATGCGGATCGCATCCGAGGTGTGGCTGGCACCCAGTTTGTGCAGCATGTTGGCGCGGTGAATTTCGACAGTGCGCGGGCTGATCGAGAGCTTTTCGCCGATCAGCCGGTTCGACAGGCCGCTGGCGACGGCGCCGAGGACTTCGCGTTCACGGCGGGTCAGCCTGTCAATGCGGGCCCGGGCCATGACTTCGCGCAGCTTGGCATGGCCGGCCAGCGCGGCGCGTTCGATCGAATTGTGGAGGGTCCTGGCGAGATCCTGACCGGAGACGGGCCAGACCAGATAGTCTATCGCCCCGTCGAGCACGGCCTGGACAATCCTGTGCGCATCCGGTCTCTCGCTGAAGGCGATGATCGGAAACCACTGGCCCTGGCAGGCCATCGCCTCGATCAGCCGGCTGATCGCATCCGGCGTGTCGTGAACCAGAACGACGCCGGACCGCGGCCAGGCGTCGGCGAGTTCGGAGATATTCTCGAACGGTTCGACATGGAGATTGTGCGACGCCAGCGCGTGGCTGATCGTCGCGCGGCGGTGCATATCGTCATCAATGAGGATGAGGGTCGAGATTCGCTCCACCAGCCTTCTCCCTGTGGCTTGTGCCTAGGGAGATATTCGCATTCGGGATCGCCCGCCTGTCGGACCTGCTCCAGATTCGAGTTAGTCTTCGCTGCGTTCCGCGCGATAGGGCGGCTGGCCTGTGCCGGGTTTCTACCGAAACGGGCCGACAAGCCGGCGCGGAGATTCAGCCGGCCTTCATGGCCTGGCCGATCTCGGTGAAATCGTCGCGCATGGTCGCGATCTGCCCGGCGTCGAACGAGATGGCGCTGTCCAGAATGGTGCGCCGCGCCGCGGCGTAGAACTGGTTGAGGGCATCGCCCATGCCGCCGTTCTGCGAAACGCCCATCTGCAGCGCGGTGATCGCCGTGAGGGCCCGCGTCATCGAACGGCTCTTGAGGCCGTTGTCGCCGTTGTTGTGGGCGTGGATCGCGGTGCCCAGCGCGCCAACGAGATGCTCGTAGCACACATGGACGAGTTCGGCGGGGTTGGCGCCGGTTACGCGGGCGTCGAAATCGACGCGGCGGTAAGCTTCGTGGGGAGACTGTTGCAGCAGCATCTTAATTGCCCGACTTGTTCCAAGCAGCGATCTGGTTCGCGAGCATGGACTGCGTGGCCTTGAAGCCGGCGATCCTGCTCTCGGAGGCGGTGAACTGAGACGACAACCGGGCCCGCAGGGCTTCCTGTCGCTCGGCGACCTTGGTCCGATCATCCGCGACCTGCGTGAGCTGCTTGTTGTACTTGGTGATCGAGCCGGCAAGCGAGCCGGTGTTGGTGGTCGACGTTGCCGAGCGATAGATCTTGTCTATCGTTCCGTAGACGCCGTAGAGCCCGTTGGTGAACATCGCGGCCACGCCTTCCGGATCGGCTTTCAGCGTGGCGGACAGGCGCTTGGTGTCGAGCGCGAAAGTGCCGTCGCGCTGGGTCGAAAGGCCCAGGTCCGCCAGGGTCTTCGCGGCGCCGGTGGCGTTCGGCATGATGATCGTGCCTGCGAGCTGCATCATCGATCTCTTGAGTGTACGGGCGCCGGGATCGGTGACAAGGTCGCCGCCGCGCCCGGTGGCAGTGTTCAGCGAGGACATCACTTCGTTGAGCGCGTCCGTGAGGTCACGCATCGAACTGGTGATGCTGTCGGACGGATCGCTGAAGCTGATCGTGGTGGGCGAACCGACATTGGTGCCGGTGAGCTGGAGCTTCACGCCCGGGACCGGGTCGGTGATCGTGTTCGAGGCGGATGAATATTGCAGGTTGTCGATGCTGTAGGTCGCGTCCTGCGCCGTCGCGAGGAGCGTCCCTGAGCCCGAGCTGGGTGTCCAGGCGAGGCTGGACAGGCCCGGATCGGCCGGATCCTCGGTCGTTTCGATCTGGAATCCGTTAGCGGCGCCTTCCGCGCCTTTCATGACGAGCTGCGAACCGCTGGCGGTATTGGCGACATAGGCCGTGATGCCGGCGCCGGAGGCGTTGATGGCGCTGGCGACGTCGGCCAGTGTGGCGCCGCTCGCGATCGTGACGTCGACCGTCGAGCGGGTGCCGTCAGGGACGAAAGTGCTGCCCGACACGTTGCCGAAGCGGAATGTCAGCGTGCCCGAGCCGGTCGTGCTGGCCGAGGATGCATAGGCGGTGCTCGCGAGCTGCTGGCCCTTGGCGAGCTGGCTGACTTCGAGCGAGTAAGTGCCCTTGGGCTGGCTGGTGCCCGACAGCGTGGCGGAAGCCACCGAACTGTTGGCGACGCTCGGCGTGGGGGCAAGGCTGCCCGAGCGGACGAGCGTGCCCAGCGAAGTGTCGAGGTTGAGCAACTGCGCCTTGATGCTCGACGCCGTCGAAATCTTGGTGTTGAGCGTGTCCTGCTTGTTGTTCAGCATCGAGTTGCGGTACTCGAACTGGGCCGTCGCCAGGTTGTTGGCCAGCGCGGCCATGTCGATACCGCTACCCGCGCCGAGCAGCGTCGCGATGGACGTGGTCTTCAGCGAAGACGAGGCGGAGGTGGTCGTAGTATCAGCCATAACGTCTAGAACGGTTTCCGCAGGGAAGCGTTAAGGGATGAAGGCCCGGTTTTGCGATGTTTTCTCATGCTCGTCCTCACAGGTTTGCCGGGTCCAGCCGGCCGTCCGCGTCGAAGCGCAGAGTCACCGGCACCGTGACCTGCGGCGCGGCCCGCTTCTCGCCGCGCTTGATGGCCAGCACGAAAGCGAGGATCGCGGCCACGGAAACGTAGTGTTCCTCGCGGATCGGTTCCCGTTCGCGGGTGGTGTAGAAGACCGAACGCGCGAGCGCCGGGTATTCGAGCAGCGGCACGGTGTTTTCGGCGGCGAGCTGGCGGATCGCCAGAGCCTTGTCGCCGCGGCCCTTGGCCACGACTACCGGCGCGAAATGCTTTTCCGGATCGTAGGCGAAGGCGACCGAGAAGTGCGTCGGGTTGGTGATGACGAACTGCGCTTCCTTCATCGCCGGAACAAGCCCCCCCATGGCGATCTGGCGCTGGCGCTCCTTGATCGCGGCTTTCTTTTCGGGTGAGCCTTCGGCGTCCTTGTGCTCGTCGCGCACTTCCTGAAGCGTCATCTTGAGGCGCGACATGCGGCGGAACAATTGCACCGGCAGATCGATCAGGGCGATC
Organism: Novosphingobium sp.; assembly: GCA_037384205.1. Lineage (GTDB taxonomy): Bacteria > Pseudomonadota > Alphaproteobacteria > Sphingomonadales > Sphingomonadaceae > Novosphingobium. The sequence goes on along the minus strand of JARROF010000113.1, from coordinate 29,095 downwards.
AGCACAAGGCCGGCGGCAAGCCAGAACAGCAGCATGACAATGCCGTGCCAGGCCCAGGCCAGCTGTTCGAACAGGTCGCCGCGGCCGAGCTTGGCGAACGTCGTAATGCGTCCGCTGGCCCAGACCCAGGCGATCGTGCCGAGCAGGGTGATCTTGAGCAGGCCCTTGGCCATCTCGATCCAGCCGTTGGCACCGAACATGCGCTTCAGGCCGGAGGCGGGATTGATGCGCGATCCCTTCGGCGCGAGGTTGCCGGGGTTCCAACGCCCCTCGCCGAAGCCGAGCTGGGAGATGAGCGAGGAGGCAATGACGGCAAAGCCCAGAATCGCCACGGGCGGCAGCACGGCCAGCATCGCGGACATCAGCATCCGGCCGGGCGTGAAATCGATGAGCGAGGCGCGATCCCAGGTGAAAGCCGCGCGCAAGTTGTGGAGCAGCAGATCGAGCAGCCAGGGCCCCGCGATCAGAAGCCAGACCGCGCCGATGCCGATGGCGGCTGCCGTGGCCAGTTCGCGCGAGCGGATGACGTCGCCTTTTTGGGCAGCGTCGCGTTTGCGCTTTTCTGTCGGCTCAAAGCTCTTTTCGCCGCTGGTCTCGCTCATTTGCTCATGACCTCGCCGGTTGCGGTGATAGCGTCTGCGGACAGGCGGGTGACAAGATCGCCGAAGACCGGGGTGGACAGCATCAGGGCCGTGATGCCGGCCAGCAGCCCGGCGGGCAGCCCCAGCGAAAACAGGTTGAGGGCAGGGGCCGAACGGCTCAGCACGCCGGTTACCATCTGGACGATGAACAGCACCAGACTTACCGGCAGGGCAATGGTTGCGGCCGTAACGAAGGTCTGCGACGTGAAGCTGGCGATCAGGGCGAAGCGTTCAGGGCCGAGCCAGGTGTGGCCGGGCGGAAAGACGCGGTAACTTTCGACCAGCAGGGCAAACCACTGAAGGTGGGCACCCAGCGCAAGGAAGATCAGGGTCAGCACCACCATGAAGTACTGCCCCAGCGCCGGCGATTGCGTGCCGGAGGTCGGATCGACGGATATCGCCATGTTCAGACCCATGCCGGCGCCGATGACCTCGGCCGCGATGATCGGGGCGGCGAAGGAAAGCTGCAGGACAAAACCCAGCGACAGGCCGACGAGCACTTCGCCGGCAACGCTGAGCATCCCGGCGAGCGAAAACAGCGCGGCCGGAGCCTGAACATCAGTCCAGGCGCAGATCATGACGGCGATGGCCCCGGCCCCGATCACACGCGCTTGCGCGGGAACCGATGCGGCGCCGAACAGCGGCGCGGCGACAAGGGCGGCACCGATGCGGGTCATGACGAAGAGCAATCGCCAGAATTCGGCCTCGAGCGGGCCAAAGCCGAAATCCAGATTGATCACGGAGCGACCTGCTCGGCCTGGCCGACCATGGCGATCTGCGTGAAGATTTCCTGCGTGAAGTCGCCGATCAGCGTCATCATCGAGCTGCCGAAAAGGACCAGAACCAATGCGATGATCGCCAGCTTGGGGACGAATGTCAGGGTCTGTTCGTTCACCGAAGTCGCAGCCTGGATCACGCCGACGACAAGGCCGACGGCCAGCGCGGCGAGCAGTACCGGGGCGGCGACCAGAGCGGCCACCCACAGCATCTTGTCAGCCAGTGCGAGAAGGGCGGAGATATCTTCCACGGGGCCTTACCCGAAACTCGATGCCAGCGATCCCATCAGCAGCGCCCAGCCATCGACCATGATGAAGAGGAGCAGCTTGAAGGGCATCGAGACGATCATCGGGCTCATCATCATCATGCCCAGCGACATGAGAACGGAGGAGACGACGATATCGATCACCAGGAAGGGCAGGAACAGCATGAAGCCGATCTGGAACGCGGTCTTGAGTTCGCTGGTGACGAAAGCGGGCAGCAGGATCGAGAAGGGCACGTCGGCACTGCTCTGGAACCTGGGTGCCTTGGCCATGTCGGCAAACATCATCAGATCGCGTTCGCGGGTCTGGCGGATCATGAAGGTGTGGAATTCCCCGCCCGCGTTCTTGATCGCCTGCTCGGCATTGATCTGGTCGGCCGCGTAAGGCGTGATGGCGACATCGTTTATGCGGTTGAGCGTGGGCGACATCACGAACAGCGAAAGGAACAGCGAGAGGCCGATAAGCACCTGATTGGGCGGCGACTGCTGCAGGCCGATCGCCTGGCGCAGGATCGACAGCACGATCAGGATGCGCGTGAAGCTGGTCATCATCAGGATCAGGCTGGGCAGGATCGTCAGCAGCCCCATGATGAGCAGGAGCTGCATCGACAGGCCCATGCCCGGCCCCTGGGCGCCGCCGAGCGAGCCCAGGGCGCGGTCGAGCGCGCCGGGGATCGCGGCCGGCGCCGAAGCAGCGGCAGGTGCCTGCACTTGCGCGAAAGCCGCCGCCGGGAGCAGCAGCGCCGGAAGCGCCGCGATCAGGGAGAGTATGCGCTTCACCGGGGCAGGCTTTCGATCCGGCCGTCCGGCCGCGCGGGCGCTTCGGCCAGACGGGTAAGGCCCTGGCGCGAGACCGAGACGAGAATTTCGCGGCCGTGGAATTCCAGCACGGCCAGCTTCAGCGTCGGCGAAAGCATGGTCGTCTCGACGATGCGGACCGACTTCGAGCCGGAGCCGATGCCGGCCCTGTCCTGCATCTTCTTGGCCAGTTTGAGCGCGCCCCATGCCATGAGGCCGATCAGCGGCAGCATGATGACGAGCTTGAGGATGTACCAGAGCATGGAAGGATCAGGCCCCTGCGATATCGGAGTCGGGCAGGGGCATTGCGTCCTGCTGCGGTGCGGTTTCCTCGACGCCGACCATCTCGACGATGCGCAGGCCGAAGCGGCCGTTGTGCGAGACGACTTCGCCCTTGGCGATCGGCTTGCCGTTCACCAGAACGTCGAGCAGTTCGTCGGTCAGGCGGTCGAGCACGACGAGGCTTTCGGGGCCCAGCGCAAGGACTTCCTTGAGCTTCATCTGGGTGCGGCCGAGTTCGACCGAGAGGCGGACATCGACGTCGCGAAGGAATTCAAGGCCGCGGGAATGCATGGTCATGGGATCGATCTTTCCGTGAATCAGAAGGCTTGCTGGATCTGGACCGCGACGCGGTCCTCGACTTCGCCGATAGTGCCGGTGGCGATCGTGCGGCCGTCCACTTGCAGCGGGACCGAACGGGCAATGGCCACCGGCAGCACATCGCCGGGCTTGAGAGAGGAAAGGCGTGAGAAGGGGACCGTCATGTCGACCAGCACGGCCGTGACATCGACAGGCACCGAACCGTAAGGCTCGGATGCCGGATCCGGTGTACCCCGGCGGGTATTGCGGCGGATCGGATGGCGCGGAACCGCCGTGACAGAGGCCAGAGTCGGCTGGGTGAAGACGATCGAGAACGACCAGGGCTCGGCGCCCGGCTCTTCGATTTCCAGGGAAAGCTGCAGCAGGTCCTCGCGCCGGTCGAAGGGGTTGAGGTAGCGCAGGCTGGTATCCCGGCGCATGGCACGGACCTTGTGCTCCTCCTGACCGCCGAATGTCGTAGTGAGCGCTTCGGCAAGGGCCTGTTCAAGGCGCGCCAGCAGCAGTTCGGCCGAGAGCGGGAAGCTCTCGGGAATGTCGTCAGGCACGGTGCCCTGGCCACCGAAAGCGCGGTCGATCAGGCGCAGCACCGAAGGGGCCTCGAAGATGGCGAGCATCGGCATGCCCTTCGGACCGACCGCCATCAGCGTATGCGAGGCCAGCGTTTCGATATCTGCCGCGATCGAGGCGAGGTTGCAGTCCATCGGCATGCCGATGCGCACCAGCGGCGGTTCGCCGCCCGCGAAAGGCGAAAGGTGGCCGGGCAGGATGCGGGCCAGCCGCTCGCCGAGCAGGGAGAGCGCCGGAACCAGTTCGTCGATCGACGGACCGGCACCCAGCAGCTCCGAGCAGTGCTTGGCTTTGCGGCTCTGGGCGGCGGTCATGCGCTTTTGCAGCTTTTCCTTGCCCTTGATCGTGTAGACATCGTCTTCGGGCGTGTCGGCCAGGATCTGCAGCAGCTTCGAGCGGATCGCCAGTTCGTGCTTCTTCAGCCAGATCAGCACGCGGCCGTCGCGGCGGGTCGAGCAGGCAAGACTGGTCTGGATCAGGGCGTCGGAGTCCTTGAGGTTCGAGGTGAAGTCGTCGGAGAACTTGTAGTAGGCCGTGCGGTACTCGTCCCCGCCTTCGCCTTCCACATCCATGCCGGCTTCGCTTTCGCCCTCGCCTTCCTTGCTCTTGGGCATGTAAGGATCTTCCTCGCCCTTGCGGACGAGCTGCGGGCCTTTCGGCTTTTCCGCCTGGGCATGGCCGCCGCCGATGACCCCGGTTGCGACGAGTGCGAACACGCCGCCGCCGCCGAGCACCAGCATGCCCACGGCGCCCAGGATGATCATCAGCTTGCCCTTGCCGGCTTTGCCTTTGGCGTCCTTGTCCTTGGCGTTCTTGTCACTCATCTGGAAATCCCCCTAGCGTTCGAAGATCAGGCGTAGATGCCGCCGGCCTGCCGGGTGCCGTCCCGGGACTGGCGGGGCGCGGACGCCTCCTGATCGTGCGGAAGGGATGCCGTTCCCTGCCCGCGGTTCATCGATTGGCCGGCCTGATCGGCGCGAGCCTGCGAATTCTGGCCGGCACCATTGCCCATTCCCGCGCCGGCGCCGTTGGCGGCGGCCTGGTTGTGGGAAGAAGCCGGAGCGTTCTGTTGCTGCTGTTGCTGCGAAGAATGGCTGTCGTTGCTGCTGGCATGGCCCGCCAGCGACGCGTTGGCGGCGGCGGCATGCACGGCGCTGGCGAAACCGGGGTCGCTGTTCGCCATGGTCACGGACAGACCATTGTCCTGATGGCGGAACTGCAATGAGACCTGGCCGAATTCAGCGTGGTTTATCGCCGTCTTGACGAGATGCGGGCTGGCGGCTTCGCGCGCCTCGGCGAGACGCGAGACGAGCGTGGAGAAGTCCTGCGGCCCTTCCGGCGCCTTCGCGGCTGCCGGCATGGGCACCGTTGCCTCCACCGGAGCGGGCATGGTCATGGCGGCGGGTTGCACTTGCGCGGGTTCGGCCGTCTGGGCCAGCGGCAAGGCGCTGGCCGCAGGCGCCTGCACTTGCTGCCTGGCGGATGCCTTGGCGGCCTTGGTCTCGAGCGGTTCCTGTTGCGCCGTGCGGGTCCCGTGCGGGGCAACCGTCTGCGGCTGCGCCAGCGCGGCCTGCTGTGCGGCGTGGCCGGGTTGCGCGGGCCGGGAAGCCGGCGTGGCTTGAGCAGCCTGAACCGGCTGGGGCATCTGGGCCGGTTGAACAGTTTGCACCGGCTGTGCGTTCTGCGCGGCCTGAGAAGACGGCGTGGGTTGCGGGCGCGCCGCGAGGTGCGCGGCGGTGGTGGGCGCGGTCTTGCCCGCCGTCGCGGAAGGATGGTCGGTAGTTTCGGCGACGAGCGTGATCGGGGCCAGCTTGACATCGGCAGCCGCCGGCATCGGCATCTTCGCAGTGCCATCGACGGCGACCTGCCCTTGCGTCTGCGCGGCAAGCGCAGCGGTTGCTTGAGTCCCGGGCGCCGCTGTTCTGGTGGTCGCCGCCATCAGGCGGCTGGCCATCGGCTGCGCGTTTGCCCTCGCTGTGGAAACGGGCGCTGCCGCTTTCGCGGCAGTTGCCACCGCAGGGGTCTGCGGCGCAACCGGAAGCGGCAAGCCGCCGGTGAGGACAAGGGCGACGGCGTTCGGATCGGGCGCGGTTTCCGTCGATGCCGTGTCGCCATCTCCGTCAGCCTCCGTTTCGGTGTCGGTGGCGGTGTTGCCGTCCGCATCCGGCAAGACTTTGCCGGTTGGCTTGCCGGTATTGCCGCCGGTTGCAGGCATGAGCAGTGCGGCAACGGCGGCATCGGGAATGGCCGGAGCTGCGTCCGGTTCGGCCTCGGCGTCGCCGGAAAGGCCGAGAAGCGCAGAAAAGCTGCCTGCTCCCGCAGCGTTCACGGCCGCGCCGTGCGCTTTGCCCGCGGTCTGAGTGTGACCGGCGGAGGGTGAGGTGGCAGCAGTCTGGATCATGTGCAACGGGTCCTTGTCCTGTCTTCGCAGAACATTAATCAAGATCCGTGCCAGATCCCTTTCTGCTTGTGAGAACAGGTTGTTCGGAAGCTTTGGCGATCAGCCGGGCCTGCAGTTCCGCGCGTTCTTCGATGGCGGCGCGGCGGCGTTCGGCTTCGGCCAGTTCCCGCTGCTTGGCATCGGCGATTGACTGCGCGCGCAGGGCATCGCCGTCGGTCGTGCGGCTGAGCGCCTGCAGCCCGGATACGAAGCGGCCGAGTTGATGCAGCGCGGCGCCGTCTGCCACTTCGCGGCGGCTGGCGTAGTCGGAAGCCATGCGCCGCGTGCGTTCGGACAGGCCGCGCAGCTGTGTCAGCGTGCTTTCGGCTTGCGCGGCTTCGGCGGCGGCCGTTTGTTTGGCGATGGACCGAATCTTTTCCAGTCGCCGCAACCGTCCGAGGCGTTTTTTCTCCTCCTTCATGGCCGGGGCTCAAGGTCGGGCCCAAAGTCGGGCTCAGGGCAGGGCACGGCGCGCATCGCGGTCATCCCAGCAGCGCCACCAGTTGGGCGGCACTGTCGTCGAGGTCGATCGTCTCCCTTGCGGACTGGGAGAGGAAGGCGGTCAGCAGATCGTGCATGGCGATGGCGCGATCCAGCTTGGCGTCGGCTCCGGCGCGGTAGGCGCCCATCAGCACGAGATCGCGGTTGGCCTCGTAACTGGCTGTCAGCGCGCGGAATTCGCGGGCGAGATCCTGATGCTGCTGCGGCACGATGTCGTTCATCACGCGGCTGAGCGAAGCGGCGATGTCGACCGCCGGATACTGTCCGCGCTGCGCGAGATCGCGCGAGAGCACGATATGGCCGTCGAGGATCGAACGCGCGGTATCGACGACCGGGTCGTCCTGATTGTCGCCATCGGCCAGCACGGTGTAGAGGCCCGTTACCGAGCCGCCGCTGGCCGCCGAATTGCCCGCCCGCTCGACCAGCTTGGTGATCGTGGCGAGAGCGGAAGGCGGATAGCCGCGCGCCGCGCCGGGCTCGCCCAGCAGCAGGCCGATTTCGCGCGCGGCGTGGGCGACGCGGGTCAGGCTGTCCATGATCAGCAGGACTTTCTTGCCCTGTGCGCGGAAGTGCTCGGCCATCGAGGTGGCCAGCATCGCGCCGCGCAGGCGCAGGTTCGGTGCGTGATCGGCGGGAACCGCCACGACCACTGTCTTGTCCTTTTTCTCGGCATTCATGTGCCGTTCGACGAAATCGGAGACTTCGCGGGCGCGCTCGCCGATCAGGCCGACGATCACGATGTCGGCGCTGGAGCCGCGCGCGATCATGTCGATCAGCACGGACTTGCCGACGCCCGATCCGGCCATCACGCCGATGCGCTGGCCGACGCCGAAGGTGGTGAGCGCATTGAGCGCGCGCACGCCGGTGTCGAACGTCTCGCGCACCGGGCTGCGGTCGAGCGCGGATGTGCGCACGCCGCCCGCGGGCCATTCCATGCGTGTGTGGATCGGCGCGCGGCCGTCGATCGGCAGACCTTCGCCATCGACTGCGCGGCCGAGGAAACCGTCCCCCACCGGCAGCATGCCGGGGCGCCCTTCAGGGCAGACGCGCGCACCGGGGCGCAGCATGATCGTATCGCCCAGCAGCATCATCATGGTGCGGCCGTTGCGAAAGCCGATGACTTCGGCGGCAATCGAAAGGTTGCCGTCATGGGCGATCCGGCACATCGCGCCGACCGGCACGGACAGGCCGCTCACTTCCAGAAGACCGCCGTCACAGGCGACCACCCGGCCGAAGCGGCGCGGTGCCAGTTCGACCTGCTCGTCGGCAAGGTCGGCCAGGATGGAATCCCAGAGCTTCAGCACTGGTGGATGGCCTCGGCGATGGCGAGGCGCCAGGTGGCCGGGCCGTCCTCGACGCCGCCGTTCTGGCTTTCGATGCGCACGGTACCGCGTTCCAGCTTGGGATCGGGCTGGACATTCCAGTCTTCGGTCAGGCGTGGTGCGATCAGCTTGACGTCATCCGGGTGGAGGCGGATCAGCCGTTCGTCGTCGGCGCGGGCCAGCATCGAGGCCGCGCGCGTAATGCGGCGCATCAGCATGTCCTCGTCGATGGCCAGCGGAGCCAGTGCGGCTTCGCATAGCGCGGCGACAGTATCGCGCAGGCGCAGGCGCAGTTCTTCCTCCAGAGCGGAATCGAGCCGCCCGAAAGAGAGCTTCAGGCCTTCAAGTGCCGCGGCATCCTCGGCGGCACGGGTTTCGGCTTCGGCGCGTGCTTTCTCATGCCCTTCGGCAAACCCCTGGGCATAGGCCTCCGCCACCGGGTCGCGCAGATCCTCTTCGGAGTGCTGCGGTTCTTCGGGAACTGGCTCGGGCGGCGGCGCGGGCTCCGGGTTCGGAGCGCCCATCTCGGGCAGCGCCTCGAACCGCTTGTCAGGCGTAAATCCGCGCCGCTTCGCGAAGGCTTCGAGCAGGCTGAATTCGGGTTTCGGGACGGGAAAGCCGAGGTCAGACATAGTCGTCGTCGCTCGAACCGAACGCGATCGTGCCTTCGGCCGCCAGCTTGCGGGCGATCGTCACGATCTCCTTCTGCGCGGAGACCACATCGGCCAGCTTGGTCCGGCCGCGGGCGGCGATTTCGTCCTTCACGCCGTCGGCGGCACGGCTCGACATGGCGCGGAAGAAGAAGTTGCGTTCTTCCTCGCCGATGCCCTTCAGCGCGTCGATCAGCGTATCGCTCGGGACATCGCGCAGCAGCGCGCCCATGGCCATGGGTTCGAGCACGAAGAGGTGCTCGAACTTGAACATCTCTTCCTCGATCTTCTTGGCCATCGGCTTGTCGAGCTTGTTGAGCTCGCTCATGATCCGCTTTTCGGTGACCTTGCCGGTGCCGTTGATGATCTCCGCCGCCTCGCGCGCGCCGCCCATCTGCAGCGGGCGCTGGCCGTGGAATTCGGTAATGCGCTGGTTCAGCAGTTCCTCCAGCATTTCCAGCGCGGGCGGTGAAACCGGACCCAGCGTGGCGATACGGTGGATGATCTGCGGCTGCACTTCGTTGGGCAGCGAATGGAGAACCTCGGCGGCGATCTCGGGGTCGAGCTGGATCAGAAGGACCGCGATGGTCTGGGGATGCTCGTCCTTGACAAGCGGAACCAGCGCTTCGGGCGTCAGCCAGCGGGCCAGTTCCAGCGTCGAGGTCTGCGGTTCCTCGGGAAGGATGCGGCGCATCAGGTTTTCGGTCTTCACGTCGCCGAGCGCGCGGTTCATCATCGAGCGGACCTGGCCCACCCGGTTATGCGCGACAAGGCCCAGCGTCTCTGTCTTCTCGACGAAGCCAGTGATGGCCTGGGCAATGATTTCCGGGCTGATCTCGCCCAGAGCGCACATTTTCTGGCCGAGCATCCTGAGTTCTTCAGGTTCCAGTTCGGAGAGAATGCGCGCGGTCTGGTCTTCGGCCAGCAGCATCATCATGACCGCGGCACTGTCCGATGCGCGCAGGGGAACGACTTCACTCATCACGCGGCTTCCTGCTTGGCGTCGTCTTCCGAAGCCGGTTCATGGAGCATCTGGCGCAGCGCGGCCACGGCGCTCGCGGGCTGTTCGGAAACAAGGCGCTGGGCCAGATCGAGCTGGCGGGTCAGAAGGTCGGAGCGGTGCATTTCGATCTCGACGCCTTCCGCGCCCAGCATGCTGTTCGGGTGGATCAGCGATGCCGTGGCGGGCAGCCCGTCCGGACCGAGAGCATCGGCACCTTCGGCCTTCCGGTCCCCGGCATCTTCGTCCTCATCGTCATCGTCGTCCGCTTCGCCCTTTTTTCCTTTCTTCGCCTTCTTGCCCTTTTTTCCCTTTTCCGGCTTGTCGCCGCGCAGGGCCTTGATCACCGGGCGCACGCCGAGCAGCAGGACCAGCAGCACGGCCAGAACCGCGGCGCCGTTGCGCACGAGCATGGCGAACCAGCTGGTTTCGTAGAAGGGCAGGGCTTCTTCCGATACCGGCTCGAAGCTGCGGATCATGACCTTGACCTGATCGCCGCGCCGGGGATCGGCGCCGACTGCGGCGCTGACCAGGGCTTCGAGGTCCTTGAGATCCTGCGGCTTGGCGTCCTTCATGGCATCGGCACTGACCGCGACGGCGACCGAGAGACGCTTGACCGAACCGGGGCCGCTGCTCGAAACCGAAACCTGACGGCCCAGCTCATACGTGCGGGTCGAGGAGGATTCGCCACTGGTCGGCGGCGTGGCCGCAGCATTGGCCTGGGTGCCCTGCGGGGCGCCGGGCACGGCCTGCGTGGCCGAGGGCGGCGTGTTGGAGAGCACGCCGGGGACGCCGACAGGTGCCTGGCTGCCGCCGGTCGATTGCGACTGCTGCTCCGATTCGGAGCGCACTACGCCGTCCTTATCATAGCTTTCGCGGGCGGAAGTGACTTCGTTCATGTCGAGATCGACCTGGATCTCGGAGGTGAAGTTGCCTGTGCCCAGTACCGGCCGCAGAAGCTGCGAGACCTGTTCGCGCAGCTTGCTTTCCATGCGCGTCTGCAGGTCGAGCCGGTCGGAATCGGCGTTGCCGCTCTTGCCGTCGGAGAGCAGGCGACCGTGCTGGTCGGCCACGCGGACAGCATCGGGCGAGAGGCCGGGGACCGATCCCGCGACCAGATTGACGATGGCCGAAACCTGGCTGTCGCTAAGCTGACGGCCGGCCTTCATGCGTACCATGACGGATGCGGAAGGGGCGACGTTTTCCCGTACGAAGACGGACTTTTCGGCTTCCGCCAGATGGACGCGCACGGATTCGACCCCGTCGATCTCACCGATGGTGAGTTGCAGGTCGTGCTCGCGGGCCGAACGCAGGCGTTCGCCCTCAAGCGTGCGGCTGGCACCCATCGGCAGCTTGTCCAGCACCTGATCGCCGCTTTCGGGCGTGGCCAGCGCGCCATTGGACGCAACCAGCATGCGCGCTTTATAGTAATCGCTGTCGGCGACGGTGAGGGCACCGGTGGAATTGTCGATATGGTACTTGATCGAAGCCTGATCGAGCGCGGCGGCCACGCCTGCGCGGTCGCTGTCATCGAGCTGCGAATAGAGCGTGCGCTGCGGATCGGGCGAAAGTGCGCTCCAGGCCAGCAGGGCCGCGCCGACCGCCGAAACGCCGACGAAAGCCGGCAGCATCTTCTTGATCGCGGGCTGGGCGCCGAACGCGGTCAGGCGCGTCAGTACGCTGCCGCCTGCCGGGTCCATGAGCGGCGCGAACATGGAGGCGGGCGCCGGAAAACCGGCCCCCTGCGCCCCGTCGGGAGTTGCGGGAACGATATCCGACAATTCATATCAGACCCCCAATCGCATTAAGTACTGATAGGCGGACAACAGCTTGTTACGAACCTGCAGGGTTGCCTCGAAGGCAACTCCGGCTTCCTGGCGGGCCAGCATGACCTTGGCGACGTCGGTCACCTCGCCCTTCTGATAGGCTTCGGTCAGCCCATCGGCTTTTGCCTGCACCGCGTTCACGCCGTCGAGCGCGTTCTTCAGCGTGTCGGCAAAGCCCTGGGCGGGCTCCTGAGTCTGGGCCGGACCGGCCACCCCGAGACCCCGCTCATCGCCGGCCGCCGACCGCAGTGCGGCCGATCTCAATGCCGGCCTCGCGCAGCGAGGCGAGGCGGTAGCGCAAGGTGCGCTCCGAAATACCCAGCTCGCGAGCGGCGCGGCCGCGGTTGCCGCCGCAGGCCTCAAGCGTTTCCATGATCGCGCGGGCTTCGGAGATCTGCACGACGCTCGACAGGCGGCGGGGCGCTTCGGCGGCCGAGGCGGCAGCAAGCGCTTCCATCGATGTCGGAGCGGGCGTGGAGATCAGGCGCGCCGGGCTGTCGAAGACGATCTCCTCGGGCGAGATCATGTCCTTGCCGTGGGCCAGCAGCAGCGCGCGGCGCATGACGTTTTCCAGTTCGCGGACATTGCCCGGCCACTGGTGCAGCTTGAGCATCGCCAGCGCGCCTTCGGAGAGCACCGGAACGCGGGCCGGATCGGGCGCATGGCGCAGCGCCATGGCGAAGGCGAGCGGGGCGACGTCGTCCGGGCGCTCGCGCAGCGGACGCAGCGTCAGCGGGAAGACGTTGAGGCGATAGTAAAGGTCGGCGCGGAAACGGCCCTCGGCCACTTCGGCCGGAAGGTCCCGGTTGGCACAAGCGATTACCCGCACGTTAACCTTAATAGGGTGAGTCGCACCGATCGGCACGACTTCCTGCTCCTGAAGCGCCCGCAGCAGCTTGGCCTGGAGCTGGAGCGGCAGCTCGGCGATTTCGTCGAGCAGCAGGGTGCCGCCGTCGGCAGCGCGCATGAAGCCTTCGCTCGCCTGAGTCGCGCCGGTGAAGGCACCCTTCTGGTGGCCGAACAGCATGGCTTCGAGCATGGTCTCGGGCATGGCTGCGCAATTGACGGCGATGAAGGGGCCGTCACGGCGATCGCTGCGGGCATGGATGAAGCGGCTGAGCACTTCCTTGCCGGTGCCGGTCGGGCCGTTGATAAGAACGGGAATATCGCTGACTGCGAGGCGTTCGGCGAGCGCGAAAATCGAGAGACTTTCGGGGTCTGCAGCGATCGGCTCGGCCGGTGCGGCCATGGCGGCCAGCAGCATGGCCAGCGACGCTTCGCTGGCGCCGTCGTGATACGTCACGCTGATTTCGCCGGCGTCGTTGCGGCCCATGGCGGGCATGGAGCCCCTCGTGAGGCGGATGGTGCGTGCATCCGGACGCTGCGCCGAAGTGTCCTTGGTGTCGCGCAGATCGATGGCGCGGCAGTCGAACAGCGACAGTGCGATTGCGCCTGCGCGATTGACTAGCGGACCATGCTGGCGCGCAAAATCATCGTTAAGAGCCAGAGCGGCCATGTCTCGATTTCCCCCGTGGAATTAACCAGTTCCGAGGGTGTTTATGCGCGTCTAACGTCCAAGAGATCGGAAATTTAAGGCCTAGTAGTAATCCCTAATTTTGCCGTTACGCGGCAAGGCTCTGCAGGCCGTCCGGCAAGCTTCCGGCAAGAAACCGGCAGCAAGGCGGCTTAATTTTGCCGGTCCGTTGCCGGTCTTAGCTCTGGCAGCCGTGCCGGATGGGCCGGTCAGGTTGCCCGGATCTCGGGACACCTAACGGGAGCTTTGAAATGTCAGTTATCAATACAAACATCGGCGCCATCAAGGCGATGAATGCGTCGAACACCGCCAGCAAGATGCAGAGCACGGTCATGGAGCGTCTGTCGACCGGCAAGCGCATCAACGGTTCGAAGGACGATGCCGCAGGCCTCGCCATCGCAACCTCGATGACCTCGTCGATCAAGGGCATGAGCCAGGGTATCCGTAACGCTAACGACGGTATCTCGCTGGCCCAGACCGCCGACGGCGCTCTGTCGGAAGTCACCAACATGATGCAGCGTGTTCGCGAACTGGCCGTCCAGTCGTCCTCGGGCACGTATCAGGATACCGACCGTGCTGCGATGCAGTCGGAAGTTTCGGCTCTGACCAGCCAGGTCGCTGACGTGCTGTCGCAGACCAAGTTCAACGGCAACGCGCTGTTCTCGACCAACTCGAGTTCGAACGTCACGTTTGATATCCAGACCGGCGCGAACTCGGGTGAGAAGATCACGCTGACCTCGACCGCGATCGACGGTGCCAACATCGCTGCTTCCGTGCTCGACGTGTCCACTTCGACTCAGGCTTCGTCCACGATCGACAGCGTTGACCTCGCCCTTGCGGACGTTAACTCCACCCGCGCTTCGCTGGGTGCCGGCCAGAACCGTCTCGAATCGGCCATCAACACCCTGACCAACAACGTGACGAACCTTTCGGACGCGCGTTCGCGGATCGAGGACGCCGACTATTCTTCGGAAACGACGGCGATGGCGAAGGCGCAGATTCTCTCTCAGGCTTCCACCGCGATGCTCTCGCAGGCCAACCAGAGCCAGCAGAACGTCCTGAGCCTGCTGCGTTAATCTGAGAACGCATTAACCGGCCTGCCTTAACCAAGCAGGTTTTCGGGCCCGGTGGGTTTCCCCAGACCGCCGGGCCCCTTTGCGTGTCCGCAAACCAGGCATTCCTGTCCGAAGAGGGGAGGCGACGCGGCGATGCTTCACGTTCCCGGGCTCGGCATCCACATAGAGTCTATATTATAGAGTCCATATGGGGAGCGCGGTCAGATGGGCACGGCGGTCGTATACTTCACCTGGGCGAGTGCGAAATGCGAGGAACCGGTCGCGACCGATGGATGCCGAAGGACGGTCCGCATCAGAAAGCGGTTGTAATCCTCGACGTCGGCCACGAGAATCCGGAGCAGATAGTCCCAGTCGCCCGACATCGCGTAGCATTCGATGATCTCGTCGCGCGAAGCGATGAAATTCTCGAAGGCTTCGGTGGTTTCGGCGGAATGGTTCCTGATCTTGATGTGACACAGCACATTGACGCCGCGGCCGACGCGCGCCGCGTCGACCAGCCGGACCTGCGGCCCCAGTATGCCGTCAGCCTCCAGGGCGCGAATCCGGCGCCAGCAGGATGCCGTCGATGCGCCGACACGTTCGGCAAGATCGGCGTGGCTGAGCGAGGCATCGCGCTGCAGTTCGTGGAGCAGCTTGCGGTCGATCGCGTCCAGCGGGCGTATGGCACTCATGCCGCAGGACCATCGGCATCGGGCTGGCCCCCGGGGGCAGCCATTGCAAAGGCGTCGAGGGCCTGACAGTTCGCCTCGATACCAAGCAGCGTCGGATAGGCATTCAGAGCGACTCCGAAACGCCGGGCGTTGTAGATCTGGGGCACCAGGCAGCAATCGGCCAGCGTCGGAGTATCCCCGAAGCAGAAACGCTGCGCATGCTGCGATACCATCGTCTCCAGCGCGGCGAAGCCTTCGCCGATCCAGCGCGCGATCCAGTCGCGCACCGCCTCTTCCCCGGCGCCCAGTTCCTCGCGCAAGGCCTTCAGGACGCGCAGGTTGTTGATCGGATGAATGTCGCAGGCGACGATGGACGCCATTGCCCGCACGGTCGCTCGTGCCAACACATTGTCGGGCAGCAGCGGCGGGTCGGGATACCGCTCCTCCAGCCATTCGAGGATGGCGAGGCTTTGCGTCAGCACCTGCCGGTCCGTTTCGAGGGCCGGCACGAGGCCGATCGGCGCCAGCTCGCGATATTTGGCGTCGCGCTGTGCGCCGGTACGCAGATCATGGGTGACCTGACGATAGCCGAGCCCCTTGAAGTTCAGGGCGATGCGGACGCGACAGGCCGCCGATGAGCGCCAGTAGCCATGCAGCACCAGGCTCATGCTGGCGGCCTTGCGGAAGGCGCGATTCGGAACATGGCCTGTCTCCCCGTTCGAGATCGGTGCAGTGGATCACTGTCATGCACATGATGGAAGTGTTTCGCAATTTCCCGGATCAATGATCCATTCTCATCACATTGTCGCTAACATATGCAATATCTGAAATCATATTTCCAGTGATGCCGGTATGTTCCGAACATGGCAAAGAATGATGTTCCGCCTCCACATGCGACGCCCGGCTGGACCGTTCCCCAGGACTGGCAATCCTATACGCGGCAAGAGCATGACATGTGGGACCGGCTCTTCGCCCGTCAGGCCCGGATGCTGCCGGGACGGGTGATCCCCGACTTCATGGAAGGGCTGGAGGTGCTCCGCATGACGAAGCCTGGCATCCCCGACTTCGACGAGCTCAATGAGCGCCTGATGAAGGCGACCGGCTGGAAGGTCGTCGCGGTGCCGGGGCTCGTGCCGGACGAGATGTTCTTCGAGCATCTCGCCAACCGTCGCTTCGTGGCTGGCCGCTTCATTCGCACGCCCGAGCAGTTCGACTATCTGCAGGAACCCGACATTTTCCACGACGTGTTCGGTCATGTGCCGCTGCTCGTCCATCCCGTCTTTGCCGATTACATGCAGGCCTATGGCGAAGGTGGCCTGCGCGCCGCGAAACTCGGCATGATCAGGGAACTGGCGCGCCTCTACTGGTACACGGTGGAGTTCGGGCTCGTGCGGGACGGCTCCGGTCTCAAGCTCTACGGCGCCGGCATCGTTTCCTCCTATGGCGAGAGCATCTTCGCGCTCGACGATCCCTCACCGCACCGGATCGCATTCGACCTCCGGCGCGTCATGCGCACGAACTACCGGATCGGCGGATTTCGGCCCGCTCTATGAGCAATTGCGGGGGGTGCCGGCGATCGAGGTCGCCGATCTGCTGCCCACCGATACGATTCTGCACAAAGGCACACAGGCCTACGCCAGGGCAAAGGCTGCGGCATGAGCCCGTCTCCCGTTCCCTCTGCCGGCCTTGCCGCCCAGGTGCCGGACGCCTTGCTGGCGGTGATCGTCTTGCACCGGGGGGATGCATGGCCCGGCAAGATCGATGTCGGTGTCGGCGTCTGTCGCGATCCCTGTCACCAATGCGGCGGATCGATGACCGCCGTGCGTTGTCCGATTTCAAAGGAACCAAAGCCATGACCAGCCACGATCACTCACTCTTCGACAATCCCCTCGGCCTGGACGGCTTCGAGTTCGTCGAGTTCAGTGCGCCCGAAAAGGGCCTGCTGGAGCCGGTATTCGCGGCGATGGGCTTCACCCTTGTCGCGCGCCACCGCTCCAAGGATGTTCAGCTCTGGCGCCAGGGGGGGATCAACCTCGTCGCCAATTACGAACCGCGCAGCCCGGCTGCCTATTTCGCGGCCGAACATGGCGCTTCGGCCTGCGGCATGGGCTGGCGCGTTCGTGATGCCGCCAGGGCCTATGCCGAAGCCATCGAACGCGGCGCCGAGCCGGTCGATGTGAAGACCGGGCCGATGGAACTGCGCCTGCCCGCGATCCGCGGCATCGGCGGTTCGATCATCTATCTGATCGACCGCTACGAGCGGGAGGAAGGCGACCTGTCCGTCTACGACATCGACTTCGTTTACGAACCGGACGTCGACAGGCACCCGGAAGGCGCCGGATTCCAGATCATCGATCACCTGACGCACAATGTCTATGGCGGCCGCATGGGGCACTGGGCGGCCTTTTATGAGCGCGTCTTCGGTTTTCGCGAGATCCGCTATTTCGACATCAAGGGCGAATATACCGGCCTCACCAGCAAGGCGATGACCGCGCCCGACGGCAAGATCCGCATTCCCCTGAACGAAGAGGGCAAGGCCGGTGGCGGCCAGATCGAGGAGTTTCTGCGCGCTTATAATGGCGAGGGCATCCAGCACATCGCCTTCCTGTGCGACGATCTTGTCGCCGCCTGGGACCGGCTGAAGGCACTGGGCACGCCCTTCATGACGCCGCCGCCCGCCACCTATTACGAGATGCTGGACGAACGCCTGCCTGGCCATGGAGAGCCCGTCGAAGAACTGCAGAAGCGCGGCATCCTCCTGGATGGCTCGACCGAAAAGGGCGATCCCCGCCTGCTGCTCCAGATCTTCTCCGGGACCATGGTCGGCCCCGTGTTCTTCGAGTTCATCCAGCGTAAGAAGGATGAGGGCTTTGGCGAAGGCAATTTCACCGCGCTGTTCGAGAGCATCGAACGCGACCAGATGCGGCGCGGAGCGATCAAAACCGGAGAACCGGCATGAGTACGGCAGTTCCCGCCCTCAAGCGCATCCACCATGTCGCCTATCGCTGCAACGATGCGAAAGAGACGGTCGAATGGTATGGCCGTGTGCTCGGCATGGAATACACGACCGCCTTCGCCGAGGACACAGTGCCGTCCACCGGCGAGGACGATCCCTATATGCATGTGTTCCTCGACTGCGGCGGGGGCAATGTGCTGGCCTTTTTCGAGCTGCCGAACCAGCCTGGCATGGGGCGCGACCCCAATACCCCGGCCTGGGTTCAGCACCTCGCGTTCGAGGTGGAGGACGAGGCCGCGTTGCTTGCCGCCAAGGCGCATGTCGAGGCGCAGGGAGTCGATGTGCTTGGCCCGACCTGGCACGGCATCTTCAAGTCGATCTATTTCTTCGATCCGAACGGCCATCGTATTGAACTCGCCTGCAACATCGGCACGGCAGAGCAGTACGCCGAACTGAAGCGCGTCGCGCCGTTGATGCTGGAGGAATGGAGCCGGACCAAGCGCGCGCCGCGCCATGCCGAATGGCTGCACAAGGAACCCGCCGCATGAAGCTTGCGAGCCTGAAGCATGGCCGCGACGGCCGTCTTGTCGTCGTCTCCGACGATCTTTCAACCTGCATCGAAGCTGCGGATATTGCGCCGACCTTGCAAGCCGCGCTTGCCGGCGATCTTGCCAGTGGTGTCGTGGCCGGTCAGCCGTTTGACGAAGCCGGCGCCGCGGCGCCATTGCCGCGCGCCTATCAATGGGCGGACGGGTCAGCCTATGTGAACCATGTCGCGCTCGTCCGGCAGGCCCGGGGAGCGGAACTTCCGGAGAGCTTCTGGCACGATCCGCTTGTCTATCAGGGCGGTTCGGACGGTTTTCTCGGTGCCCGTGATCCTATCCCGCTTGCCGATGAAGCCTGGGGCTGCGACATGGAAGCGGAAGTCGTCGTCGTGACCGGCGATGTGCCGCAGGGCGCAACCCGCGAGGAAGCGCTCGGCCTGATCCGCCTTGTCGGTCTCGTCAACGACGTGTCGCTGCGCAATCTGATCCCCGCCGAACTCGCCAAGGGCTTCGGTTTCTATCAGTCGAAGCCCGCAAGCGCCCTGTCGCCGGTATTCGTGACGCCTGATGCGCTTGGGAGCCGCTGGCGGGACGGCAAGCTCCATGGCGTCCTGAATGTCGATCTCAACGGTCGGCCCTTCGGCCGTGCCGATGCGGGCGTAGACATGACGTTCGACTTCGGCACGCTCATGGCGCATCTGGCAAGGACCCGCTCGCTCGCCGCCGGTACGATCGTGGGATCGGGTACAGTCTCCAATCGGGATGCCGATGGCGGTCCCGGCCGTCCCGTAGCGCAAGGCGGCCACGGCTATAGCTGCATCGCCGAACTGCGCATGGTCGAAACGATCCTCAAAGGCGTACCGGAGACCTCCTTTCTCAAACATGGCGATTCCGTTCGCATATGGATCGGCGATCCGGAGGGAAGGCCAATCTTCGGGACCATCGATCAGTCCGTAAGGAAAAGCGCATGAAGCGGCCGAGGAAAGAGGAGCGTGCCGGGGCAGGGACGGCGCTGCCCGGCTGAACGCCATGATGAGAAGCGCGATGCGCTTGTGCGGGAATTCCTGTGCGGGAATTCACGTTCGGGGATGTTGTTGCGGCCTTCTCGTTCATGTCCGGCGTCGCTCTCGTGGCGGAAAAGGCGGACCATCATCCCGAACAGTCGATCGAGTTCGAGCGCCGCTGCGCCCGCCAGCGCATTGATGGCCGCGCCGCCCGCAGCGCCGCCGCCAGCCGGGCGCCGCCGCGCATGCCCTCGGCATCGTTCCGGGCTTCGCGGGAATGGCGACAGGTGTTGCAGGCGCCAACCGCATGGCCATCGTCGGCGGGGATCAGTATCTCAGGACGTTCCTTTCCGGTTTCATCGTTCGAACAGCTTGTCCGACAACGGCTCGCGGGATTGCCAACCGCGCCGTTCGAGTTCGGGCATGTCTGACGGCTCGGAGGGATAGCCGATGCACAACAGGGCGATCAGCGACCATTGCGGCGGCACATCCAGCATCCCGGCAACGGCACGGGGATCGACGATCGAAACCCAGCCGAAACCGATCCCCCGGATTCGCGCCGCCAGCCACATCGTCTGAATGGCCGTGACGCAGGAATAGCGCAGCATTTCGGGCATCGTGGCGATGCCGAGGCGATGGCCGGCCTCGGTCTGCTCGTCGCACAGGACGGCCATGATCACGGGGGCTTCGCGCAAACCGTGCAGCTTCAGGGCAAGATATTCCGCATGGCGCGGCTGATCGGCATAGGCCCGCGCTGCCAGGGCGTTCTGCTCGTCGACATGGCGGGCGAGCCGCTCGCGCAAGTCTGCGCTTCTCACCCGCACAAAGCGCCAGGGCTGCGCATTGCCGACCGAAGGCGCCAGCGCGGCGTGGCGCAGAATGTCGGCGATGTCCCGCTCGGCGACGGGTTGCGGCGCGAAATGGCGCACGTCGCGGCGCCAGCGCAGCAGCGTTTCGAACGCTTGCGCGAAATCGGCGTCGAACACGGGCGGCGGCTGGCTCAAAACTCGATGCCCGCCTGTGCCTTGACCCCGGAGCGGAACGGGTGCTTCACCATGGTCATTTCCGTCACCAGGTCCGCCGTTTCCATCAGCGCATCGGGCGCGTTGCGGCCGGTGACGACCACATGCTTCATCTCGGGTCTGGCGGTGATGGCTTCGAGCACCTCTGCGAGCGGCAGGTAATCGTAGCGCAGCACGATGTTCAGCTCGTCGGCCAGGACCATGTGGATGGATGGGTCGGCGATCATGCGCTTGACCTCTTCCCACGCGCCGCGGGCCGCGGCGATGTCGCGCGAACGATCCTGCGTGTTCCAGGTGAAGCCTTCCCCCATCGGCTTGAACTCGACATTGTCGGGGAAGGCATCGAACACCGCCTTTTCGCCGGTCACCATCGCGCCTTTCACGAACTGGACGACGCCCACCTTCATGCCGTGGCCGATCGCGCGTACGACCATGCCGAGCGCGGCGCTGGTCTTGCCCTTGCCCTTGCCGGTGTGGACGATCAGCAGGCCCTTCTCGCGGGTCTTGCTGGCCATGATCGTTTCGCGGGCGGCCTGCTTCTTGCGCATCTTGTTGGCGTGGCGGGCGTCCATGGCCTCGTTGGCGGTCGCAGTCGTCTCAGCGGTTTCCATCGGCCTGTTCCTTTCGCATCAGGTAAATATCCATGATCCAGCCATGCCGGGCCCGCAGTTCCGGGCGCAGCGCCGCGATCCGTGGCGCGGCTTCAGCCAGCGGTCCCTGTTCCAGCGCCTGGTGGTCCATGCCGAGATAGGCGCCCCACCAGATGGCAATGCCCTGCGGGTCGAGTGTCTCGAACGCGCAGCCGCTGTCAAGCATGACCACGACCGTTCCGGCGCCTTCGGGCCAGCCGTGGGCGCGCAAGGCTCGCCCGGTGGTGATCGTCACTGGCCCTGCCAGCGGGTTCAGCGGAATGGCATGGGTGGCGGTCAGCGCCTGGATGCTGGTGATGCCGGGCACCACCTTGATATCAAGCGAGAGCCCAGCCAGCCGCAACCGGTCGGCGATCCGCAGGGTGCTGTCATAGAGCGAGGGATCGCCCCAGACGAGCAGGGCCAGCCGGCCCCCTTCGGGCAGATGCGCGGCGATGTTGTCCTGCCAGACCGAGGCGATGGCATCGTGCCATTGGTTGACCGCGCTGGCATAATCGCCGTCGGCGGCGCGCACGGGCATGTCGAACTCGACGATCCTGACCTCCCGCGTCAGGACGGCAGAGCAAATCGTGCGTCGCAGGTCCGCGAGGTCCGATTTCGCGCTGCCCTTGCGCGGCAGCAGGATCAGGTCGGCCTCGTTCATCGCGCGCATCGCCTGCCCGGTCAGATGATCGGGGTTGCCGGTGCCGATGCCGATCAGGTGAAGCTCGATCATGCGTTCTCCAGCAAGGCACCGGAGAGGATGACCTCGGCCTGATCGGGCCGCCTGGCCGCCTTCACGGTCAGCAGATCGGGATCGCCCGGCCCCGCGCCCGCGAAGGAAACGCAGCCGTTCATGCTGCTGCCTCCGGCCTGGAAGGGGCGATCATGGGGAGGAAGGTGCCCGTCACCCGCCCGCGCCGCGATCCGGTCCCGGCAACGAGGCTGCCATTGGCGTCGCTCGCGCGGGGGAGCGGTTCGTCGCGCTGGTCGAGGCTCATTCCGCTATCCCGACAAAGCGCGAACCGGCGTCCTGCGGGCGGAAGCGGCGGTCGTAGCCGGCGGCATAGAGGCGGCTTTCGGCAAATTCTTCGGCGGCGAGCGTTCGCCCGACCAGAATCAGCGCGGTGCGTTCCATGCTGCCGGCAACGGCCTGTTCCACCGTGGCGAGTGTTGCGCGCACCATGCGCTGGTCCGGCCAACTGGCCCGCCAGACCACCGCCACCGGGCAATCTCCGCCATAAGCCGGGGCGAGATCGGCGACCACGTTCGCCAGGTTGTGGATCGACAGGTGTATGGCGAGCGTCGCGCCGGTGACCGCGAAGTTCGTCAGGCTTTCGCGCGGCGGCATCGTGCTGGCGCGCCCCGGGGTTCGGGTCAGTACCAGCGACTGCCCCAGTTCGGGCAGCGTCAGTTCCGTTTCAAGCGCCGCGGCGGCGGCGGCGAAAGCGGGTACGCCGGGCGTCACGGTGAAAGGAATGTCCAGCGCCCGCAGCCGGCGCAGCTGCTCCCCCATTGCCGACCAGACTGACAGGTCGCCCGAATGAAGTCGCGCAATATCGTGTCCAGCCGCGTGGGCGCTGGCGATCTCGGTCACGATGTCGTCCAGCGCCATCGGCGCGGTGTTCACGATCCGCGCACCTGCGGGGCAGTGGTCCAGCACGGCTGCCGGGATGAGCGATCCGGCATAGAGGCAGACCGGGCTGGCCGCAATCAGGTCGCGGCCACGCAGGGTCAGCAGGTCGGGCGCGCCCGGGCCCGCGCCGATGAAATGTACGGTCATGCTCTGGTTCCCTGGGCGATGGCGCAGGTCGCCAGGCGGTCAGGGGAAATCTGGCGGGTGCACAGCAGGCGGGCACCGGGGCCGNNGCGGCGGCCAACGCCGCCGCTTCGGAAAGACTCCCGGTGCCGCGTGCCCGGCGGCTGGCGTCGCCCTGGGTGATCGTCCGGGCGGCTGCGATCGCTTCGGCAGAAACCGGCACCAGCGGCAAGCCCAGCGCCTGCCCGAGCGGGTCGAGCGCGGCAGACTTGTCCTGCGCCGTGGCGAGATGGGTGACCGGAGGCACGTCGCGCTGCGCCAGCGCCAGGGCCAGTGCCGCGCGCAGCGATTCCGGAGGCGCTCCCGCGCGGAACCCGAAACCCGCGACGATCACAGCGTCACGCTCCATTGCACCACCGGATAGCGGGCCTTCCAGCCGTGGCGGCTGCCGATGGGGCTTGCATCGGCGAGCGCGATGCGCAGCAGCGTGCCGCCCTTGCTGCCATGCCAGCGGGCCAGCAGGCTTTCCGATTCCAGCGTCACCGCGTTGGCGACCAGCCGGGTCCCCGCGGGAAAGCGCGCCCACAATGCCTCCAGCAAGGGGGCAGACAGCCCGCCGCCGATGAAGACCGCATCGGGCAGTGGGCTTTCGGGCAGACAATCAGGCGCGCGACCTTCGATCACGCGCAACCGTTCCACCCCCAGCGCGGCGGCATTGGCCGCCGCCCGAGCGGCGCGGACCGGGTCCGCCTCCACTGCAGTGGCGGCATTCGCAGGATGGGCCAGCAGCCATTCGATGCCGATCGAACCCGACCCCGCGCCGATGTCCCATAAGGTTTCGCCGGGGCGCGGGGCCAGCGCCGATAGCGTCAGCGCGCGCACCGGGTGCTTGGTCATTTGCCCGTCGGATTCGAAAAGATCGTCGGGCAGCCCCGATGCGACGGGCATGACGCGCCCGTCCCCTTCCACCGCAAGGCCGACCGCCACCGGATGGGTGACGTCATCAAGCCCATAGTCTTCGGCGCGGGTTCCGCGCAGGCGCGCGCGGGGGCCGCCCAGCGCCTCCATCACGTGCAGCATCGACTGGCCGAAGCCCCGCGCGACGAGATAGTCTGCCAGGTCGCGCACGGCCGGGCCATCCCGCAGAAGGGCAATGATCCGCCGACCGGGAACAAGGTGCCGGCGAAGCTGCCCGATCGGCGCGGCGTGCAGGCCAAGGCAGGCGCAATCCTGTATCGCCCAGCCGAGCTGTCCCGCCGCAAGGGTGAAGGTGGAAGGGGCCGCGTGTACGGTCCATTCGCCCCGCTCCAGATGGCGGCTGATGCTGCTGCCCGCACCGAACCAGAAGGGATCGCCCGAAGCCAGTACGACGACCCGCCTGCCGCGATGGTCCAGCAACCGGGCGATCCCGTCGATGAAAGGCACTGGCCATTCGATCGTCGGGCAATTAAGTGGCCCCAGCAGCGACAGGTGGCGCGGCGGTCCCATCACCAGCTCTGCATCGGCCAGCGCCGCGCGGGCTGCCCCGATCAACCCGTCCGTGCCGTTCTCGCCGATGCCGATGATCGTCAACCAGCGTTCGGAAAGCGGATCAGCCATGCCAGATGTCCTCGTGCTTGGCGGCACTACCGAAGCGAGCGCGCTGGCGCGCATGCTGGCGGAACGCGGCATTGCGGCCACACTCAGTTATGCCGGCCGCACCGAACATCCACGTGAACAGCCGGTCTCGACGCGCATCGGCGGGTTTGGTGGGCCGGATGGCCTGGCCCGCTACCTGCAAGAGGCGGGCATCACCCATCTGGTCGACGCGACGCACCCTTTCGCCGCGACGATGAGCGCCAATGCCATCGCCGCAGCCCGGCAGACCGGGGTGCCGTACATCGCGCTGACGCGGGCCGAATGGCAGCCCGTGGAGGGCGATCGCTGGACCTGCGTTGCCGATATCGCAAGCGCGGTTGCCGCACTGTCCGTGCCGCCCCGCCGCATCCTGCTGGCGCTGGGCCGGATGCACGTTGCCGCCTTTGCCGCACAGCCGCAGCACGATTACCTCCTGCGCTTCGTCGACCGGCCCGCCCAGCCGCCACCCTTGCCGCGTCACAGCCTGGTGGTCGATCGGGGCCCCTTTACCGTGGAAGGCGATCGCGCCTTGCTGCAACGGCATGGCATCGATCTGGTCGTCAGCAAGAATGCCGGCGGCAAGGGCGCCGAGGCCAAAGTGATTGCCGCGCGCGAGCTGGGCCTGCCGGTACTGATGATCGACCGGCCGTTCATCGCGGAACGCCGCGAGGTGCATCGCCCGGACGAGGTTCTGGCCTGGCTGGGTCATGCCGTTGCTTTGGGAACGGAACGGGGGGTGTAGAGCACGGGGCCGAGGGCCCGGTCGAGGATCCGGGTCCGGCTGGACCCCACGATCACCATCGTGCGCATGTCGGCCATCTCGGGCAGAGCCTTGTCCAGCGGGACGATCCGCAGCTCTTCCCCGGCAGTGGACACCGCGCGAGCGAACAGGACCGGACGCGCATCGCCGCAGGCTTCCCGAAGCACGGCCAGCGCCCGGGCAAAGCCTTCGGGGCGGGACCGCGAGCGAGGGTTGTAGAACGCCATGGCGAAATCGGCCTCTGCGGCCAGCCGCAGGCGCTTTTCGATCACCGGCCACGGCTTCAGATTGTCCGACAGGTTGATCGCGCAGAAATCGTGGCCCAGCGGCGCCCCGGCGCGGGCGCTGGCCGCCAGCATCGCGGTAATGCCGGGCATGACCCGGATATCCACATCCCGCCACGCCGGACCGCCCGCCTCCAGCGCCTCGAACACGGCCGAGGCCATGGCGAAGACGCCGGGATCGCCAGAGGAGACGACCACCACCTTGCGGCCCCGCGCGGCGAGGTCGAGCGCCAGGGTCGCTCGATCGAGTTCCACGCGATTGCCCGAAGCGTGCAGCATCAGCCCCTCTCGCGGGGCAATCCGGGCGACATAGGGGATATAACCGATCACGTCAGTCGCCTGCGCCAGCGCGGTGCTCACTGCGGGCGTGATCAGGGCATCATCGCCCGGCCCAAGGCCAGCGATCGCCAGCCAGCCATCCTTTGCGGCATCCGTCATGGCCGCCGCCCCTGGCCATGGATCAGCAGGATCGAGAAGTAGGGCGTCACCTCGGCCGCCTGGGCAAGCGGCGTGACGCGCTGTGACGGCATGGCCGCGTATTCCACCAGAAAGGCGTCCTCTTCACGGCCAGCAGCCGCCACCGCGCGGCGCAGCTTGGGGAGGTTACGGCCGATCTTCATCACCACCAGCGCGTCGGTATCGCGAATGCGGCGGGTCAGTTCGGCTTCGGGCAGGGTCGCCATGGCAACGGTCAGCACGTCGTCACCCCAGGTGATCGGGATGTTGGTGGCATGCCAGGCGCCGGCCATGCCCGTGATGCCGGGTACGACCTGAACCGGGACGATCCCGGCCAGTCGGCTGTGGAGGTGCATGAACGAGCCGTAGAAGAACGGATCACCCTCGCACAGCACCACCACGTCTTCCCCGGCGCGGGCCAAGGCCGCCAGACGTTCGGCGCATTCGGCGTAGAAGGCCGAAAGGTACTGGTTATAGCGGGGGTCCGACACCGGGATCTCGGTCGTGACGGGATATTCCATCGCGATTTCCACCGCATCGTCGCGCAGCATGCCATCGGCGATGCGCCGCGCCTGCCCGGGGCGGCCGGCCTTGCGGAAATAGGCGATGTGGCGGGTTGCGCACACCAGACGGTCGGCCCGGACGCTCAGCAGATCCGGCGCGCCGGGGCCAAGGCCCACGCCGTGGATCGTGCCGGTCCTGGTAATCACGGCGCTCATTCCGCGCGGCTCGCCAGCGCGTTGACCGCCGCGACGGTGATGGCGCTGCCGCCAGGCCGGCCCTTCACGATGCAGCAGGGCGCGGGTCGGGCCTCCCAAAGGGCATCCTTGGATTCCGCCGCGCCGACAAAGCCGACCGGACAACCGATGATCGCCGCAGGGCGCGGGCAGCCCGGGTCCTCAAGCATGTTGAGCAGGTGGAACAGCGCGGTCGGCGCATTGCCAATGGCGACGACCGCTCCGGCCAGATGCGGCCGCCACAGCTCGAGCGCGGCAGCGGAACGGGTGTTGGCCATCGCTTCCGCCAGCGCCGGCACTTCGGTGTTGTGAAGCGTGCACAGTACCGCATTTTCCGCTGACATGCGGGCGCGGGTGATTCCCTCCGACACCATGCGGGCATCGCACAGGATCGGCGCGCCTGCCGCCAGCGCGGCGCGAGCTGTCTCGGCAAACCCGGCGGAGAAGTGGATATGCCGGGCAAGGTCGACCATCCCGGCGGCGTGGATCATCCGCACGGCCACCGGCTCTTCCTCTGCGGAAAAGCGTGCAAGATCGGCTTCGGCGCGGATCATGGCGAATGACTGGCGATAGATCGCCGCGCCGGATGTTTCATAGGCATGGGGCATCAGGCCACTCCAAGATGCGCAAGGACCTCGGCGGGTGAGAGGTCCGTGAGTTGGGCAGGCGATCCGGCGCGGGCATGGCGGGCCAGATCGAAGCGGCCGTCGCGGCCGGTAAGGACAGTTTCGGCGGGTTGCGGAAAGGCGCAGCCCTTGGCGCAGCCGGACACGTGGAGCGTGCCGGGCACGGCAGGCGCCAGCAGCCGCGCCAGATCGCGCGTGGCAACGCTCGCCTGCGGGCAGGCCGGAGCACCCGGGCAGGCATAAGCATCGAGCAGCGGATCGGCCGCATCCGCGATCAACCCTGCCACTGCGCCCTGCCGCGCGCCCTCTATCACCACGACCCGCCACGGCGTGATGCGCAAGGCCGCCACGCCGGGATCGGCGAGCGCGCCTGCGAGCACTTCTGCCTCGACCTGACCGAACGCAACGCCGTGCGCGGTGGCGGGCGCGGCACCGAGCGTCAGCGGTCCGGGCCGGATGCGAACGCGCCCTGCAGCTGGCGCCGCTGTCCCGGCGGCCCAGTCCGGCAGGGGGGCATCGTGGCGCTTCATCCGCCCCTTTGCCGGACCGCCGCTTTCGCAAAACCAGTGTGCCAGTGCGATCAGCATGTCGGCTTCCCCGCCCCTGGGGGCCGCGGCTCCGGCGGACCGCCCGTCGGCGCGCAGAATCAGGCCGCCGTCTGCGCCGCGCTCCACTCGGAAATCGCCCGATTCCCCGATCAGCACCGGGGCTGCGCCCGCGTCGATGACGAAACCCGCCTTGCCGGGCAGGTCCGGCAAGCGATCGAGCCGGCCGAAGAGATCGCAAGCGATGCGATGGGTGTCATCGCCCTCGGTCCAATCAGGGGCGATCAGGACATTGCGCAATCGTTCCATGCGCGGGCCGGCGTCGACAAGGTCGAGCGCCAGCAGCTCTGCGAGAAGAGCTGGGCTGTCGGTTTCGGCAACCCCCCGGATCTGCAGATGGGCCCGGCGCGAGATATCGATGATGCCATTGCCGAACCGGGCTGCAAGTTCGCACAGCGCCAGCCCCTGCGCGCGGGTTAGCCGGGACAGGCGCGGCTTCACGCGCATCAGCAGCCCGTCGCCGGTTTCCATCGGCCGCCATGCGCAGGGACACCAGCCCTTGACGATGAAGCCGCTCATGCCGCGTCCTCCGGGCTCGATGTCATGACCAGGCCGGCCAGGATCGAATTGCGCCGCGTGGGCCACAGGCCGGCGGCATGAAGCGCGGCGAAGCGCGCTTCCATCGCGGCCAGCGCGGCGGGATTTTCACGTTCGAGGAAGGCGCGCACGTCGGCTTCGCCCAGGGTCGCATCCCAATAGAGATCGAACAGTTGCGGCGGCACGTTCCCGGAAAGATGGGCAAAGGCGCCAAGGTGATCGAGCGTGGCGGCGAGTTCCGCTCCGCCGCGAAAGCCGTGGCGCATCATGCCCGCGATCCAGCGCGGATTGGCGGCGCGGGCGCGCACCACGCGGGCGATCTCCTCGCGCAGCGCGCGGGCCACCGGGCGTTCGGGATCACGGTTGTCGAGGTGATAGAGCGCCGCCTTGCCCCCGGTTGTCGCCTGCGCGGCGGCAAAACCCGCCTCGTGCGCGGCATAATCGGCCGCCAGCAGGATGTCGGTTTCGGCCAGATCCTGCAGGTGGACGAAGGCGTCGGCCCGGGCGACGCGCTGGCTGATCCCGGCGCGATCGGCCCGTGCCTCGGGCGCGTCGAGCGCATGGTCCGATGCGGCAAGCCAGGCTTCGCCCGCCGCACGACGCGCTTCGTCGGTGTAAGTCTGGGCCGACGATCCCATGCCGAGCCCATAGCTGCCGGGCTGCGGGCCATAGACCCGCGGGCTGGCGGGCGCGCCCGCGAACGGGTTCCATTCCGGCTCTTCGTCGCGCTGCGCCAGCGCACGAACCGCCTGACCGAACAGCGCCGGCAGGGTGGGGAAGGCATCGCGGAACAGCCCGGACACGCGCAGGGTCACGTCGATGCGCGGCCGGTCGAGCAGAGCCAGCGGGAGGATCTCGGTGCCGGTCACGCGTTCGGATGCCGTATCCCACACAGGCTTCGCGCCCAGCAGGTG
>JARROF010000112.1:0-12685 GCA_037384205.1 Novosphingobium sp. | reverse complement strand
GCCGGTCGATCGTGCCTGCTACGACCTGCCCGCCGACGACCGCCGCCACGGGCACTTCGGCCAGACTGCCCGGCGCGAAGAGATCCGCCCAGTCCGGGTTCCCCAACACGTCCAGCGCCGTGGCCAGCATCGAAGCGCGCTCCGCCTCGGCCAGATCGGCGGCATTGCGGGCCAGCCAGATGCGGCCGCTGTCCTCCCGCGCGGCGTTCTCCACGGCCGGCAGGCGCTCCAGCAGCTTGTGTACCAGCGTGCCCCGGCGCGCGGCGGCGCGGCCGGCCCCGGGCGGGAACGGCGGATCGGGCGCGTCTTCCTCACCCAATGCGGAAGGCGCCAGCGGGCGCGGCGGCCGGGGTTCGGCGGGGGGGCCGCGCTGGAGCCACGGCAGCAGCGGCTCGCGCAGCGGCAGTTCGGGGGCGCCGGTCCCGGCCGGACCCGGCGCGGGAAACGGGCCGTGTTCGCAGCGGGTGCCCCAGACGGCGTCCGCGATCTCCGCTTCGGGCGGGAACAGTTCGCGCAGGCGGGCGTACCAGCTCTTGGGCGGCGGCCCGTCCTTGTCCCGGCGGCTGAGCGCCCCGCCCACGAACAGCGCTTCCTCGGCGCGGGTCATGGCAACATAGAGCAGGCGCCAGTGCTCCTCCTCGTCGGCCTGCCGGTTGGCCTCGATATGCCGGGCGATGCGGCCCTGCTTTTCCTCGCGGGACAGCGGCGGCAGCGGGATCGCGCGGGCCTCGTTCGCCGGATCGGGCAGGTCGAGACCGCGTTCGCGCGCGCTCTCGGGATTGCCGGTGGCATCGGCGAGGATGACGATCGGCGCCTGCAGGCCCTTCGAGCCATGCACTGTCATCACCCGTACCAGCCCCGCGGCATTGTCCGCCTCGCGCTTCAGCTCGCCGTCCCCGGCATCGAACCAGGCGAGGAACCCGGCCAGACTGGGCGTATCGGTGGCGACATAGGCCTTGGCGGCATTGATCAGCTCGTCGATCGGGTCGTTCGCCTCGGTGCCGAGCCGGGCGACCAGCTTGCGCCGCGCCTGCCACGGCCCCACCAGCAGCCAGTGCAGCAATTCCTGCGGCGGCTCGTAGTCGGCGAGCGCGAGCAGCCCGGTCAACTGCTGCACCGCCGCGGCCGCGCCGCTTTCCCGCGAACGGCGCAAGTGATCCCACAGGCGCGTGTGCTTCGGGCGATAGCCGTGCTTCAGCAACTGCGCCTGGCTCCAGCCTACCAACGGCGAAACCAGCAGGCTGGCGAGATTGAGATCGTCCCACGGCTGCACCGCAAAGCGCAGCGCGGCGACAAGGTCTTTCACCGCCAGCGGCGCGCCCAGGCGCAGCCGGTCGACACCCGCCACCGGCACGCCTGCCGCGTGCAGCCGCGCGACGATCAGCCCGGCCAGCTCCTTGCGCTGGCGCACCAGCACCATGATGTCGCCCGCCGTGGCCCGGCGCGGCTGGTCCTTGACCAGCGTGAAGCCCGGCCCCAGCGGATCGAGCCACGTCTTGACCTGCCGCGCGATATTGTCCGCCATCCGCCGGTCCGGGCGCGAGAGCCAGGTCTGGGCAGTGCCTTCTTCCTGATCCTCGTCCTCCTCGGCGTCCTGCCCGGTTTCGCTGACCGGCTGCCACAGGCCGACGTAGCCGGGGCGGTCCTGCCCTTCATGGCGCCCGGGCTCGTGATCGAGACCGAAACTGGCGGGGCCGATCCCGGCAATCGCGCGGTCAACGAAATCGAGGACATGCTGCGCGGTGCGGAAGCTGCGGTCCAGCCCGAGTTCGATCAGCTTGCGCGCGCGCTCGTTGCTGCGCAGCATTTCCGCGTTCTCCGCCGCCAGCAGCATCTCGCGGCGCACCCTGTCGGCCGCACGGCGGAAGTTCTCCGGGCTGGTGCCCTGAAAGCGGAAGATCGCCTGCTTGTAATCCCCCACCACGAAGAGCGTGCGCATCGCATCGCCGCGCTGGCCAAGGCCTGCCCAGAACTCCTCGGCCATGGCGAAGATGATGTCCCACTGCGCGGCATTGGTATCCTGCGCCTCGTCCACCAGAATGTGATCGAAGCGGCGGTCCAGCTTGTAGCGGATCCAGTCGGCCTGATCCTTGCGGCCCAGCAGATCGGCGGCGCGGCGGATCTGATCGTCGAAATCGATGAGCCCTTCGCGCTGCTTGGCCTCGTCCCAGGCGAGTGCAAAGGCCCGGCCCAGGCGCAGCGCCGGAACCAGACGCTCCGCCAGCGCCAGCAGCGCGGCGGCGGCGCGTACGCGCGCGATGCACTCGACCACGCGCGCGGCATGATCGGCATAGGCAGGGTCGAGCTTTTCCTGCGAAGTGCTCGCCTTGGGCAGGCCCTTTTGCGTCAGGAACACGCTGGCCAGCGCATCGATGCTTTCCAGCCGCTGCGCAGGATCGCCCAGCAGCCATTCGCTGATGGCATCGACCGCGCCCAGCCCGGTCTTGGTGCCCCATTCATGGTTTATTTCCATGCAGCGGCGCAGCGAGCGGGTGTCGAATGCGTCGTCGTCGCACATGGCCGCCAGCCAGTCCGCATCGGCATCGCCCGGCAGGCCGAGCAGGCGCAGCACGTTGCGGCGCATGTCACCCGGCTGCCAGCTTCCCGGCCCGATCCATGCCTCGCGCGCGGAGGCGCAGCGCAGCAGGAAGGCGGTCACGGCATCGGGGCCATGGCGCAGCGAGAGTTCCTCCACCGCGCGCAGCAATTGCGGGTCGCCCAGCGGATCGCTTTCGGCATGGATCAGCAGGTCGGCCAGCACCTGCCGCGCCAGCAGCACACGCTCGCGGTCTTCCATCGGGCGGCTGCCGGGGATCAGGTCCGCTTCCAGCGGAAATGTCGCCAGCAGCCATTGCGAGAAGGCGTGGATGGTATCGATGCGCAGCCCGCCGCCGGGGCAATCGAGCACGGCGGCAAACAACGTGCGGGCATGAGCCAGGGTATCGGGATCGGCAGGTGCGCCGATGGCATCGAGCCGCAGGAACAAGTCCGGATCGCTGAGCCGCACCCATTCGGCCAGCGTGCCGTTGATACGCGCGGCCATTTCGGTGGCCCCCGCCTTGGTGAAAGTCAGGCAGAGGATCTGCGAGGGCTCCACCCCCGGCTGCAGCAACAGCCGCAGCACGCGGGAGGACAGCACCTGCGTCTTGCCGGTGCCCGCCGAGGCGGACAGCCACACCGTCTCGCGCGGATCGACAGCGAGGCGCTGGTTGCCGTGCAGCGGATGGACCGTCGCCGCGCCGCTCATGCCGTATCCTCCGCGCCGGTTCCACCCTCAGTGCCGCCCCCAGTATCACCCAGCGTCGTCAGCCATTCGTCGAGCCGCATGAGCTGGTCGTAATCGGCATAGCTGCCAAGTTCGGGATTGAGCCGCGCGGTGAACGGCTCGGTGCCCAGAATCCAGCGATCGAGCGCATCGTTGAGGAAGAATTCGCTCGTCGGCAGGAATTCCTCGCGCGGCAGGCCGGATTTCTTGCGGCCTTCCAGCACCGGTTCGAACTGATAGCCCATTGTGCCGTCCTTGGCCTTGGCCATGGACCAGTATTCGAAGCCGGTCACTTCGCCGTCGATGCCCTTGAAGCCGTTCGCCTCGGCAATCAGGCCGATGAGCCCCAATTGCAATGCAAAGCCTTCCTCCACGCGCTTGCCCGAGGGGGGCTGGCCGGTCTTGTAATCGACCACCGCCAGCGTGCCGTCCGCCTTGCGGTCGATGCGGTCGGCGCGGCCGTGGATGCGCACGTCGCGGTAGCGCATGTCGCCCCATTGCTCGACGCCGAGCACCCGGCGGCCTTCGGCCTTGGCCTCCAGGATCATGCGCTCGAACGTCTCCAGCGCGGCGGCAAGGCGCGGCCACCACAGCACACGCATCAGCGGGTGGGCGTTCTCGTCGGCGAGCACCTGCTGGGCGATGGCGTGAAGCCCGCCCGGCGGCTCGCCCGCCTCGTGCCAGCGCTGCATGATGAGGTGCGCGACTTCCCCTTTCCACGCCGCGCTCGGCTCGGCATCGAGCGGATCGAGGCTGCGCAGGCCGAGAATGGCATTGGCATAGAACTGGTACGGATCGCCGCGCAGACGGTCGAGCCCGGTGACGGACACATCCACCTTGCGCTCCTCGGCCGACGGCATGGGCTGGGGGCGCGGGTGCGGGGGAACCCGGGCGGCATCGTCGAGCATCCGGGCCAGGCGAAGGGTTTCCTTCTCCTCATGGCGCGCGGCCTGATCGCCAAGCATCGCCCGCACGCGCAGCACGAAGCGCGAAGGGATCACCGGCCCGCCCTCGTCCCGCTGTGCCCAGCTCAGCACCACTTCGGGCGCGCCCAGCGCGGCGGCAAGGTCATGCGCGGCAAGACCGATGCGGAAATCGGCGCCGGGCACGCCCAGCGCGCGCAGCACGGCGGGCGGCAGCAGCGAATCCTGCGATGGCGATGCCGGCCATACCCCTTCCGCCAGACCGCCGCAGATGACGAGATCGGCGCGGCTCATCCGGGCTTCGAGCAGACCGTAGATCGCCACGCGCGGATGGCCGCCCCAGGGCGGACGCACCGATACGCGGTCCATCGCATCGCGCAGCACCGCGTGCAGTTCGCGCGGATCGAGCAGGGTTCCGGCCGCTTCGGCCGCTTCGCGCAGTTCCTCGACGAAGGCGCCGAGCGCCCGGCCATCCGGCCCAGCCCAGACCGCCTCGCCGCACAAGGCCTCCGCCGCATCCGCCAGCACGCCGAGCAGGCGCGTGAACGGCTCGCTTTCGCCAAATGCGAACAAGGGCGAGAGGATCGTTTCGACCCCGCGCCACCACTCGCCCAGCTTGTGCTCTTCCGCGATCCCGGCAAGCGGTTCCAGACCGGCGGCCGGACGCGGCCCGCGCAAGGCCAGATCGAGCTTGCGGGCATTTTCCAGCCATTGCGGGCGCCCTTCCCCGCCGCCCGCCAGCGGATGGACCAGCAGCGCGATCAGCGGCACCGGCGCGGCCTGATCGGCGAGCACTTCGGCCAGCAACAGCAGCAGGCGCCCCGCCGCGGTCTGCGGCAGCGGGCGGCCTGCGGTATCGTCCGCCGCGATGCCCCAGCGCTGCAGGTGCGACACTACCCGCGCGGCCAGCCCCCGGTCCGGCGAGATCAGCGCGACGCGGCGTTCGGGCACCTCCAGCGCCTCGCGGATCAGCACCGCGATTGCCTGCGCCTCTTCGCCGGGATGCGCACTTTCCATCAGCCGCACGCCCGGCAGGCGGCGGTGCTCGGCCTTCAAGTCCACCCAGGCCGCCGAAGCGCGCGGCGGCAGGAACAGGTTGGAAATCACCTTGCTGCGCACCGGCGGCGCGGCGGAGAGACCGGAGCGGTGCCAAGGCTGCACTTCCTCACGGGCAATGCCCATACGGTTGAGCAGCAGCTTGAGGTGATATTGCGGGTGCGTCACCGCGTCGTGGCGGCCAAAGGGCGGATCGTCCTTTTCAGCCGGTGCGCCCGCGGTGCCGAGTTCCTCCCAGACCTCGGGCGCCAGCGCCAGATCGAGATCCGGCAGGATCACACTGCCGCGTTCCAGTTCGCTCACCACCCGCAGCAATTTGGCCAGGGCGGGGGACGCGCTGGTCACGCCGGCGGCCACCACCGGATGCGGCGGCGGTTCCCCGCTCCAGCGGCGCGCGGCTTGTTCAAACAGGCGGTTGCGGCGCTCCGGCGCGTCGATTTCCCCGCGCCCGGCCAGTTCCGCAATCCAGTATTGCTGCACCATCAGGAACGTGCGGGTGTTGTCGCTCCAATGCCCGGCGAGATCGCCGACGAGACCGACCACCTTTTCCGACATCAGGTCGACCGGCGCGATGCCTTCGACCAGCAGGCGATCCATGGTGCGGCCGATTTCCCATGCCCGGCGCAGCAGGGCCGCGCCCTTGCCCGCCTTGTCGCCTTCCACTTCGCGCAGATAATGCGCGAGACGCAGCCAGCGGCGCGTGGCATCGGCGGCGGGCGGAATATCGGCGGCGCCCAGCGGATCGAGCAGCGGCCCCAGCGTCTCGTCCAGATCGAGATCACCCACCACCGCCATGCGCGGCAGCAACAGCCCCGAAGACGCATGGGGCCGGGAATGCCGCACGAACGCCTCCGTCACCGTGCGCACGGTGCGGCGGCTCGGCAGCAGCAGCGTCAGACGGGCCAGGCCCAGATCGGGTTCGGCGTAGCGCGGGACCAGTCCGGCCACCAGGGCATCGGCAAAACCGCGATGGGCGGCGATGGAATATACGCTGGGCCCGACCCTCTCAGGCACGGGTCAGCCATTCCTCGGTCGGCTTGATCGCGGCCGGTTCACCCACCTCGCACCACAGGCCCATGTGCGAAACGCCGTAAAGGCGCCCTTCCTCGATCGCGCGGTTCCACAGGACATTCGTCGAGAACGCCCCTTCGGGCGCATCGCGCAGCAACCGGTGCGACACAATCTGGACGCCCATGTAGATGAAGGGGGCAACGTAACCCCGCTTGCGGCGCGTGATACGGCCTTCGGCATCAAGGTGGAAATCGCCTGCACCGCGATGGTTGAGCGCGCGCGTGTGAGGCACGACCAGCAGCAGGGCATCCATCCGTTCAGGATTCCACGCCTGCGAGAGTTCGCTGAACACATTGCTCGGGCCGTCCAGCCAGATGTTGTCGCTATTGAGGCAGAAGAACGGATCGGGCAGCAACGGCGCGGCCTTGACCATCCCGCCACCGGTATCGAGCAACTGCTCGCGCTCATCCGAAATCGCGATCTTCGGCGCGCGGGTGCGGACATGGAAGTGCCCTTCCAGCGCATCGGCCAGATAGTGCACGTTGACAACGGCCTTGGCGATGCCCGCGCTTTCCAGCTTGTCCAGCGCATGGTCGATCAGCGACTTGCCCGCCACGCGCACCAGCGGCTTGGGCTGGGTGGCGGTGAGCGGGCGCATGCGCTTGCCCAGCCCGGCAGCCAGGATCATCGCTGTATCGCTGGCGAGAGGTTTTCCGGTCATGCTGGGAAGGGTCCCCCATGGGCCGCGCGCAGATCGGCGGGAATGTTGGCATCGAACCATGCCGCCACGGGCGCGAGCGCGGGATGCGCGAGATCGCGTTCGAGCAGCGCCCAGACGCGCGGGATCAGGTCCAGATAGCGCGGCTTGCCGTCGCGCTGCCACAGCCGCACGAAAATGCCGATGATCTTGATGTTGCGCTGGGCGCCAAGCCGCGCATAGTCGGCCCGGAACAGCTCCGGCTCGGCGAGCGTGGCGCGCAGGTAGTGATCGAGCATCTTTGCTTCGATCTGCGGAGAGACATCGCGCCGCGCATCCTGCAGAAGCGAAACCAGATCGTAAGCCGGATGGCCTACCAGCGCATCCTGAAAATCAAGCAGGCCCTGCTTTTCCAGCGCACCCAGAAGCATGATGTTCTCGGCGTGATAGTCGCGCAGCACCGTGACACCGGGGCGCTGACGCGGCAGCAGATCGCTCAGCACTTTCTCCCACGCGGCGACGAACCCGGGAACATCGACGTAAAGATTGCGAGCCAAGCAGTACCAGTCAATAAACAGCCGCGTTTCGCGCTGATATTCGCTCATCGAATAGTCGAGAAACGGCCCCGGCGGCAGATCGTGCAAATGCACCAGGGCGTTGACCGCCCCCTTGTAGATCACCTCTTCGTCGTCCGGCCACTGGTCCAGATAGTCCCGCATACGCGCAACGCCGAAATCCTCCAGCAGCACGAGCCCGCGCGTGGCATCCTCTGTCAAGATACGCGGCGCCCGCATGCCATTGGCATCAAGCCAGCGCGCCGCGCGCAAAAAGGGGCCAGGGTCTTCGTTGGGCGGCGGCGCATCCATCAGCATGGCCGTTTCGCCGGAAGCCTTGCGAATGCGAAAATAGCGCCGGAATGAGGCATCGCCGGGCAGAGCCTCCACCGCAGCGGCTCCCCAGCCCGCACGGGCCAGAAACGGATCGAGATCGGCGGGCAGATCGGACGGAATCACTGTCATAGTGGCATTCGCCCTAGCCAATCGGCCCCGCCTTCGACAATGGCCACCCGGCCGTCATTCAAAACTTCCAGCGCAACCGAGAGGCATCCCGGCTCATGCACGAAACCACCGGCATGATCCGGCCACTCGGCAATCAGCGCGGCGCCGTTCCGGTAATCGTCGAGACCGATCTCCTCGGCCTCTTCCGGCCGCGCAAGCCGGTAGAAATCGGCATGGACCAGCGGCAGGCGCACCGCCGGCGGATCGTAGAGTTCAATAATCGCGAAGCTGGGCGAAGGCACTTCGCCCCGATGCCCCAGCCCGGCAATGATCGCGCGGGCGAGCGTGGTCTTGCCTGCACCCAGCCCGCCGGACAGCGCAACGACATCGCCCGGACGCAAGGCATCGGCAATGGCGCGGCCCAGGCGGTCCATGGCGGGCAGGTCGCGAAGCTCGATATTCATGGCAGCTCCACAATCGCGCTGGTACCCTGCCCCGGCTCGGAGACCAGCCTCAGCGTACCGCCATGAGCCTCCACCAACTGCCGGGCGAGCGGCAGGCCGAGGCCCTGGCGGCGCTCCACCCGCTTGCCGTCAGGGCTGACTTTCATCCCTTCGAGCGCACGGGCAAGGCTGCGGCTGTCCATCCCCTTGCCCTTGTCCTGCACGAGGATCTGAACAAGGTCCTCCCCGTCCGCCTTGCGGCGGGAGACCTGCAGCAGGATGCGGCCTCCGCGCGGACTTGCAGTCATGGCATTGTCGACAAGGTGCCCTATCGCCCGGGCAAGCCGGCGACGATCCGCCGAAAGCGGCCGCATCAGCCCGCTGGCGCGCAGGTCCAGCGTCAGCCCCGCTTTCTCCAGCCGCGCCGCGCGTTCCTCGGCAAGGGCGCGCAAAAACGGCATGACATCGATGTCTTCGCGTTTGAGCGGCAGCATTCCGGCCTCGCTTTGCGACAGATCGAGCAGACTGTCGATATGTTCGCCCAGTTGGGCAGAGGCCTGGAGGATTGAGGTGACATAGTCCCTGCCGGCCTCACTCAGATCGCCGCCAAGGCCATGTTCCAGCATTTCGGCAAACCCGCCGATCGAATTGAGCGGATTGCGCAGTTCATAGCTCATATGCGCCAGAAAGCGCGTCTTGATCGCATCCGCCTCGATCAGCGCCGCATTGCTTTCACGCAGGGCATCCTCAACCTTCTGCGAGTCGGTGATGTCGAGCACGGCGAGCAGGCCATTGCCGTCGGGCAGCGGGACTCCGGCAAATTCCAGCATGCGCCCGTCCGCCAGCATGATCCGGCCGCCCTTCTGCGTGCGATCGAGCGTCGCCGCGCGCACGGCCGTGCCCACCGTCTCCGCTTCGACCGGACGCTTGAGCCGCGAGGCAATTTTCTTGAGCAGGCTTTCGATATGCGGATGCGTATCGAGGAAGTCGCTGTCGAGCCCCCAATCGGCGGCGAAACGGCGATTCCACAATTGCATCCGGCCATCGGGAGCGAAGACGGCTATCGATTCAAACAGACTGTCGAACGTCGCGGTACGTGTACGCAGCAGGGTGTCCCGAATAGCGGAAAGGCGCAATTGCTCCGTGCGGTCCTCCACCACCATCAGCAGACCACCGTCCGGCACCGGCTGGGCGACGATGCGCAAGTGCGTGCCGTCCGCCAGCGACCACGCCTCCTCATGCGTATCGCCCGATGCGAACCATGCCGCGCGCTCGCGACGCCAAACCGGAAAGTCGCGAACCTCGGGCACTCGTCCGGCATCGCGCGCCGCATCGAGCAGACGTTCAAACGCCGGCTGATCCTGCAAGGCGCGCGCGGACAAATGGAACAGGCGCTGGAACGGCTGGTTGGCGAACGTCAGGCGCCGCTTGTGATCAAACTGGGCGACCCCGGCGGAAAGCTGATCGAGCATCGAGCGCTGCGCATCGCGGAAGGCTTTGAAGGAGCGGGACATTTCCTCCATGTCCTCAATATCCACCGCGTAACCGGCAATGCCGTCCTCACCCAGAGGCAGATCGCTGACCCGCAGGGCACGGCGCTGCCCATCGATAGTCGTGTGCACAACCCTCTCGATCGGCGCGCCTTTTTCGACCGCCTTTCGGGCGACTTGCGCGGGCGTGAGACCATCGACCGTTTCGATCAGTTCCACCCCGTTCACAACCACTGCCTCGGCACTGGCCGCACCGACCGCCAGGACATAGGCCGAATTGACAAGTTGTATCTCACCGTCAGGCCGCCGAAACCACATCGGCATCGGGGCGGCTTCGATCAACGAAACGAGGGCGTGAAAGTCTCCCTGAGCCCGTGCGGCCTCCTCTCGCAGGCGAGCCAGTTCGCTTTCGCTGTCGCTGAAATCGAAGATCCACACAAGCGCGGCCCCGCCCGGCGAAACTTGCGGGTCCGCCAGATGGCCGCGCAGTGCAAGGCTGCGGGTCGAACCTTCCGGCGTCATCACCATGCGGAACGGTGCGGCCGTTTTCTGGCAGCGGCGCACGGCCTCGGTCAGTTCGGTCAGCTTCTCCGCAGGCAGACCGCGCCCTCCTCCGTCGAGTTCGGAGAGATATTGCGGCATCGCGTCAAGCCCCAGCCATTGCGCCAGACGCGAGCTGGCCTCGATTCGCCCGTCGGAGCGAACCAGCAGCGGCAGAGCCGGCGATTCTTCCACCATGCGGGCGAGCCGCCGGGCCGAGCGCAAGTGACTTTCCGTCCGCTTTTCGCGCGCGCGCGCCGCCAGCACGACCCATGCCGCCACCAGCGTCCAGGCGCCAAGCAGTACTCCGATCAGTATGGGCAGGAAGCGTTCGAGTTCCATTGCATCCGGCTATGGTGCCAGCAAAGCGCCATGACAATGGGCGCAACCCATGAACTTCGCACAATCCACGGCACGATGCGCTAAACCAAGGTCGGACGCAGGCTTCTCCCCGGCAGAAATGAAAAGGCCCGGGGCAAGCCTGCGCTGCCCCGGGCCTTTCTTTGCAGCCGTGCCCACCGCAGCGGGCACGATCCTGCGATCAGTAGCGGTAATGATCCGGCTTGAACGGGCCTTTCTGCGGCACACCGATGTAGTCGGCCTGACGCTGCGAAAGCTTGGTAAGCTTCACGCCCAGCTTTTCGAGATGCAGCGCGGCCACCTTCTCGTCGAGGTGTTTGGGCAGGACGTAGACCTTGTTCTCGTAGTCATCGTTTTTGGTGAACAGTTCGATCTGCGCCAGCGTCTGGTTGGTGAAGCTGGAGCTCATGACGAAACTGGGGTGGCCCGTGGCGCAGCCCAGGTTCACCAGACGGCCCTTGGCCAGCACGATGATCTGCTTGCCGTCCGGGAAAGTCACCAGATCGGTGCCCGGCTTCACTTCCTTCCAGTCGTAATTGTCGAGCGCCGAAATCTGGATCTCGGAGTCGAAGTGGCCGATGTTACAGACGATCGCCTTATCGTTCATCTGCTCCATGTGCTCGCCGGTGATCACGCTTTCGTTGCCGGTGGCGGTCACGAAGATGTCGCAGCGCTTCACGGCCTCTTCCATGGTGACGACTTCATAGCCTTCCATGGCCGCCTGCAGCGCGCAGATCGGATCGACTTCGGTGACCATCACGCGCGCACCGCCCTGGCGCAGCGAGGCGGCAGAGCCCTTCCCGACATCCCCGAAACCGGCGACGCAGGCGACCTTGCCGGCCAGCATGACGTCGGTTGCGCGGCGGATCGCGTCGACCAGCGATTCGCGGCAACCGTAGAGATTGTCGAACTTCGACTTGGTGACGGAGTCGTTCACGTTGATCGCGGGGAACGGCAGCTTGCCGTCCTTGGCGAGGTGATAGAGGCGGTGAACGCCCGTGGTGGTCTCTTCCGAGACGCCCCTGATCGCATTGACCGAGCGCGAGAGGTAACCAGGCTTTGCCTTGAGGAAGGTCTTGAGTGCGCGGCAGAATTCGATCTCTTCGGCGTTGGACGGCTCGAACAGCTCTTCGCCCGCCTCGACACGCGCGCCCCACAGTGCGAACATGGTGGCATCGCCACCGTCGTCGAGGATCATGTTGGCGGTCTGGTCGTCCCCCCAATCGAAGATCTTGCCGACATAGTCCCAGTAGTCGGACAGACTTTCGCCCTTGATCGCGTAAACAGGGATACCCTGCGCGGCGATGGCGGCAGCGGCATGATCCTGCGTGGAGAAGATGTTGCAGGTGGCCCAGCGCACTTCAGCGCCCAGCGCGACCAGGGTCTCGATCAGAACCGCCGTCTGGATCGTCATGTGCAACGAGCCGGTGATGCGCGCGCCCTTGAGCGGCTGCGACGGACCGAATTCCTCGCGCAGGGCCATCAGGCCGGGCATTTCGGTCTCGGCAATGGCGATTTCGGTGCGGCCGAAATCGGCAAGCGAGATATCGGCGATGACGTAATCGTGTGCAGCGGTCTGGGCGTTGGCCACGGGCGCGAACTCCTGGGTAGTTTACGAAAAGGTGCCACGCCCCGCGCAAGACGGGATCACACGCGGCACCAGCAATGCACGCTCCCTACCCACTCCGGGCACTCGAGGCAAATATAAAGATATCTTTATATGATCGCGGAGGGGCACATGTGCCCCTCCGCGATCGAATCGGCCTCGCCGTTGCGGTTCGGCAGAAGCGCTGGGAGCTGATTCAGCGCCCCTGCGGCATGAAAGCCGCCTGCTGCAGCTTGCCTTGCATGTATGTCCCCAGTTTGACCACAAGCCAGTCCTGCAGGGTGCCCACTATGAGC
>JARROF010000111.1:0-19427 GCA_037384205.1 Novosphingobium sp. | reverse complement strand
TGAAGGCGTCTAGCCGGGCGAGCGCGCTGGTGGTCAGGGCAATGGTGGCAGAAGCGATGCCGATGATGCCCGAGTGCCCGATCGCAAACCATAGGCCGACCGAGATCGGCCGCTTGCCGTCCTGCATCATCTTGCGCGTAACGTTGTCAATGGCGGCGATGTGATCGGCATCGACGGCATGGCGCAGCCCCAGCCCCCATGCCAGCAGCGCGGTGCCGAGCATGACCGGCTGGGCGTGAAACAGACTGAAGGCCCAGGCCCACACTCCCGCGTTGGCGAGAACCAGCGCGGCTAATATGACCGTGATCCTGCGCCGCAGGCGCGATCGGGCGCCGGTCGATTGCGGTGCATTGGCAAGGGCGGCCATCAGAACGTGCCCTGGGCGCCGAAGCGCATGGTGCGCGGCTCGGCCACCCGACCCAGTCGCCCTTCCACGGGCCCGCCGCTATCGACCGCAGGGACAGGGGACTCGTAATGGCAAGCGATGTGGGAATGGAAACCGTGGCCCCGGTTGGCATGGAGTTCGCACCGGGAACTGGCCGCCCACGACACCGACGCCCTGGGCGAAACGAGCCACGCCGTTCCGTGTCCTTCGCCCGGGGCCGCCGCGGCGGCATCGCGCGCGGTGACGCAACAGCGGTATTGACCAGCGTACAGCCCGCCGATCAGCCGCAAACGGGCCGCGTTCGGCCGGATTTTCTGCCCGGTCAGTCCCGGCGCCCAGCGCTTGTCGAACGGGCGGAC
This sequence comes from Novosphingobium sp., assembly GCA_037384205.1. Lineage (GTDB taxonomy): Bacteria > Pseudomonadota > Alphaproteobacteria > Sphingomonadales > Sphingomonadaceae > Novosphingobium. The sequence goes on along the minus strand of JARROF010000111.1, from coordinate 18,683 downwards.
CCGGGCATTGCTGCCGTCGACTTCGGTATAAGTCGGGTTCGAGAACATCGACCCGTCGTAGAATGGGGCACAGGCGTTGCCGCGCCAGGTTGGCTGGTCGAACATGGTCATGGCGGCGGCCCCGGTCAGCGCCATGTCGCCCCCGTCGGCGCGGTAGGGGTTTTTGCGGAAATCCGCGCGCGCCGCCACTTCGGGGATCAGTCCGTTGAGGTCGAGGTAGCCCTGGCCATGCCCGTGCGGGCGGAAGCTCATCTGCACACCGTCGATATACGTCGTGAAGTTCGAACCGTGATCGAGATTGAAGCCGTGCAGCAAATACGGGTTGGCCTTGCCGCTGCCCGAATGTTGCGCGGCTGCCATACCGGGCACGGCCTCAAGCAGTTCGGCCACCCGTACCAGCAGGTCGGCGCCGCTCACTCCACTTACGCTGCTCAGGCTGCCCTCGCTGGCCGCATGGGCGATGCCGATCTTGTCCTCGCCACGACCGAAGACGACGATGGCTTCTTTTTGTTCACCAGGGTCTTCGCGCGTATCGGCGGTGCTGGCGCGGCAAGGCGTCGCGGCCAGTTCCAGGGCCAGCGGGCTGGTGTACATTGCGATTGTTCTCATGGGAATGCGTACTCCGGCATATTGCGACACAGCCGGTCCGGTGCCGCGCGCCACGGGGGCGCCCGGTCGTTTCCGACGGCTCATGCGTCGCTCAGACGGAATTCACCGTGCCGCCGCCAACCCCTGGGCCACAGCAAGAGCGACCAGACGCCGGCAGGTCTCCTGGCTCGCGGGTCATCGCTTGATGCATGCCTTCCCAGGCCTCGCATGATTCTGCGTCCGGCCCAGTGGCTGCTTCCCCTTGTTCCAGGAGAAACGGTATGCATCGCGCTCGCCGCTTACAGTTGCAGGGACAGCCTCGGATTCGGATCGGCGCAAGGCTCCTCCTCACCGTGTTCCCGTTTAAGCCCCTTTCGGGGCACCGGCGCGATCTGTGCCCCGCGTGTGTATTCGCAGGGCGAACATCCTTCTAGCCGCAATCCGGCCCGTGGCAATCCTTCGGTGCATCGCCATCGGCTTCAGCCAGGCAGCGTTGCGACGACCGGTTGAGTCCCTCCCGGCTACCGCGATCGGAGGGATGGCTGAGACCGCCGCTGCCGGCAGAAGCTGGATGACGCCCGACATTCGTTCAGCTTTTAAGGATCCCGGCGTTCAGCTTTCAAGGATCACGGGCATCGGCCATCACATCATGCGTAGCTGTTTCGGCGCCGGGTGTCGGCCGGGCAAGGCGGGAGGACTTAACAGACCGGGGCCTCGCTCAACGTCTGCGCCATGATCGCCAGCGCTTCGCGGAACAGTTCGGGTTGCGCGCCGAGGCCGATCCGGAAATGCGCCGGCATCTCGAAGCAATCGCCCGGCGCCAGCAGGACGCCGCGCGCCGCCAGCCGTTCGCAGAAATGGCGGGTATCGCGTCCGTCGCGGAACCAGGGAAAGGCGATCGGCCCGCCTGCGGGCCGTTCCCAGTCGAGTTGGTCCTGATCCGCTATCCATGTTTCAAGCGTGACGAGATTAGCATCGGCGGTGCGGGTCAGCCGGTCGAGCAGCGCGCTGCGCGCGTCGAGCGCCAGCGTCGCGATCCGTTCGGTCAGCGGGGATCCGGAAATGGTGAAATAGCTGCGCGCATCGATGATCCGCTCGCGCCGCGCCGCGTCGCGATCGACAATCCAGCCGATCCGCAATCCCGGCAGGGAAAGCGCCTTCGACATGTCCCCGACTGCCACGGCGTTGGGCAGATCGGCGACCGATTGCGCCGCAGCGCCGAAATGGAGCGGATGATATACTTCGTCGGCCACCAGGGGCACATCGCGTTCGGCGAGCGCTGCCGCGAGCGCCTCCATCTCGCTGCGCGGCATCACCGAGCCCGTCGGATTATGGGGCGAGGCGACCAGCGCCAACCGGGTCGTATCGTCGACGGCCGCAAGCACTGTCGTCGAGTCTTGCAGGAACCGGGTCGCGCGCGTCAGAGCATAGCGACGCACCTCCATGCCCCAAGCGCGCGCGAGCACGTCCACTGCCGGATAGCCGGGAGCTGGCGCCGCTATCGTCGCGCCGGGTTCGGCGGCAAGGCACAGGAGAATCGATAGTGCTTCGGACGCGCCGGTCGTCACAGTCACCCATTCGGGATCGACGTTCAGGAACGCGCCGATCGCCTCGCGCAGGTCCGGCGCACCCATCGGCGGGGCATAGCTGAGTGCGGTTTCGGCAAGCGCGTCCGTGCCGTTTCCGCTCAGGGCGAGCAGATCGTTCAGCCGCCATGTCGGACCGGTACTCGAAGCGAGATTGCAGCCTATCGGCGGTGAAGTGAACTCATGGTCGGCGAGCCAGCGGTCGAGCAGAAAAGGGGGAAGTTTCATCCGTATCTTATACCACACGGCCATGGGCGATGAACATCTGCCCGTGCTTTTTCGGAGTCGCCGCGCGCGCAGCCATGTCGATTTCAAGCAATCGGCGCAGGCCGGTCTGATCGAGCGTCTCGATGCCCAGATCATAGCTGATCGTATCGGGTACAAGCCCTATCCGGATCGCGCCGACCTCGTCGAATCCCGTTTCGCGAAACAGCATTTCCAGTTCCGTGACGCTGCGCGAATTGCGTACGATCAGCTCCTCTTCCTTGACGCTGTACATGCTGAGAAAGGTCTGGTGCGGGCATTCGAGGTCCCAGGTCGAGATCGCGACGATTCCGCCAGGCCGGCACACCCGCGCCATTTCGGCAAGCGCGCGCGCCTGGTCCCCCAGCGGGATGTGGTAGAAAGTGCCCATCATGCAGGATACGAAATCGAACTGCGCATCGGAATAGGGAAGTTGCCGCACGTCACCGACGCGAAGGTCGGGGCAGGCGTCCGGCGGAAATTTGGAACGGGCATAGGCGATCGCCTCCGCGCTGATGTCGATGCCGTGCGCGCGATAGCCCAGCCCCTGCAAAATGCCCGGATAGCGCCCCGTCGCCGTGCCGACGTCGAGCGTCGCGCGGGCGCCCTCGACGCGTTTTACCAGCCCGATCAGATTGACGGCCTCGAGCTTCTTCTTGACGTCGTCCTCAGGCAGCAGGAAATCATATTTGACATAGGCACTGGTGTCGTAGGTCACGTCGTTCACCGCCGCGCGGGGCGTCAGTGCGCCACTGGCGAACAGCTGTTCCATCACCGCGACATGGCCGGCGCGTTCGCAATCGCTCACTGACATTTCGCGCGCCCGTGCCGCCACCACCGCATGCAGTCGCGGGTCGACCTCCGCCCCCGGGCCGTCGGGGCCGAGCAGATGGACGTTGAACCCTTCATAGTCCGGCGGCGTGCCGGCACCATTCGCCATCGATCCGCGTACCTGCCCCAGCCGCGAGGCGACATCGCGATACTGCGGGTCCTGCACCAGGATCGTGTCGAGATGGTCGCGTGCCACCGCCAGTTCGCCCTTGCTCTCGAAAGTGCGCGCGAGCGTGTAGACCAGCCGCAGGTCGTCGGCGGTGAAAGAGGGTTCGCGCGCGCGCCGGAAGCAGGCGAGCGCCGCTGCCTGGTGTCCGGCGCGCTGAAACTCGCCGGCTGCCGCCGAATAGGCCTGTAGCCGCAGCGCGGGCGATCGCGCCGCCTGAAGGAACATTGCCGCTGCCTCCCAGGGCCGCCCGTCGCGCTGCCTGTGGCGCCCGCGTTCATAGCTGATCGCCGGGCAATCGCCATGCCCGTCCGGGCAAGCATCGCCCAAATGCTCGATCAGTGCGGCGTGCGTGGTTTCATCGATCCGTCCGGCTCCGCTTTCTTCCTCCAGAAAATCAAGTGCATAGCGATAGAGGCCATGGCGCGCCGCGACGTCGAGAAAGGCGCGATAGGCCGACACCGGAGGCAGGTTGGCGCAGTCGCGCTCCAGTTCGCCGGCGCGTGCGTCCAGTTCGCGCAGCACGTCGACGCCGACGTCGTTCGCCAGCAGCGTCACGGCGCCGTCGCCGGCGCCCACGACGAGCTGTTTTCCCGAAGGCGTTGCCGCGCACGACCAGATCTCGCCGGTCAGGTCGATCTCCCAGAGCCGCGTTCCGGACGGGGTCAGCGCGCGCACGCGGCCGTCGAAGCCACCGGCGAAGTGCAGGCTGCCGTCGTCGAGCGTGGCGACGGCGGCGAGCGCGCGCGATCCGCCGGCGACGGGCCGCGCGATAAGCTGGCCGGAGCGGGAGATGCCGACGAGCAGGGGCTTGCTGCTGCCCACCAGCAGATTGCCGCTGGCGTCGGCCGCGATGTTATAGCCGACAGTGTCGCAGGCATAGTCGGCAAGCGCCTCGCCGACGGCGTTGTAGATCGCGACGCCGCGCCCGTAGCACACGACGGCGAGGATCGATTCGCCGATCCAGCGCACCCCGTACGCACCGGCGCCCTCAAGCCCGATCCGGTGCGTCTCCCGCCAATGCCCCTGATCCTGTTCGTAGAGGCGGCATTCATTGCCCCAGCTGGCGGCGGCGAGCCGTGTGCCGGTTCGATCGAAGGCCAGGCCCCAGACCGGCATGCCCAGTTCGAAACGGGCGATTTCATTCCCGCCACCGTCGAGCAGATGGACGGCGCCGTCCGCCGGATTCCACGAGGCCGAGCCGAAAGCGATCGTAGCGCCGTCGGCCGCGCAGGCCGCGGCCCAGAGCTCCTTGTCGGTGGCAAAGACCCATAGCGGCGCGCCGGTCGCGTCGAGCGCATGGCCGCGCCCGTCGACACAGGCTGCGACGATGCGCGACATCGCCGGAGTCGCAGCGACCGAAATCACCGGAGCGGGCAGGACGGTCTGCCATTCGATCCGGACAGCGGCGGCGTGGGAGCGTTCAGAAGGTTTCGGAGCCATCGGGGGCATCCTTGTCGATCGTGAGGAAGATGGTGCCGTTTCCGTCCGGTGCGGCGACGCCGAGTACGAGCACTTCGGAGGTTTCGGGCCCCATGCGGCGCGGCGGGAAATTGACCACCGCGATCACGCGCTTCCCTACCATCTCCTCGGCGCGATAGTTGGTATAGGCGCCGCAGGACACGCGCTCACCGATTTCGGGCCCGAAATCGATGTGCATGCGCCATGTCGGCTTGCGCGTTTCGGCCGGGGCGACTCGCAGAATCGTGCCGACGCGGATGTCGAGCGCCGCGAACTGGCTATAGTCGGTTTCGGGTTTCGTCATATCTTGCCCTTTCCTCAGCGCGGTAATGCGATCGTCGTGTGGACATGCCCGTCGCCGATGCCGAAACTGCCTTCGAACACGCGGCCGGCGCGGAAGCGCGTATCGAGATCGACGAGCAGCCGGATCAGGAAACGGCCGACCGCTGCGTCGACCTCGACCAGTTCCGCTTCGCGATGGTCGAAGAAGCGGCGGACGATCGGGTTGAGGCATTTGTACAATGCCTCTTTGGCCGAGAAGATCAGGCTTATTCCGGCGGCATTATCGGGGCCGATCGCAGTGGCTCGCGTGATCTCGTCCGGGGCCGCGACCAACCCGGCGATTTCCCGCGCGACCGCCGTGTCGAGCAGCGCTTCGCAATCGATGCCCAGCGCCTCCATGTCCCGTGTCCGCGCAACGGCCGCCGCCGCGAGCGTATCGCTATGCGTGATCGAACCCGTGACTCCGTTTGGCCAGCACGGTCGCCCTTGATGATCGCGCGCGATCGGGGTGGGCGGATGCCCCAACCGGCGCATTGCCTCCCGTGCGCACCAGCGGCCCGCGAGATATTGCACGCGTCTTTTCAAAACCGCTCCTTCAATAAATTCGGAATTACACCAAATTGGTCCAAATAATTCCTCGTAATCGGTGGAATCGACTGGAATCAAAGTTGCACAAAATGCGACGCATTCAGGAAGGTTGTAGGGTGTAGATGGCATTAATGTGACCATTCCTGCCTGTACAGGGTGTAATTTATGCCTTTTGATATTTCGGATTGAGTTGAATGTCGATGTGGATAATATCCGGCGCAAGGTCGAGTCGTGTCGGAATTGATCTTGTATCATCCGGTGCGAGTGCAAAAATGATAAGTTTTGGAGTTTTTATCTTTTTTTGTTCCTAAATTCATGGTTTCCCCCAATAACGGAGAAGTATCATGGCGGAATCGTCTGAAATCTCGAAGGGGCCGTCCTCGTCGGAGTCAAGTAGCAAGCAGAAAACATCAGATAAATTCAAAGACTGGTATGACGATTGGATCGTCAAGCTGGCCGGGGACGGCGGCGAGCTTCCTTCGGTCACCGGGATGTTCGGCTATATCGGTCAATCGCCCGAGCCGGGGCGGCTGCGGCTCTATGTCGATCCGCATCTGCTTCAGTGCATCGAGTTCGATTCCGAACATGTCGTGCATCGCCTCGCCGCGACTGGCGAAGGTTCGGCGCTGGGCGGCAGCTTCCTGTGGATCTCGAACGAGGGCTGGTCGACTGCGACGACGCTCTGGCGTCAGATCTGAGCGTCCCGCGAGGCAATCGGATGGAGGCGCGCATCTTGCCGGAGAGCCCCGGCGAGCCAGGGGCCGCGACGCTCTGGGCCCGGTTCGTGGCGGTGGCCACGACCGAGCCCGAGCGCGAGGCGCTGCGATGGAACGGCGGGACGCTGTGCTATGGCGCGCTGTTCGACCGAGCGCGTCGTATCGCCGGGGTGCTGCGTGCGCGACATGGCATTGGCCCCGGCGCATGCGTCGGCGTGGCGATGCCGCGCGATGGCGATCTGGTGGCGGCGCTGCTTGGCGTGATGGCGAGCGGCGCGGCCTACGTCCCGCTCGATCCGCGCTATCCTCTCGACCGGCTGGGCTTCATGGTCGCCGACAGCGGTGCGTCGCTGGTGCTGTCGCATAGCCGCGTTGCGCTTCCGCCGGGTGTATCGCGGCAAGGGGGTCGAGGTCACGCATGGCAGCGTCGCGGCGCTGATCGACTGGGCAATGGCGGCATTTTCCGCGGAAGAGCGTGGCGGCATGCTCGCCTCGACTTCGGTCTGTTTCGATCTGTCGGTGTTTGAACTGTTCGTGCCGCTTGCTTCCTGCGGTCGGGTGCTGCTCGCCGAAGACGTGCTGGCGCTGCCCGAATTGCCCTTCCGCGACGCGGTGCGCGTGATCAACACGGTGCCATCGGCGATGGCGGAGCTGGTCGCCGCCGAGGCGCTGCCGCTGGCCGGGCTTACGATCGCGCTGGCGGGCGAGGCGTTTCCGGCTCAGCTTGCGAGGCAACTCGGCACGGCCGGTGCAACGCGCATTCTCAATCTTTACGGCCCGACCGAGGACACGGTCTATTCGACCTGGGCCGAAGTCGATCCTGCCGCTGATGAAGCGCCGCCGATCGGGTGGCCGCTGCCTGGCACGCGCGCCTATGTCGTCGGCGATGACGGCGCGCTGTGTGGAGAGGGCGAGCCCGGCGAACTCTATCTCGCCGGGGCCGGGCTGGCGCGCGGGTATCGCGGTCGTCCCGATCAGACTTCGGAGCGCTTCCTGCCCGACCGCTTCGCTGGAGATTCGCGCGCGCGCATGTATCGCACCGGCGACCGCGTCTGTTGGCGGGCCGATGGTCAGCTGCGCTATTTCGGCAGGCTGGACGATCAGGTGAAGGTCCATGGCCGCCGTATCGAACTGGGCGAGATTGAGCAGGCGCTGGGCCTGCTGCCTGGCGTTGCTGACTGCGCGGTCACTGTCGCCGATGGCCCCGGCGGGCTGCCCGCGCTGGTCGGCTATGTTGTTGGCGCGGCCGATGCGGACGCGTTGCGCGCCGGTCTTGCCGCCAAGCTTCCGTCATGGATGGTGCCGGCGCTGTTCATGAACGTGCCGGGGATTCCACGCAGCCTGAACGGCAAGCGCGAGCGCAAGCGGCTGCCGGCGCCGATATGGCCCCATGCCAACCCTGACATGGTGCAGCCGTCGGGTGCGACCGATCGCGAGGCGGCAATGCTCGGGCTTTTCGCCGATGTGCTCGGGCGCTCCGTCGTGCCGGACAGGAGCTTCGTCGATCAGGGCGGCGATTCGCTGCTCGCCGTAAGGCTTCGCGCGCGGCTTGCGCGCGATTTTGGGCTGGAGCTTTCTCTGTCGGCGCTGTTCGACGAGGCGACGCCGCGTTCGCTCGCCGGCCTCGCGGGGCAGGCGTGCCGGGCTCCGGCCATCGCAGCGCGCCCGGCGGGGCGTGCGTCGCTCACGCCGCTGCAATTGCAGATGTGGTTCGCGGCGCAGCTCGTTCCCGACGATCCCAGCTATGTCGTGACCGCGCGCATCGCCATCGACGGACCGCTTGTGCCCGACCTGCTCGAACGCAGCCTGGCGCATGTCGTCGCGCGCCAGCCGGCGCTGCGCACGCGCTTCTCGACGGACGATGGCGGGCCATATCAGGATGTAGCGGATGAGGCCGTGCTGCCGTTCGCCCGGCTCGACCTCACCGATGCGGCCGATGCCGAGGAGCGGCTTGAGGCCGAGCTCGTCGCAATGGCCGAAGCGCCATTCGCTGTGTCGAGCGCGCCGCTGGCGCGCACCGCGCTCGCCCGTATGCCTGGCGAGCGCGCCGAACTGCTGGTCGCGGCGCATCATCTCGTCTTCGACGAATGGTCGCTTGCGGTGTTCGTGCGCGACGTTGCGGACAGCTATGCGGCGCTTGCCGCCGATGCTTCGCCGCCGCCGTCGCTCGAGCCGGCGTACGCGGAGCCTCCCGCATACAACGCTTCCGGTCGCGGCGAGCCGTCGCATAGCGGCGTGACTGCCAGCCTGGTCGGCATGCTCCCGCCCGAGAGTCTCGCCGTGCTCAAGGCGCGTGCGCGGGCGAGCCGGGCGACACCGTTCATCGTGCTGCTCTCGGCGTTCCAGGCGCTGATCGCCGAGGAAAGCGGCGCGGCGCGGGTCGATACGCTCACAGCCGCTGCCGGACGTGACTCCGAAGGCGTCGAGGCACGTATCGGTTGTTTCGTGAATCGTCCGGCCGCGCCGGAGCCGGGCGACGGGCGTTGGCAGGGGATCGCGTTCGGGCTCCAGAACGCGCCGGCGGCCACGGCAGCGGCGGGCGATTTGCGGTTCATCGCGACCGAAATCCGCCCGCGGCGCGCGCACCTGCCGCTTACCGTCTGGGCCGACGAGCGGTCCGGCGCCCTGCGGATTCTATGGACCTATCGCGAAGATCGGTTCAGCCGTGACGAGATCGAACGGCTGCGGCGGCGCTATCAACAGCTGCTGCTACGTATGCTGGATGCCCCCGACATGCCTCTGCGCCAGCTCGCCACGCGCGGCGCCGCGCGCCCTGCGGCGGGGCTTCGCGGTTTTCCGGGACAGGTACCGTTGCGCCCGATCAATCGCGGCGGGCTGGCGAGCTGGGGCGGCCTGCCGCACGGCGCGCTTCCGGCGGTCGCGCGCGCGCAGATGCCGGGGATCGATCCGGCGCATTGGGCGCGTGGCGAGCGCGATGCGATCCTGCGGCATTTGCGCGAGACGGGCGGCGTGCTGCTGCGCGGCTTTGCGACCCGGACGATCGACGATTTTCGCGGTTTTGCCGAGGCGCTGTCGCCGCGACTGATCCGCTATTCGGAGCGTTCCTCGCCGCGCACCGAAGTCGAGCCCGGCGTCTATACGTCGACCGATCATCCGCCTGACCAGCCGATCGTGCTCCATACCGAGCAGAGCTACACACTCAACTGGCCGATGCGCATCCTCTTCTGGTGCGAAACAGCGCCTGTCGATCGTGGCCGCACACCGATCGCCGACACGCGCGCCGTGCTCAGCCGCCTGTCGCCCGCCACGGTGGCCGCGTTCGAGACGCGCGGCATTTGCTATGTGCGCAACTATATTCCCGGAATCAGCCTGTCCTGGCAGGAGGTGTTCCAGACTTCTGATCGCGCCGAGGTCGAGGCATTCTGCCGCGCGCAGGCGATCGGGTTCGAATGGATCGGAGACGACCGGCTGCGCACCAGCCAGCGTCGCCCAGCGATCCGCTGTCACCCGGATATGGGCGACCGGCTGTGGTTCAACCACGGCTATTTCTTCAATCTTGCGGCGCTGCCGGCCGATGTGCAGCAGGGGTTACGCGCCAGCCTGCCCGAGACGGATTATCCCTATCATACCTATTTCGGCGACGGCGGCGTCATTCCCGCAGCGATGCTCGACGAAATTCGCGCTGCCTACGACGCCGAAACCGTGGCGTTCGACTGGCAGCGGGGCGATATACTGCTGCTCGACAATATGCGCGTGGCGCATGGTCGCGAGCCGTTCACCGGCGAACGCAGGATCCGTACTGCGATGACCGATCCGATCCGGGATTATGCCCCCGGATCGATCGAGGCGCCCGCTGGTCAGGAGCCCGCTTTTTCATGAGCGGCATGCGCTTTGCCCCGGCGCCGCTCCGGTCGACGCGGATCGCCGCCGCCGATCTGGTGCGAGAGCGCCCGTTCGGCCCTGGCGAGTACCCGATATTGCTGATCGAGGCGCAGCGCCCCGGAGTCGATCTGGCGAACTGGTCGGCAACACGCACGGCCGATCTGCGTGAGAAGCTGACGCGCCATGGCGGGTTGCTGTTCCGCGATTTCGCGGTCGAAACGCCGGGGGGGTTCGCTCGCGCGGCGGCGGCGATGGCGCCCGACCTGCTCGATTATATCGAACGCGCTGCAGTGCGCGAGGAAGTTGCGCCGAAGGTGTTCACCTCGACCGAACTGGCGTGCCACCAGCGCATTCCGCTCCACCATGAAATGTCCTATTCGCATAACTGGCCGAGCCAGATCTTCTTCTATTGCGACGTTGCGCCCGATCAGGGCGGCAGCACGCCGGTCGCTCCCGAGCGCGCATTCACGCCGCATCTCGATCCGGCGATCCGCCGCCGTTTCGTCGAGCATGGTGTGATGTATGTCCGCAATTTCGGCGAGGGCGTCGACTTGAGCTGGCAATCGGCGTTCCAGACGACGGATCGCGCGGAGGTGGAGCGCTATTGCCGGGCCAGCAACACGCGATGGGAATGGCGCGATGGTGACCGGCTGACCACGCGCCAGACACGCCAGGCGCTGGCCCGTCATCCGATCACGGGGGAGACGGTGTGGTTCAACCACGCGCATCTCTTCCACGAATCCAACCTGCCGCCGGACGTGCGCGCGTCTCTGTGCGCCGCGCTCGGCAGCGCGAACCTGCCGCGCAACGCATTTTACGGCGACGGTTCGCCGATCGAGGATGCGGTGCTCGATGAGATTCGCGGGCTCTACGACGCCTGCGCCTTCTCCTTCGCATGGCGACGCGGCGACGTCCTTCTCCTCGATAACTTCCTGATGGTGCATGGCCGCGACGCCTTTTCCGGCGCGCGCCGCATCCTGGTGGCAATGGCAGACCTTTATACAGCGGAGGCGGGACATGGAGACTGAAGAATATGTGCTCGAGAGTGTTTCCGGATTCCGGCTTTCCCCGGTTCAGGCAGCGCTGTGGCGCGCAGGCAAGCCGGCATTTTCGCGCGCGCGCCTTCGGATCGAAAGCGCGATCACGCCCGACTGGCTGGCCGAGGCGATCGAGGAGATCGCCGCCGCCCATGACGGGATGCGCGCTGCCTTTCGCACACTCGCCGGCATGGATGCGCCGCTGCAGGTGATCGGCGATCGGCTCGACCCCGTGGTGGCGCATGAGACGCTCTCGGCCCTCGCGGACGAAGCTGCGGTCGAACGCATCGCCGAACTGTGGGAAGCCGTGCCCGATCCGGATTGGCGGTCGGGCGGTCTGCTATGGGCGACGCTGCTCGATCTGCCGGGCGACCGCCAGCTGATCCAGATCGTTGCGCCTGCGATTCTGGCCGATGCCGATAGCCTTGGCGCGATCCTGCGCACGATCGCCGCGCGAATTGCCGGTGAACCGATCCCCGAGCCGAGCGGCGTCCATTATCTCCATTACTCTGAATGGTGCCACGATAATGCCGACAGCGATGCCGCGCTGGAGGCGCGCGAGCACTGGCGACGCGTGGAGGAGGCGCGGTGTCCGCTCCGGCTGCCGTTCGAACGCGATGCGCGCGCAGGCGGCCATGATATGATCGAGCGGCGGTGCGCGCCGGTAGCCGAGCACGAATTGCTCGGCGCATGGGCAGCGGTGCTCGGACGGTACGGCGACAGCCGCGCGCTGACGATCCACCGGCGCTTCCACGAACGGCCGTTTGCGGAACTGGTTGACGGGGTCGGGCCGATGACGATCGACTTGCCGTTGCCGTTCGCCTGGTCGGCGGAGCAGCCCTGGTCGGCGCTGGTTACCGGAACCGAGGATGCAGTTGCGCGCGCCGAGGAGGCGCGCATGGCCTTTGATCCCGCGCGCTGGCCGGCAGGGCCCGACGCGATCGGCTTTTCATGGCGTCCCGCCGAACCCGGCATAGGGATCGAGTGCGAGGATGCGCTCGATGATTTCGCGCTCGCGCTCCACGCGCAGGAGGGGGCGGACGAGGTCATGTTGCAGTTGCGCTTCGATCGTGCGCGATACGAATCCGCGCAGATCGAACGTATCGCCGACGCACTGGTGGAGAGCGTCGCCGCGCGTGCGCCGGATATCCCCGTTGGCGGTTTCGTTCGAATCGGCGTGGCCGAACGGCTCCTGCTCGACGACTGGAGCCATGACGGGGAGGGGCCCCTGTCCGCGGACACGATCCATGGACGTTTCGCCGAAGTCGCGCGCGGTCAGCCCGACGCGCCGGCGGTGCGCACGGCCGAGGAGACATTGTCTTTCCGCGAGCTGGACCGTCGCGCCGATGCAGTGGCGGCGCGGCTCGCGGCGATCGGAGTGGCGGGCGGTCGTGTCGCGCTGATCGCTGAGCGTGGCGCCGCGACGATCGCGGCAATGCTCGGTGTGCTCAAGGCCGGCGCGGCTTTCGTTCCGATTGATCCCGGCAATCCGCCCCACCGCATCGCACAGCTGGTTGCGGCGGCGGATGTCGCTGCGGTGCTGGGTACGCTGCCCCCTGGCGTTGCGCCCGAAAGCCCCGTGCTGCCTCTCGATGTTGCCGACGGAGAGGCGCCCGGCACTGCAGCGACACTGCGCCTGGTTGAAGCGGACGCACCGGCCTATGTGATCTTTACGTCGGGTTCGACCGGCGTGCCCAAGGGCGTGGTGGTGACGCACCGTTCCGCAGTCAACCTGGCCGAGGCATTGCAGGATCGCATCTATCGCGAGAATCGTGCGCTCACGGTCAGTGTCAACGCGCCCTTTTCGTTCGATGCCGCGATCAAGCAGTTCGTCCAGCTGCTCAACGGCCATTGCCTCGCGCCGATTCCCGAAGCGGCGCGGCGCGATGCGGGCGCGCTGCTCGGGCTGATTCGCGACTTGCAGATCGACGTGCTCGACTGCACGCCGTCGCATCTCAAGCTATTGTTCGCCGCCGGCTTTGCCGACTGGCGCGGGGTCTGCCCGTCGATCATACTGGTCGGCGGCGAACCGATCGACGCGGCGACCTGGCCCATGCTCGCCGGGCATCCGGCCGCTTTCTGGAATCTGTACGGCCCGACCGAAGCGACGGTGAACGCAACCGCTGCGCAGATCGACGCCGGATGCGCGCCGAATATCGGCCGGCCGCTGCGCAACGTGCGCGTACGGCTGGTCGATGACGCGCTGGCGCCGGTGCCGATCGGCGTTCCGGGCGAAATCCTGATCGGCGGGGCGGGCGTGGCGCTCGGCTATCTCGACGATGCGGAACAGACCGCCGCGCGTTTCCTGTCCGATCCGTTCGCGCAGGTTGCGGGCGAGGGCCGGGTTTATCGCAGCGGTGATCGCGGCGTGTACGATGCGGTCGGGAATCTCCGCTTCCTGGACCGGATCGACGATCAGGTGAAGATTCGCGGCTATCGCCTCGAACCGGGAGAAATCGCGGCGGTGGTGCGTGATCATCCGGGCGTTGCCGACGTGCATGTCGGCGCGATCGATGGCGGTGAGGGCGGGAAGCAACTCGTCGCCTGGTATGTGCCGCGCAATCGCACGGGCGCGCTGCACGACGCGCTGCTGCCGACGCTCCGGCAGATCAATGCGAGCGAGACCGACTATCTCTATCAGGAGATTTTCGTCGATCACGCCTATGGAGTCTGCGACATCCGGCTGCCCGACGACGCGGTGGTGTTCGATGTCGGCGCGAACATCGGCATGTTCTCCATCTATGTCGCCCAGCGTTGCGCCCGGCCGACGATCCATGCGTTCGAACCGATCCCGACGATCCATGCCGCGCTCGAGGCCAATCTGGCGTTGCATGTACCCCATGCGGTGCGCCACGCCGTCGGCCTTTCGTCGGAAGCGCATAGCGAGCGCTTCACGTATTACCCCGGCTATTCGACCATGTCGGGCGAGGCGCGCTATGCCGATGCCGCGGGCGAAGTCGATGTTATCAAAACCTATCTGCGCAATCAGCAGGCTGCCGATCTGGGCGCGGAATCGCAGGAGGCGGCGACGCTGCTCGCCAATGCCGACGCCCTGCTCGCCGAGCGTTTCGCCGGAGAGGTCGCGGATTGCCGGCTCGTGCGCCTGTCGGACGTGATCCGCCGCGAAGGCGTGGATTCGATCGACTTGCTCAAGATCGACGTGCAGCGCGCCGAGCTGGATGTGCTTGCCGGGATAGACGATGACGACTGGCCGAAGATTCAGCAGATCGCGATGGAAGTGCATGACGGTGCCGGCACGCCCACCGAAGGGCGGCTCGGCATCCTGATCGACTTGCTCGAAGCGAAGGGGTTCGGCGTCCGGGTCGAACAGGGTGACCTGCTTGTGGGCACCGATCGCTTTAACCTCTATGCCCAGCGCGCCGAATATGTCGCCGCGCTCGGCGATGCCGGTCGGCTGGCGGCGGATGGCACTTCCGTCACCGAGAGCGGGCTGCGTGCCTTCGTCAGCGATCGGCTCGCGGATTATGCTGTCCCCGCGGCGTTCGTCGCGCTGACGGCGCTGCCGCTCACCGCCAACGGCAAGGTTGATCGCGCCGCGCTGCCGCTGCCTGGTCGCGATCGGCACGGCGGCACTCCGATCGAAGCGCCCGCCACGCGGGAGGAGCAGCTGATGGCCGGGGTCTGGTGCGAGGTGCTGGGCCTCGATCAGGTCGGCGTGAACGAGAATTTCTTCCAGATCGGGGGGGATTCGATCCGGAGTATTCAGATCCAGGCGCTTGCGCAGAAACGCGGCCTAAGTTTCAGCCTGCCCGCGATCTTCCGTCACCAGACGATACGCGAACTGGTCGGTGAGGCCGGCGCCGCGGCGCCGGTGCCGGTGGCGTCGGAACAGCCCTTCGCGCGGATCAGCGATGCTGATCGTGCCCGCCTGCCCGATGATGTGGAGGACGCCTATCCGCTCGCGGCGCTGCAGGCGGCGATGCTCTATCACGTCGCGTTGAGCGGGCGCGCCACTGCCTATCACAATGCAACCGCGCACGAGATTTTCGCGCCGCTCGACGTCGCAGCGCTCGAGGCGGCGGTGGCCAAGACCATGGAGAGCCACACGATTCTGCGGACCAGCTTCGATTGCGACTTGTTCAGCGAACCCATGCAACTGGTCCATCATGGTGTGACCGCGCCGTTGACGGTGCACGACCTCACAGGAGCCGACGCTGCCGCCCAGCGCGCGGCGATTCAGCAGGCGCTCGAAGACGAGGCCGCGCGCCCGTTCGATTTCGCCGCTGCGCCGCTGTTGCGGCTCGCGGCATATCGCCTCGCCGCCGACCGGTTCGTGCTCATGGTGGCCGAATTTCACGGCATCCTCGACGGATGGAGCCTGCACTTGCTGATCGCTGAACTGTGTCGCCGCTATGAGCGTGGTCGGCTGGGCGAGCCGTCGCCGTCCGCCGCTCCGGCGGTTGCGTTCCGGGACTTCGTCGCGCTGGAGCAGGACACGCGCGGTTCGCCCGAGGCACGAGATTTCTGGCATCGCGCACTGACCGGTGCTGCTCCTACGCCGCTCCCGCGCGAGGTGGCGGCGGGGACCGCGCATGCGACACGCCGCCATGCCATCGAATTGCCCGAGGATCTGGGCACCCGGCTTCAGACTGCGGCCCATCGCGCCGGCGTGCCGCTCAAGAGCCTGTTGTTTGCCGTGCATCTCCAGGTGATCGGTCAGGTGTCGGAGACGACCGACGTGATCACCGGCCTCGTCGTCAACGGTCGCCCCGAACAGGAAGATGGCGATCGCGCGCTGGGCCTGTTCATCAACACCGTGCCGTTCCGGATCGGCCTTCGCGGCGGGGAAAGTTGGGCGGAACTCGCCCGGCGCGCCTTCGCGGCGGAAGGGGCGCTGGCGCCCTATCGCCGGATGCCGCTGGGCGATATCCAGCGTCTGACGGAGACAACAGCACCGCTGATCGACAGTTTTTTCAACTTCACCCATTTTCACGGCGCGCGGGACGAACGCGCCGAATCGCCCCCGGTCCACGCGCCCTATGCGCATATTCCGGTCGATATCGATTTTCCGATCTCGATCGATTTCGAGTTGCTGCCCGATAGCAACGTGCTTCAGGCCTATCTGCAATATGAGGCGGCGGATTTCACCGACGGGCAAGTCGCACGGTGGGCGGCGCTCTACCGCACCGCGCTCGAAGCCTGCGCCGCCGATCCCGATGCGCGGATTCCCGTGCCGCCCGCGGACGATGCCCGGGACGCGCCCCTTTCCGCGCTCGAGGCACAGATAGCGCGCATCTGGACGGAAGGGCTGGGTGTGGATCGCGTCGGGCGGTCGCAGCGCTTCGACGCGCTGGGCGGGCATTCACTGCTCGCGATGCGGATACGGTCGCGGCTGGCGCGCGAACTGGGAATAGACGTTCCGCTCGACGCTTTCCGGTGCGGCGTGACCGTCGCCGATCTCGGCACGATGCAGGCGGAGGCGGCGGAATGAGCATGACCGAAACGTTCGCCGCGTCCGATCGCTGCATCATCCGTCCGCGCCCCGATTCGCTGGCGGAAGTGCGGCTGTTCTGTATCGCCGCCGCCGGCTCCGCGGCTTCGTCCTTCTTCGACTGGGGGCGTCTGCTGCCGCAGGGGGTCGAGCTGTGTGCAATCCAGCTTCCCGGCCGCCAGCAGCGTGCCGGCGAGCGGGCCTATACGCGCATGCCGCTGGCGCTTCAGGAAGTGCGCAAGGCGATTGCGGGGTATCTCGACCGGCCGTTCGGAATCTTCGGCACCTGCACCGGTTCGCTGCTCGGCTATGAGCTGGCGCAGCGGTTACGGAACGAACCCGGCGCGCAGATGCTGGGCCTGTATGTTTCCTGTTGCCGCGCGCCGCATCTGCCGGATCGCGATGCGCCGATCCATGCGCTTGGCGACGATGCGCTCTGGGCCGAGGTCGAGCGGCTCGGGGGTACGCCGGCGATGGTGCTCGAACGGCCCGAACTGCGCGCCATGCTCGAGCCGACGTTGCGCGCCGATTTCGAAATGGCCGAAACCTATCATTATCGCGTCGCGGAGCCACTCGATTGCCCGATTACGGTCTTCGGCGGCGCGCAGGACACGATCGTGTCGCGCGACGAACTGGAGGGATGGCGCGAACATACCACCGCCGATTGCAATGTGCGGTTGATCGACGGCGGCCATTATCTGCTCGACAGCGCCGCCGACGAACTCACTCGGCTGATCTCGGCATCGCTGCTTGCGGCTGCAGCCTGAGATGGATGGCGTGCGGATGGTCGACGTGCCCGGCGGGCGAGTCTGGACACGGTGCGTTGCGGGAGGCGACGGGATTCCGCTGGTGCTGCTGCACGGTGGGCCCGGCTGTCCGTCGGCCTATCTCGGGCCGTTCGAGGCACTTGCCGCGGATCGGCCGGTGCTGTTCTACGACCAGCTCGGATGCGGCGAATCCGATCGGCCGGACGACACCGATCTGTGGCGGATCGAACGCTATGTCCGCGAACTGGAGGCGGTGGTCGACTCGTTGGGCGATGGCCCCGTCCATCTGCTCGGCCATAGCTGGGGCTCGATGCTCGGGATCGATTATGCGTTGGCGCATCCCGAACGGGTCGCGAGCCTGATCCTGGCGTCGCCGTGTTTGAGCATGGATCGCGTGCGCGCCGACATGGCTCGGCTCAAGGCGGCGCTTCCCGCTGCGGTGCTGGCGATGATCGAGCGGTGCGAGGGGGAGGGAAAGACCGGGTCCGGCGCCTATCAGGCCGCGGCGCTCGTCTTTTACCGCCGCCATCTGTGTCGCCTTCCGGTGTGGCCCGATCCGCTTGTACGCGCCGAGGCGCAATGGGGGTGGGATGTTTATCACACCATGTGGGGGCCGGCCGAGTTTACCCCGAGCGGCAATCTCGCCGGCTTCGAGCGCGAGGATCGGCTCGGCGAACTGGGTTGTCCGGTGCTCTACACCTGCGGCCGGCATGACGAGATAACGCCGGAGAGCACGGCGGCCTATCACGCGCGCACGCCCGGATCGGAACTGCGCGTTTTCGAGGAGAGCGCCCATCTCCAGCATCTGGAGGAAGAGGCGGCCTATCTCGAGACGGTGCGCGATTTTCTCGTGCGCGCGGAGGCGCAAGCCTGTGTCGCCTGAGCGCACGCTGGAAACGCGCATCGCGCGGCTGCCCACACGCGATCTGGCGATGCTGGTCCGCTGGAGCCGGCTCGATCCCGACACTGCGCAGGACGGCCCGATGCCGCGTGGCGGGGGCATGACCGCGCCCTTGTCCTCGTCTCAGGAGCGCTTGTGGTTTTTGGAGCAGCTGGGGGGGCTTGGGGCGTCGTATCATTTGTGTGTGGTTCTGGATTTTGTGGAGCGTTTGTCGGAGGAGGC
>JARROF010000110.1:0-9893 GCA_037384205.1 Novosphingobium sp. | reverse complement strand
GACCTTGGCCGCACTGCCCAGACCAAAGTCTCGGCGGGAGCCCTTTTTCTGAAACCGGACCATCCAGCGTTTGGAGCCGCTGGGCTGGACGATCAGGAACAGGCCGTCGCCATCGCCCAATCTGCCGGGACGCGTAGCGGCCTTCACCGCCGTTGCTGAGAGCTTACCCATAGCTTTGAATCTCCCACATTTTTTCCCACAAATCCAATCGGTCACCGGTGGATTGTCAGGGATGGCGTAGGACCCGAATCACCTCGCAAAGCCGCAGGAATGCTGGCCTTTTCGAGATGGGTCGGGATGTGGGAGGATCGGCTGCTGGCGGAGAGGGTGGGATTCGAACCCACGGTACGGTTGCCCGTACACCGCATTTCGAGTGCGGCGCATTCGACCTCTCTGCCACCTCTCCGCTAGAGATCGCCAATGGAACGGAAATATCCGCCGGGTCGAGCGAAGCGCGCCGGTAGCCCAGTTGATCGCGCTTGCCAAGCCCCTCATTTCGGAAAAAGCGGGGATCGATCAGCCGGCTTGCTTGTTTCGCATTGCCGTCAAACCTATATTGCCCCTTATGAACAGGGCCTCCTTCTTTTCTCCTCAGGCCGGGAGGGTCATCGAAGCTCCCCGGTTGACACGCGCGCGTTTCGCGATCGGGGATGTGGTCCGCCACAAGCATCATGACTTTCGCGGCGTCGTTTTCGATATCGATCCGGTCTTCGCCAATAGCGAGGAATGGTATCAGTCCATCCCGATTGACGTACGCCCCGTGCGCGAGCAGCCCTACTATCACCTGCTCGCCGAGAATGAGGAGTCGAGCTACGTCGCTTATGTCAGCCAGCAGAACCTGATGGCGGACAGCGATGGAGGACCGATCGACCACCCTTCGCTCTCGCAGATTTTCGACGAGTTCGACAACGGGCGCTATCAGTTGCGTCGCGGCTTGGCCCACTGATCGGCTGCACTGATTTTTCAGCGTTTGACGGACCGCCTCAGATTGCCGCTGCCGGGTGATTGCCGTCATGGTCCGGAGGCAGGATGTGCTGCCCCTCTGCCAGCAGTTGCGTGATCTGTGCAGCCGGCACCGGCCGCGCCAGCAAATAGCCCTGAACTTCATCACAGCCCACCTGGCGCAAGAACGCGTACTGGCTGTCGTCCTCTACCCCCTCGGCGGTCAGATGCAGGCCGTTCGCGCTTGCCAGTCCGACAATCGCCTCGACCAGCCCGGCACCGGCGGGCGTGTTCACGGCCTGAACGAACGACCGGTCAATCTTGATCCGGTCCACGGCGATATCGCGAATGTGGCTGAGCGAGGAATAGCCCGTACCGAAATCGTCGAGCGCGCAGGCTACCCCGAGCGCCCTCAATTCCTCCAGTGACGCCGACACTTCGCTGGATGCCGCCATAAGCGCCGTCTCCGTGATTTCTATCTCGAGCCGCCCGGGGGCCAGACCGGTTTCCTCCAGAATGGCGCGCACGGTCTCGGGAAACTGGCGGTTGCGCAACTGGACCGGCGACACGTTGACGGCAATCCGCAAGTCCGGCCAGGCATCGGCATCGGCGGCGGCGCGCCGCAATACCCATGCTCCCAGCACCTCGATAAGCCCGGATTCCTCGGCAGCGGGGATAAAGGCTCCGGGAGCGATGAGCCCCTTTTCCGGGTGCTGCCAGCGCAGCAGCGCCTCCACCCCCGTCATGGCGCCGGTACGCATCGAAAACACCGGCTGATAATGCAGCTTCAACTGCGCATCGCAATCGGCAAGCGCCTGACGCAGCGCGCGTTCGGTTGTCTCACGCGTGCGCACGGCCTCCTCCATGTCGGAGCTGAACAGGACGTAGCGGCTGCGGCCCGCAGCCTTTGCCTGATAGAGCGCGATATCCGCCTTGCGGGTCAGTTCGGTACGATCGAGACCATCATCCGGCGCAACCGCCACGCCGATGCTCGCACCTATGAAAGCCTGCGATCCCGAGACGTTGAAGGGTTGCTCCAGCTGCGAAACGATCCGCAGACAGATGCGGTCTATCGCCGCGCGATCCTCCGGCTCGTGAATCAGGATCGCGAATTCGTCGCCGCCCAGCCGTGCCACGGCATCATAGCGGCGCACTTCGGCCACGAGACGCCGCGCCACCTGCCGGATCAACGCATCCCCGGCAGGATGCCCCAGCGTGTCGTTGACTTGCTTGAACCGGTCAAGATCGATGTAAAGCAGCGCCAGCATCGATCCGTGACGGCGTGCGCGCGACAGCGCCTCATCGAAACGGGTTTCGAACATGGCGCGGTTGCCCAGACCGGTCAGTCCGTCATGCGTCGCCTGATGCTGAGCCTGCTCGCGGCTTTCCTCCAGATCGAAAGTTCGCTTGGCCAGGCGGCTGGCCAGCACATATATCACAGCCGTGGACAACACCAGCACCAGCACCAGCATGGGGCCCACGGTTTCGGTCACCTGGCTTCCGGGCGCGAAGGGCTGCCACACCAGATAGCCGATCGTGCGTCCACTGCGTGTGCGCAACGGCACTGATGCTTCGCTCCGATCCAGGCTGGGGGCGATTTGATACCGCGCTTTGGCAAGGCCGTACTGACTACCGATCCGCGAGAAAAAGTTGTCGTCAAGGAACACGACGCTGATGTGCACGGGCTCTTGCCCCGGGGACTGGGCTACTGCGTCCGTATCCGGAACGACCGGCTTGGCGCTTATGATCGCCGGACGGCCGCGTAAAACGGCAAAGTCCGTCTGCCCGGGAGACAGCATGGTGATATCGCTGCGGGCGTACGTTGTGACATTCCGGGTGCGGCGAAGCCGGGCCACCAACCGATCCGCCACGTCCTCAACAGCGATATAGGATTCAGGCGTCGTCCGATGGCCGCCCCTCATGGCATAGAGCGGCTCGTTCGCAGGGGAGAGAATATAGACTTCATCGAAACCGGCGTAGCCATGAAACCAGGCGCCGAGATTGCGATCGATCCAGCGCATATCGAGCGGCCGCTGACGCAGCGCCAATACGGCAGCATCCCAAACGGTAGCGGATTCCTGTGAGTGAGCGACGTGATCCACGCTCTGTTCCAGAACCAGCGAAACGATCGCGCGGTCACGCTGCCGGGCAATCCGGTCAACTTCCCGGTCCGACCAGATCAGGACAGCAATGATGCTTGCCGCAATGCCCAAGGCGGCCAACAGGATATGCGGCGTGAAATTCGCCGCCGTGGATTCCCGGCCAATTATCCTGATTCGAGGAAGAGACACTAGGAATCCCTAGGTCTCAGAGGGATTAATTTGTGTTAACGTCCGACCAGGATTCATTCGTGGTAACGGTATTCATCATATTTTCCGCCAGCCGCTGCAGCTCCGGTCCGAAATGCGGTCCGGCAGCAAGCAAACCGGCGATCAGCTTTTCAGCTTCCAGCCCGAACGCAGGATCAGATAGATCATCAGCGCAAAGACAACGTTAACCGCGCCCAGTCCGAGCGCTCCGTGCAGCACTGCCTGATTGGTATCGCCGATATCGCTTGCGCCCAGAAAGCCGAAACGGAAGCCCGAGATTACATAGAAGAACGGATTGAAGCGACTGACCGTCTGGAACGCCGGTGCCAGATTGTCGATCACATAAAACGTGCCCGACAGCAGCGAGAGCGGTGCGATCACGAAATTGGTGATCGCAGCATTATGATCGAACTTCTCCGCCCAGATCGAGGACAGGAACCCCAGCAGCGCCAAGAACACCGCTCCCATCAGGCCGAACCATACAACTGCCCAGGGATGCGCGACCGACAAGTCCACACCCGGCCAGAGCAGCATGGCACCGCTCAGCACCAGTCCCACCAGCACGGCACGCGTCAAGGCTGCTGCAACCATCGCCAGCATCAGTTCGCCTTCGCTGAGCGGCGGCATCAGGAAATCGATGATCGTGCCCTGGATCTTGCCCGACAGGAACGAGAAGCTGGCATTGGCGAACGCGTTCTGCATCATGCCCATCACAATCAGGCCGGGCGCCACGAAGGTCGCGAAGTTGACGCCGAGCACTTCCCGCCCGCCGCGCCCCAGCGCGACGGTGAAGATCACCAGAAACAGCATGGTCGTGATGGCAGGCGCCCAGATCGTCTGGGTCTGCACCTTGAAGAAGCGCTTCACCTCCTTCATATAGAGCGTCTTGAGCCCCACCCAGTTGATCTGGTGGATCAGGGGTTCACCCTTTGCCGGAAAGCGGCGAGGCTGCGGTATCGCTGCAAGCGCCGACAGTTCGGTCGAATTTGTTTGATCGGCCATGGACCGGCGACTATCGGCTGCGGCCTTGCGAGGCAAGCGGGTGGCACGAATTTCGGGATGATTCTTTCGTCCCGCACACGGAAATGGAACGGGAATGAGCTGGACTGACGAGCGTATCGAAAAGCTGACCAAGATGTGGGAAGGCGGGGCCACCGCCAGCCAGATCGCGGAAGAGCTTGGCGGTGTGAGCCGCAACGCGGTGATCGGCAAGGCGCACCGCCTTGGCCTGAAGGCGCGTCCGTCCCCGGTCAAGGCAAACGAAAAACCCGCGCGCCCGGCCGCGCCCAAGAAGGCAAAGCCAGCACCGGAAGCACCGGCGCCTCGCGCCGCCGATCCGGCACCTGCCCCCGAACGCAAGGCCGCCCCGGCTCCGGCGGCTCCTGCCCCGCGCCCGGCGCCCCCCGCTCCGGCCCCTGTCGCGAACGCCGCCCCCGAAGCACCGGCCAAGCCGCAGCCCCGCATCATCTCGGTCGGCCCCGGCGGTTTCCTGCGTCAGGGCCCTGGCGATCAGCAGGCTCCGATCCCGCCGGCTCCGCCGCGCCGCCAGGTTCCCGCCAAGCCGAGCCCGGAGATTGCGGACAAGACCAGCCTGCTCGACCTCAACGACCGCATCTGCCGCTGGCCGATGGGCCACCCGGGCGAACCGGACTTTCACTTCTGCGGCGAGAAGGTGAACCCCGGGTTCCCCTATTGCGTCGAGCATTGCGGCCGGGCCTATCAGGCGCAGCTGCCGCGTGGCGCTCGCCGTGCTCCTCCGCCCTTGCCTTTCGGCGGTCCGCGCGTCCGCTGATCGGAAGCGTGGCGTGATGCGCTCAGAGTAATGCGGGCAGGGTATGTGCGGGGCTGGGCGGTTGTCGTATTGGCAGCCTGCCTTGCATGTACCGGCGCATCGCTGGCCGCACAGGATGGGAACGCTTCGCCGGCGATCGCTCCCGCTGAAGCTCCGGAGCCTGCCCGGCATGTCTATGTCGCGCTGACCACCAGCGCCGGCGTGATCACGCTCGATCTCGACAAGACACACGCACCGCTTACGACAGCAAACTTCCTCAAATACGTAGACAGCAAGCGGATGGACGGGGCGGTATTTTACCGTGCCATGCATCTTCGCTACAGCGACGAGCCTTCCGGGCTGCTGCAAGGCGGCATACGAGACGGCGCCAAGCTGCTGCCGCCAGTCGCGCATGAAACAACCAACCAGACCGGTATCCTGCACAAGGCGGGCACGATCTCGATGGCACGCTTCGCCCCCGGTACGGCGACGGCGGATTTCATGATCCTGATCTCCGATATGCCTGCGCTCGATGCCGCCAGCGGCAATACCGGCGAAGACCCGGGCGCGGGCTTTGCTGCATTCGGTCATGTCGCAGGCGGTATGGATGTGGTCCGCGCGATCTGGAACATGCCGCGATCGGCCACCAAGGGCGACGGCGTAATGAAAGGCGACATCCTCGAAAACGAAGTCCGGATTGTCACGGCCCGCCGCGTGACTGCGCCCGACATTCCGGGACCTGCCGCGCAAGTGCCGCAAGGCCGGTAACGGCTTCTGGACCCAACGCAGAACCGCGAAACGTCTCTTCCGGCCCAACCCGATTGCGTTGCCGCGACCGTCAACTTGCAAGACTGTATATTTACGATTTTCATGAACCGATTGCGAGCGCCGCTCAAATGCTAACGGTAATCAACAAGGCAATTTTTCGCCGACATTACAATTTATACAGCGGTCAATCTTAAAACTGGGCCGCCGCTGCCGTTAACCGTAACATGACGGCACATGATCCCAACATGGCCCGGGGGGGCTTGATGCGTTGGCTCGGTTTTGGCGGAGCCAGACCCGAAGCGTTGGACGAAGGCGCGCCTCCGGATTTTCCGGAGATTGAAGATGCAGTCCCTCGCATTCCAGGCGCGGGAAACCGTCTGGACGCAGGAAACCGGGAGCGGCTTGAAACGCTTGCCGAAATTTCCCAATTCCTGATGATGCACGACCTGCCCGTTTCTCCCTTCACGCTTGAAGTGGCGCACGACATCGTAACCGGGACCAAGCCGAGGCTGGCCGCCGTCGCCGCCGCGCGCGTCGCCGAAGGATTGCCGCTGACGCTGGAATGGCTGGAAGAAGTCATGCGTGAGGAAGCCGACGACGACAGCACCGCGCAGATCCACGCGCTGATCGTGCGCCTCGAAAAAACGATCGAAGAGTTCGCGACTACGGCCAGCGTCGCCCGCACGGCCACTACCGACTACAACTGCGCGCTCGAGGCGCATGTCGGTGATCTGGAGACGATCGATACCAGCGAAAACGTGATCGAACAGATCACGGCGCTGGCGCATCACATGCTTGACCGCACGCGCGAAGTGGCCCGCGAACTGACCCGATCGGAACGCGAAACACGCACTTTGCAAAAGCAGCTCGCCGATGCGCGGGCCGAAGCCGAAATAGACCACCTGACCGGCCTGCCCAACCGCCGCGCCTTCGAGGCGCGTTACAATCAGGAATACGCCGCGACGCGCGACAAGGGCGAGCCGCTGTGCGTCGCCTTCTGCGATATCGACGAGTTCAAGCGCATCAACGACAAGCACGGTCATGAAGCAGGCGATCGGGTATTGCGCACCGTGGCGCAATCGCTGGCGACCATGACGAACGAAAAGTGCCATGTCGCCCGGCATGGCGGCGAGGAATTCGTCGTCCTGCTGCGCGACAAGATGATCGAGGAAGCCTGGGCCCTGATCGATGAGGCCCGCGAGGCGATCGCCGCCCGCAGGCTCATCAACCGCTCGACCGACGTGCCGTTCGGCCAGATCACGCTTTCCGCCGGCGTCGCCGATGTCCATGCCTTTCGGGGCGCTCGCGAAGCCTTGCGGGCAGCGGACGATGCTCTGCTCCAGGCAAAGGACGCGGGGCGCAACGTCGTGCTCAAGGCCAATCCTCCGGATTGATCGCAGGTCATATGCCCCGTACGCTCTTCCCGGGATAACCTGGGAAGAGCGCCATGACCGTTTCGCTTGACAATGCCTTCATAGCCACCTGCCTGCAGACGCTGGAAAGCCTCTCGGACCTGGTGGTTCGGGCCGAGGCCGATTGCACGGCACGTAGCCTGCCTGCCGAAACGCTAACGGGTGCGCGTCTCGCGCCCGACATGTGGCCTTTCGCCAAACAGATTTTCGAAGCGGGACATCATTCCGCACGCGCGGTCGCGGCCGTACGAGCCGGCGTATTCAGCCCGGAGCCCGACCCCGCGCCCGCCGATTTTGCTTCGCTGCATACGGAACTTGCGAACACGATCACGGCCTTGCGGGCCGCCACACCCGGTGAGCTCGATGCCATCGCCGGCAACGACACCCGCTTCGAGTTCGGCACGACACGGATGGATTTCACTGTCGAAGATTTCCTGCTCAGCTTCTCCCTGCCGAACTTCTTCTTTCATGCGACTACGGCCTATGCGATTCTGCGCAATCTGGGGCTGCCAATTGGCAAACGCGATTTCCTCGGAAAAGTGCGGACAAAGGCCTGAAAAAACGCAGTCCGCTTCTTTTTTATTATGGACAACATAAAGTTCAACTCACCAGCCGCCTCCCAGTTCAGGTGAATTGCGTAAGCAATCACCTTCCGTTAACCTCCTTCAACTAACCTGCGCAGCCATCACAACGGATGGGAAGTGGTGCGTAACAAGGGAATCCTGGCCCCCGACAATCGTCACAACCGGGGCATCCGGCATGCCATGCATGCGGTCATGGCCCTGAATGCCATGGCTGCAGTCGCTGCCATCCTGCTCCCCGGCCATGCCGCGGATGCTGCAGACGGCATTGTGCTGTTCGGCTCGGCCGTCATCCTTGGCATGAGCATAATCTCCAGCAGACGCGCGGTTGCAGAGATGTACCAGCATCTTCATCTGTTCGGTCAGGCTCGCGAGAGCAGCCGCCAGATCGAAGAACTGTTCGCTATGACGGACATGTTGCAGGCGGC
This sequence comes from Novosphingobium sp., assembly GCA_037384205.1. Lineage (GTDB taxonomy): Bacteria > Pseudomonadota > Alphaproteobacteria > Sphingomonadales > Sphingomonadaceae > Novosphingobium. The sequence goes on along the minus strand of JARROF010000110.1, from coordinate 1,682 downwards.
CGACGATCATGACGATGCCGGGGCGATACTGATGGCGACGGCCCGTCGCCTCCTGCCGGACTACTCCGGCGCGCTCTATGTCTTCAACAATTCGCGAGACCGTCTCGATCTTGCGAAGTCCTGGAGCGAGACGGAGGACTTCGATCCGGCCGGCACGATCCTTCCGGGCAACTGCTGGGCGCTCAAACGAGGCAAACCGCACATCAACGATGCAAGCACCAACACCTTGTGCTGCATGCACCCTATCGGCTCTGCCGCGTCGGTAGAAATCCCGATGATGGCTCGCGGTCAGGTTTTCGGCCTGCTCATCCTCGCGTGCGATGTCGAGGGCGCCTTCGATAAACTCATGGGCATCCGCCGCGTGGGCCGGGCGCTCGCCGACTCCATGTCGCTGGCCCTGTCGAACATCGCGCTGCGTGAAAAGCTGCGCACGCAGTCGCTACGCGATCCGCTGACCGGGCTTTACAACCGCCGCTACATGGAAGATGCACTGGAACGCTATGTCAGCCTGGCCGAACGCACGGGTAACGCCACTTCCATACTGATGATAGACCTCGACAACTTCAAACGCCTCAACGACGCATTCGGCCATGCCAAAGGCGATGCGGTTCTGCGCGATGTCGCCGGGCAACTCGTAGGGGCACTGCGGCCTTCCGATGTCGTTGCCCGTTACGGCGGCGAAGAACTGATGGTGATCCTGCCCGATTGCGGCGTTGAAGATGCCACAGCCAAGGCCGAGATGCTGCGCATGCGCATCGAAAGCCTCTCCGAAGTGCATGGCGCCCCGATCAGCGCGTCCTTCGGCGTCGCCAGCGTTCCGGAAACAGCCAGTAACACAGCAGACATCGTACCAATTGCCGATGCCGCACTCTATACGGCCAAGGAAGCCGGCAAGAACCGTGTCGTTACCGCTGACAGGCGCATCCCTCGCGAAGAAAACCCCGCGCCCCGCCTCGCCGTTAGCGGCTAACTGCGAACGGTCGAAGCCGAACGCAGGACCGGTGCAGCCTGCGCCGAAAGCATGTCATCCACATTGTTAAGCACTTGTGCCAGCGGTCCGCTCAGCACACCACCATGTTGCGCATGCCATTCGGCGATGTCCGCATCGATGGCGATATCACCGAAAGCCTGGGGTTCGGACACTTGCCGGGTCACGCTGGAATCGAGCGTTTCCTCCGAAACAGGCAGATGCTCCAGCACGCCCGTTTCCGGCACTGTCGCAAAATGCGCACCGACCACGCTGACATGATAGACCGGGCGCCCATCCTTCATCTCGATCCGCTGAATCTTGACCAGCGAACCCGCATCCTGCGCGCGAGTGGCATATTGCCAGACCTGCCCTTCGGCATAGTCCTGCGGCCGTGCATCGGCAGCCGCGGGAAGGGCGGCAAGCAGCAGGGGCGAGAGAGCGAGGAGTCGTTTAAGCATTTGGCAACCATGATACGCGGCAGCGGCCCGGTCAATCGGACACGCGAACCGATCGCGTGTCCGTTCTCGAAACGAGACATAGCTGCGGCCAATCGTGAATGCTCCTCGTCCGGCGAAACAAATACGATTGCGGAACGGCTCAACGCAGCATGCGTTCGATGGACTTACTCTCCACTCGCACGACCGATGCCGCGGGAGGTCAACATCCGTGTGGAGCCCGGACAGCGGATCGGTGTAGTTGGTCGATCAGGCAG
>JARROF010000109.1:0-9912 GCA_037384205.1 Novosphingobium sp. | reverse complement strand
GGTATGGGGGCCTGCTGATAAAGGCTATGACAAAAGGCCCTCACATGCCTTTGACGGATACCGCCATCCGGGCGCTCAAACCTTCCAACAAGCTTACAAGGTCGCGGATGAGAAGGGGCTGCTATACCTGTTAGTGACCCCGGCGGGTGGGAAGTTTGGGTCGTCTATGCCAAGCCGCCATTCGCGGAAAGCGTTCGCGAAGCCCGCGTCAGCATCGACAGCCCCTTCGCCCTCACGCGCGGCACGACCGGTGTCGAGGTCATCGTGCGAAAGCCGATGCTGTTATCCGGATCGCCCGAAGGCAAGAGCGAACAGCGCCAACTGCCGACAACGCAGCCCCTTATCTGGCAGGTTCCGTTGGCACCCCGGTCGCTGCGATCTGCGCATCGATCCTATCGGATTCCTGCCGAATTCTGGCGTTCGCCTGCTCGTAGCGCGTGTCGAAATCCGGCTGGCGCTGGCTACATCCGCCGAGCGCTGGGGCCAGCATCAGCGTGAACAGGATAGACCGTATCGTCATCAATAGTTCTTCTTGATCTGCACGTTGACGCTGTTGACGCCTGATCCCCCGGCCTGACTGAGCACCGAGAGCCACTTCGTCACGCTGACTTCCAGCTGCGTTGCGGTGAAACCGCGGGCATCGGTAATGAGCTCTACATAGATATCATCGGTCAGATACTGCCCTGCAGCCAGCGCAGTGCCTCGTCCGGTCGCCTTGTCCGCGCCGAGAATGCGCAGGCGGTCTATGCCTGCTGCGGAGCGCAGCTTGCCGAGTGGATTGAGCCCGCCGCCGCTTCCCCGCAACGAATTGAGCGAACTGGCCAGCTGCACAGCTTGAAGCGCGGACAAGTTGGCCACTGAACTGCCGAACAGGATGCGCGAGAGCACTTCATCATCGGGCAGCGAGGGCGAGGAGCTGAAGCTGATTTTCGGGTTCATCGCCTGACCGGTGACAACCACGCTCACGTTAACATCCTCGATCGTGTCGGTCGCGGTGATCGCCACGGTCGGATCGATGGTCCGGCCTCCGGTGAACGTGATGCCCCCCTCCTCGATCTTGAACGCGTGCCCGGCAAAACCCAGCGTGCCGCGAACGAGGTTCACACGCCCGGTCATGTCCGGTACAGCAGTGGTCCCGCCGAGATGGAACTTCGCGCTCCACTCCGATTCCAGTCCCATCCCTGAAACGTAGAGTCTATCCGGCGCACTAAGGTTCAGGTCCAGACGAGCCAGCGCCATGACACTGGAAAAGGCCGGAGCCGGTTCATCGCCCGTGACGCGTGCGGGTCCGCTACGGGGCTTGAAGCGCACACCTGCCAGACGCGGTACTTGAGCGGCGCCCTCCCGAATGATCTGATAGCGCGTTTCGGGGAGCTTGAGATCACCGCTCAAAAGTGCAGGTTCTCCAGCCGCTTTGGTCAGGTGCAACGTTCCTGTCGCGGTTGCGGCGAGAGCATTGCTGCGGGCCAGACGGGCATCGTCCAGCGTGACCGAAATATCCATTGGATAGCCCGCTTCGGCGGCCAGACTGACTTTGCCGCTGGCGCTGAGAGAGCCGCTACCGGCCTTGGCTGTAAGCGAGGTGAGCTCAAGTGAATTGCCGGTGAACTTGCCGGACACATCCATGTCGGTGAGCCGCGTACCATAAGCCGGGTTCTCGTAAGTCAGATTCTGACCCTTGAGAATGCCGTTCAGGCAGGGATCGGATATCCGGCACGAAAAATCCGCGGCCAGCCCGACTGCGCCCGATAAAGTCTGCCCGCCTTGCCCTGCGAAAGAAAACAGCGTGTCGGCCGGACCATTGTAACGAATGCCTCCGCTCAGCGGCGCTTCCGCCAATCGGGAGGTCCATGGACCGTCACTGGACGGGAGAGGGCGCAGGTTTGCGACCAGGCGACCGATTACCGAGCCGCGCTGCCGTATCACCGCGCGCGCTTCGCCGCCGTCCGGCAGCAGTCTGGCCATGACATTGACATCGACAGGCTGACTTACCGTTGAAGCGCTGGTGCGGGTCACCTGGTTCAGCGTCAAGCGGACATCTGCACGCGGAAAAGCGGAGGGACCGGTCTGCTCGAAGTCGAGGCTGCCGTTTGCCTTTCCGCCGACGCCGTAGCCCGACAGGAACGCATTGACGATTGACATGTCGATGTCTTCGAGACGAGTCTGAAGCTTCGTTTCAGGTCCGTATGTACCTGCGATCCGGGCTGTGCCCCCGCCGATGGAAACGGCCGTCGGCAGCAGTTCATAACGGGCACTCCCCGGGACAATGCGGGCCGGACTTTCTGTCTTGATCGTCTGGCCGCGCATGCGCCCCCGCAAGGCAACGCGCCAGAGTTCTGGCGTCAGATCGGCATTGATGCCGAGGCGGAAAGGAATGCCGCTCACCCCTTCGATCATCCCTTTCGCCTTGCCGTGTCCGTTGCGGTAGTCGATCTGAACACGCCCGGCGGCAAGGTCGAACGATCCGAGCCGGGTTCCGGAGAGTTGTGCATCGGCGACGAGCAGAGGCTGGTCGTAGAGCACCACCTTGCCGTCAACGATGGCAGAGCCGATCATGAGCCGGGCAGGCCCATCAAACGCAGCGTGGTTTGCGCGCAAGTTGAACACGGCAGCCTGATATTTACTCTCGGCATCAAGCTTGAGCACACCGCCCACGCCATTGCCATGAGCTGTCAGCGTTCCTGCGAACGGGCCTGTCGACGTCTGGATAAGACTGCCCGCAAAAACGACACCGGACAGATTGGCCCGATTGATCGTGAGGCTTGTCACCTTTTCCAGGCCAAGTGTGACATCCGCTTGCAGCGGGCCGTAGTCCGTATCGCTGGTCAGGACAAGGCGGTATCCGTGTGTGTCCCCTGTCACACGGGCATCGAGATGGGCGAGGCCTATGCCCAGCCCGGGATGTTCGGCTGTGACGTGGGCATCGGGGTCGCGGATCGTTCCGGTCACACGCACGCCTACCGCGCCGTAGCGTTCTGACACGCCTTTGGTCGTCAGTGCGATACGGCCGTCCGTGGACCAGTTACCCTGCCCGTTCGTCAACCGAAGATCCGGCGCCGTCAGCCTGATCTCGGACAAGCGCATGACACCATCGGAACTGTAGCGCACATCGCTCGAGACAGTGAAGTTGCCGCCCAGGTAGGTCTGAAGGTTATCGTTGAGCAGCTTGGTCGACTGCGCTTTCACGTTCCCCTGCAAGACGAAGCCTTTGGCATGGCTCGTGAGATCCATCCCGGTACGGATGTTGAAAACACCGACGCTGGCAAGGCGATAGTTGTCGATCCGACCGTTGACGGCACCGGTATAGAGCCCCTTGTTCATGTCCGCCACGAGAATGAGCCCTGCGTCGATCCGGTCTGATTGGAGTCGCATGTTGTCCGACAGGACACGGCCCTCTTTAATCGCCAGATCGCCGTTCAAGGCAACTTTGGCGAGTGTTCCGCCGGCCGCCGTATCGAGCCCGGTTACACGTTGCACTTTCGCTGCAACGGGGATCGTGATGTGCCCCGCGTCAACGCTGGCCGAGCCGTATGCGACGAGGTTTTCGAGCCCCACTCCGTTCACTGCGAACCGTCGCGCACTGAGGCGGTACGCAATGGTAGGCGTCGCAAAAGCGCCATCGGATGTCATCAGTGCGCGCAGGCCCGCGCCGTTCATATTCGCGGCCACAGCGGAAGGCTTGAGTAGCTCGAACGCAAGTTGAAAACCCTCGAAGCGATCGCGTCCCAGATCGATGGTCCCGGCAGGCGTCAGATTGAACGCTTCACTGGAAATCATCCCGGACAGTCTCACCCGGCGATGATCGAGCGCAGCGGCCAGATCAACCTGGGTCACAGGCGCCAGAAGGCTAGCAGCGGGGCCACTGAACAGGCGTGCGATCCGCGTCGGCCCCTTGACCCCAAATGTGCCGTCACGGGCAGTCACGGTGAGCCGGGCTAGCGCACGTTGCCCCAGTTCGGCCTTGAGCGAACCGTTCCAATTCGCCCAGTCTCCCTTACCGCTGATCTTCATGAACAATGGCTGGTTCAAGCCACTCAGCGAAGCGATAAGGCCACTCTTCGGCGCATCCAGATCGAGATCGATGGCCAGACGGTTCTTTGCAGGAACCGCATCGAGCGTAAACGTGAAGGCATCGCCGCCTTCCTTGCCTTCGATGGCGATAGCCCCTCCTTTTATCTGCACCTGGGCCCGCCCGTCGGCGATGTGTGCGCTGCCATCGATCGTCACCACGCGGCGTTCGCCCGAAACGGGCGGCTGGGCGATAAAGCGATCGATCCGCAGGGCACCGACATCGATGTCGATATCGGGCAAAAGCGGTGCATCGCTGGGCGGCGTTTCTCTGAACACTGGCGCGCGGCGCAGGATCATGCGTTTCGCTTTGGCACTGCGCACGTCCACATGATTATCGAGATACGCGAAAGGCCGCCAGTCGATCGCAATTTCGGGTGAGAAGAGAAACTCACCCTTGGTATCGCGTACGGAAAGATCGTGCAGCGTCATCCTTCCATAAAGCGATCCCTCGATCCGGCCCACAGAGATACGCATGCCGTTCTCGAACTTGATACCTGCGATCTGGTTCGCCACGAAACGATGGCCGGGACCGGTATCGATACCGAAGATGACTGCAACAGCCAGCGTAGCGACGCCCAGTGCGACAAGCGCCACTGTCTTGAGCGCGCGCATTTTCGCGCGCTGCCACAACGTCGCCCTTGTCGCCCTTGTCGCCAAGGCTTCCTCAGCCGGGTCCCGAATATCGCCGGCCCCGGTCATCAAAATGCCTGCCCGATCGAAACATAGACGTTGATCCGCGATTCGCCGGGACGCCGGTTGATCGGCGTCGCCAGGTCGAGGCGAACAGGGCCGAAATTTGTATAGAAACGCCCGCCAAGGCCTACACCGTAGCGCAGGTCAGAGAATTGCGGCATCGTCTCACGGTAAGCCTGTCCGGCATCAACGAAGGCCACCACGCCATAATTTCCAAAACGGTAACGCGCCTCTACGGAAGCTTCGTTCAGGCTGCGGCCACCCACCGGCTTGCCGTCGGACGCCTGCTCGCCCAGCCCCTGATAGGCGTAGCCGCGCACCGAGCCGCCGCCGCCCGCATAGAGCCGCCTGGAAGGCGCTATATCGAAAAGCCCCGTTCCCTGGATCGTACCCAGTCGCATTCGCCCGGCCAGCACGAAGCTGGCGCTCACGGGGACGTATGTCGATGCGTCGAAGCGTGCCCGCACATAGGGATCGAACCCTTTGTTCACAGTTGCTTCAGGCTGCACCAGCGCCGTCAGACGAAAGCCCCTTGTGGGATTGAGCAGATTGTCACTAGTATCAAAGCCGATCTGCCCGTTGAGACCTGCCACGTAGTAAGTGTGGCGGTTTCGATCACCTGTGGCGGCATCGTAGTCGGTTTCAGCGGTCGCCAGAAATTCTACGCCGTAACCATACGTGTAGCGCTTTTGCCAAAGCGGCGTGGAATCGCGGCTGATATGCGCGGCCAGACGCCCGGTGTAGGCACTATAGGCATCGTATGTGTTGTGGAATCCCTCGGCCGTCGCTTCAAAGGTACGATCACGCTTACCGGCATTGGATCGGCGGAATGTTACACCTGCGCCCTGCTGCTGCGTGCCGACGATCGCGTGGCCGATCAACGCGCCTTCGGGCGGAAACAGGTTACGATGCGTCCAGGTTGCTTGCGTCTTGATCCCCTCACCCGCCGCGTAGCCTAGCGAACCGGCTATCGTGCGCGGCGGCCCGGCTTCCTGGCGCACATGCAGGGTAACGTACTCACTGCCGTCGCTTGCGGTCTCGCCGCTGCGGACGGGTTCGACCGAAATTGCTCGAAACAGATTGGTCGCGACGAGCGCCTTGCGCAGATCGTCTACTTTGCGGCTGTCATAGATCTCACCGCGTTTGAACCGTGCCAGCACGCGAATATGATGGGCATTGAAGGCCGTATCGCCATCGGTCGTGAAACTGTCGAACCGTCCGCGCGGCCCCACTGTCACGGGCAGGGTATAAATCCCTTCGCCGGTATCGCGATCGAGCAAAATGTCGCGGTGCCCCACTTCTGCAAACGGATAGCCGTTTTCCGGCAAGGCCACAGCAACTTGCGCTTCGGCTCCCTGCACTCTGTCCGCAATGATCGGTTCTCCGATCTTGAGAGCAAAATTACGGGCAATAAGATCCGGCGGATCGGTCGGTTCGGCTTTGATGACGATATCCGACAGGACATAGCGTTGCCCGGGTGTGACCGTAAGCGCAGCGACAAGCCCCTTGATGTCTTCCTTGCGCGAGCGAGCGAGGCGTGTGCGGATGGTCGGCGCATACCACCCTTCCGAAGCGAGAATGGTTTCCAAAAGCTGGCTGTCTTCTGTCAGCCGCGCCCGTACCATCGCGATGTTCGCCGCTTTTCCGTGGCCCTTGTTCAGCGCGGAGAATGTATTGAATTCACCTTTCAGGCTGATATCTGTCTGCTCATCGGCGTCCTCCAGTCCCGACAGATCGATCGTATAAGCGACTTCCACATCCTTTTCGGCGCCGGATTTATCTTCGGCAAACTGGACAGGGGCAACTTCGAACTGATTAATGGGCGGCAAAGGCGCCGCGAGCTCGGCATCGCGCACCGGCGTTGCACCAATCTCTTTCAATGGCGCTGTTCCCCCCGCATCCGGTGTGCTCTCCGGTCGTTCTCCGGCCAGCCTGCGCTCGAATGATTCGATTGGCTCAAGCGGCTTGTCGAGTTCGGGATCGTCCTTCGCATCGAGAGTGGGAACCGAAGCATTGAATTCGCTGTCGGGAATCACCGGCTCGACTTCCGGCAAAGCCGCGTCTTCAGGAGGAGCCGGGACAGTAACCTTGCCGGCATCGAGCGGATCGGCCTGCATGTCTTCTGCTCGCGGTATGGCTGACGCCCCCTGCGCCGCGGATGGCGATGCCCCCAGAGCCAGTCCCGCCGAAAGTACGACCAGCCCCGTGCTCCAGCGGCGGAATACGGGATAGTTCATGATATGATCGAATGGCCGAGACATAGGAAACGCGCTGAATCAGTCCTTTTCAAGATCAGGACGCATAACCTCTCTCGTAGAACGCTATCGCATTGCAACCGCGAACGTTCCCGGGCAAACTTGGGACTATGCAGAAAAGCGATATTCCGCCGCTTGCATTGCCGCCGGGCGCCATGGCTACTGCGCCTTGGACGATGCCCTGGCCAGCCTGGCGCAGAGTATTCAAACGTGTCTGGGTGATGACGGGGTTTCACGAACTGGGTCTGTTGGCGGCGGGCCTAGCCTTCTACACTTTTCTGGCACTTACACCACTCATCGCCGCTACGGTGATGATCTATGGCCTCATCGGCGATGTGGATACCGTCGGCAGGCAAATGGAGAAACTCGCCGGGGTCCTGCCGCCCGAAGCTGCGAATCTGCTGGAGGTACAGTTAATCCGGATCGTCTCGACGAGTTCAGGCGTAACCGGGCTTGCACTGGCGATTGCCCTGTTCTTTGCGATATTCGGTGGCATGCGCGCGGCCAACGGCATAATCAGCGCGCTCAATATCATCAACGACGAGCATGAGACCCGCGGCACGGTAGCCCTTTCATTACGCGCGGCAACGCTCACTCTGGCGGCGATTCTGATCGCGCTGACCGGCGTGGTATCCGGCGGTGCCTTTGCCTGGCTGCAAGTGCAGACAAGCATCTATCTGGGAGGATCGACGCAGGCACTGTTCAAGGCACTGGCATGGGGTGTCTCCATCTGCCTGGGGACTGCCGGCTTCGCATTGATCATGCGCTATGGTCCGGACCGGCGCCCGGCCAAATGGCGCTGGCTGACGCCCGGTTCAGTGCTGGCGACATTGCTGTGGATCGCCGTTTCGTTCGGCTTCTCGGCCTATGTGGCCTACCTCAGCGACTATAACGCGACCTACGGCTCGCTTTCCGCCATCGTCGTATTCCTCATGTGGCTGTTTCTTTCCGCCTATGGGGTCCTGCTCGGAGCCCTCCTCAACGCCGAGATCGAACGGCAGATTCATGGCGATACCACGGCTGGCCCGCCTCGCCCTCCCGGAGAGCGCGGCGCGGTGCTGGCCGATGTCATAGAGGACAGTGAACCTTCGCTGGATTTGCTCGAAAGCCGCAAGCTACGCCGCGCAGCAAGGGTACGAAAGCACGCCGACGGTGCGTGACATCAGCGTCGCCGATGCCGAATCTCGACCGGCCTGCGCGCAATATCCAGTGCGACCACCAGATCGGCGCGGCCAGGCATCTCCGCCAGAATATGACGTGTCAGGCGTTCAAAGTGTTTCACGAAACGGGCAACGGCGGCTTTGTCCATCACATTGCCTTTATTGCCGGTAACAGCAGCAAGGTCCCGCTCCTGCTCAAGCCTCCAGTGGCAAATCACCTCGAAGCCCGGAGCGGCAAGAAGGATCAGCTTGTCCAGCCGGGCGAAGAGTGCCTGATAGGGGCCGGACAAGGCTTCATTAGCGTATGTCCTCCAAACCGCGTCGGTGTCCTCTTGCGCTTCCAAGGCGTTGACGGGCCGCGCCAGGTCTGCCGGAGGTTGCGGTCTGGCGCCGACACACCAACCTTCGAACAACAGCACCTCGCAATCGTGCGGAGCATGGGGCCAGCCGGCCTCAGGTGCACGATCGTCGCATGCCTTGTCGAAACGCGGCAAGAGAGCTGCTTCTCCCTGGCACAGTGCCTCGAAAACCGAAAGGCCCAACGGCACGTCATGTGTCCCCGGCACTCCGCGTGTCGCCAGCAGAGGATGGACCCGATGCGCCAGTTCCTGCCGCCTGGCGCGGGTCAGATAGAGATCGTCGATCGACAGCACCGCCGTGCGCAGCCCGGCCTGCACGCAGGTTTCCGATACGGCCCTTGTCAGGGTGGTCTTGCCTGAACCTTGTGCACCGCACAGCCCCAAGACCACTGGACGGCGTGCGGTTTCCGCCAGCGCGGCCCCCACTTCGTCCATGACGGCAGCAACCATGCAAGGGTTTGCCTTGCCCGTCATGGCGTGAAGCAAGCGGCCTGCCCGTGACGATATCCTTCAGCGTCGACAAGGTTCCACACTACCGCCGGACCGATACGAAATCGCCGTCCTATCCCGCTGATGCGAATGCCTGCGTAATCGTCAATGAAGCCGTTGGCCGTCACCCGGTCGAGCAAGGCCTGCCGTTCCTCGCGCAAGGGCGCTTCCGCTGAGAGACGCGAAGGCATTCGGATAAAGGCATCAACGCCGGTCTCGAACGCGTTCAGTGCAGCGGCATTGCCGAAGAAAAATATAGGGTCCGCCTCTGTGCCGTGCGCGACGACAGCCAGCGGAGATGTCCAGAGCGCCATAATCACATCGTCGCTTTCTGCGACCAGCGGCCGCCCCAGCAGCCGGGCATAGCTTTGCGCAATAAGCGCGATGCGGACAGCCCGGTCGGGTTCGTGGTAAAGTCCCGGGACCGGCATGATCATAGCCTGTCCAAAACCACGGATACCGGCTTCGGCGCCAGTTCCTTACGGATCATGGGTGCGATTTTGGCCTCAGCATAACATGGCAGTGCGCCGATCAGCAATGCCATCTCACACTCGTCCTGCATCGCGTCACACACGATCTTGCCGGGCATTTCTTTTCTGGTTGCCAAGTGCCGAGCCGTCGCTTCGGCGATTGCCTGACGGCGATCTCCGTTCCTTTTGCGCACCAGCTGCTTTCCTGCCACCTGAGAACCTTCCGCCTGTCTGTTTCAGCATCCGCCCTAACAAGCACGCTTGGCCAATGCGAGCGAGATGGCAGTCAATCTACTGAGGCTGGCTACTGAGGGCTGGCAGGGCCCTCGACAGCGACGGAATGATGTTCGGGAGAAGAAGCGGGATGGCTCGCAAGTTCACGCCGGCCCTGGCCGCCGCGGCGCTGGCCATCAGC
>JARROF010000108.1:9938-13856 GCA_037384205.1 Novosphingobium sp. | reverse complement strand
CCCAAGCCATCCATCAGGCTGTGGAGCAGAAGGGTGATGCGACCTACGGCGCCGTTCGCGGGAAGACGATGAAGCAGAAGATATAGCCCCATTCCGGCGGCCAGGACGCTGGCGATGGTCGTTGGATCATAGAGGTCGGCGGCACTCTCCAGGGCCTGTGGCAGAAGGTCGAGCAGGGCAAGACCGATGACAAGCCCGCTGGTGAGGCCGAAGACCAGGGCGCGGCTCCCGATAAAGCGCATAATGAACATTCCATCGGCATAGGTGGAAATGCTCGCCGCAAGGCCGAGGGCGAGAGGCAGAAGAGACATCAGTTAAATTTCTCGCAAGGGGGATTATGCCGGCGTTCCGTCAAGCTGGCAGCGGGGACATCGCCCGAGCAGTTCCACGACAAAGGTGGATGGGTGAAAGCCGGTGTCCGCGATGGCTCTCGTCAGCGCCGCGCCAAGCGAAGACAGCGCGATCAGTTCCACCCGATGGCACTGTGCGCAAACCAGGCACAAATCGGCGGCCGAAGTCCAGGGCAGATACGCGTTCAGCGTCTCGATGCGACGGGCACGCTGCTGCTTCAGCAGTCGTCCCACCGTGCGATAGACCTGATTGGGGACGAGGCTGACGCCCGAGGCCCGTGCCATGTCCGCGATCTCATAGGCGCTGACCGGTTTGTCCGCAGTCTGGAGCAAGCCAAGCACGAGCGTTTCATTCTGTATCCGGGAGCGACGATGCGCATGGCGATTGAAGTGGCCCATCGGTTCAGAGCCGTGTCGGGGTATCGAGGCCGGCATAAACGGCACCCGCGTCAAAAGCGTGCCCGGTTTCGGTCATGCGCAGACGAACTGGCTCCTCTTGCATAGAGGGCAGCGCCAGTTCGCGATAGAAGCAGGAGCGATAGCCGACATGGCAGCTACCCGGGCCTGTCAGGCGGACATGAAGGATCAGCGCATCCTGATCGTCATCCACGAGGATGCGCTCCACCGTCTGCGTGAATCCGCTATGCTCGCCCTTGCGCCACAGGGCCGCGCGGCTGCGTGACCAGAAATGCGCCTGGCGCGTGCGGATCGTTCGTTCCAGCGCCTCTTCGTTCATGTAACCGAGCATGAAAATGTGATTGCTTTCGGCATCGACCACGATGGCCGGCAGCAGCCCCTTGTCATCGAAACGGGGCGCCAGTTCTTCACCCAGTTCCACCTGTTCGACGCTGGTGCGGGCGGCGAACAGGCTCATGACCACGCGCCTGTCATGTCAGCAGACAGCAAGCCGCCGCCCGGCACGTCCTCCACCAGCCCCTGAAGCCCGAAGCGCTCGAGCCCGGCGGTCATCAGCGCCAGCGTTCCGCGCAAGTCATCCGCACTGATGTCGCGGGTGATGAAGACGAGCCGGGTGCGGCGATCGTCTGACGGCCAGGCGTCGAGCACGACCGTCGGATGGAAGATATGCTGCACGCCGTGGATCACAACGGGTCGCGCTTCGCCCTCCAGATTGAGGATGCCCTTGACGCGCAGAATGTCCGGCCCCTTGAACAGGGTCAGAATGTCGATCCAGCGCTCGAAGGCTTCGGGTTTGAGCGGCGCGTCGAAAGTGAGGCAGGTCGCGCGGATGCGGTCGTCATGCCGGTTTACGTCATGATGATGGTGCCCGTGACCATGGTCGTGCCCATGGCCGTGATGGTCCTCCGAATAGGCTTCCGCATTGAGCCAGCGCCGGACATCGTTGGTCTTGGTCTCGGGATTATAAAGCCCGGCATCGAAAAGCGTGGCCGTGTCGACCCTGCCGTCCACCGCGGGGATGATCGGGGCCGCCGGGTTGAGAGTGCGCAGCCGCGCCTCGATCGCCGCCCGGTCCTCGGCGGAGACGAGATCCGTCTTGGTGAGCAATATGCGGTCGGCCATGGCGGCCTGCTTGACCGCCTCTCCCTGCGCATCGAACGTTGCCATTCCGGCAGCGGCATCGACGGTCGCTACCACCCCGTCGAGGCGGTAGAGTGTCGTCAGATGCTCATCGGTCATCAGCGTATGCAGGATCGGTGCCGGATCGGCGAGACCAGTGGTTTCGATCACGACCCGGTCGAACCAGCAGGTGCCGTCGCGTGCGAACCGCCAGGGGGCGTCGCGCAGGGTTGCCAGCAGGTCGCCGCGGATCGTGCAGCACAGGCAGCCGCCCATCATCTCGACGACCAGATCCTCGTTCGAACGGGCCACCAGCTCATGGTCGAGGCTGACCGCGCCGAACTCGTTGATGATGATCAGCGCGCGGTTCATTTCGGGCGCGCGCGCGAGATGGTTGAGCAAGGTCGTCTTGCCGCTGCCGAGAAAGCCGGTGAGGACAGAAACCGGGATCAGCGACTGCGGTCCGGCGAAGAGCTGGCTCATGCCTGGCCTCCCGCGTTCAGTTCTTCGCACGCGCGCAGGAACCAGGATTTCACGCGATCGAGATGGGCCTCACCCCAGGTCTCGACAAAGCGCTGCGTGCCATGATCGTTGCGATCATCGAGGGCGGCGATGCGCGCCTCCACATAATCGGGCGTCAGCGGAATGCGGCAGAGCTGCGTGATGCAGTGCTTCCACTCCTCGTAGCTGCGCAGCCGGAGCGGTTCAGACATGCACGGCCTCCTTGGCCGGATCATATGGATCGATCGCCAGCAACAGGCGCTTGTCGCCCGTTCCCGCGATAGGCGGCGAGCGATGCAGGATCATCGGGTCTTCCGCCCACAGGCGCCCCTTGAAGATGGCGACATCCCCCGCCGCAAGCTGGTTGATTTGATCGGGCGCCGCCACCTCGATCCATTGCGTGGCCGGGCCGGACAGCGTGGTCAGCAAGCGGGCGGTGACGACATCGGCGTGGAATTTGCGGCAGGCGTTGGTCTCCACGACTTCGAGGCGCAGCCTGATCCAGTCGCAGGCCATCATCGTTGCGAAACGGCGCGCAAGCGATGCGATCTCGCGCTGCAACGAGTGAATTTCATCACTCTGAGGGTAGCCTGCTTCTGTAAGCCCTTCCGCAATATCGGTTTCGAGCGCTGCCATCGCGACGGGAAAGTCGAGGTCGTCAATTGTGTCCCAAGCGATCTCGTTGATCCATCCAAGCGGTTCGGGACGTGCCCGGCGCCAGAGCGCCAGATGCGTGCCGGGGATCATGATCTGATCCAGGATTGCCTCATCCGTTCCGGTCGCGGCCGCCGTCTGCTCCAGCAGGTGCGCGTTCATTCGGCGGCCTCCATCTGCGGTTCCCAGCTCGGGAAAGGATCGCGAAGACCCATCCACATGTCCGGCGTGAAAGCGTTGACCGAAAGCAGGCAGGCATCGAGCGCGGCGCGGATGCGCACCTCGTCCATCCCGATGCCGATGAACACCAGTTCCTGACGGCGATCGCCCCAGATCGCATCCCAGTGCTGCGCGACGAAGCGCTCGAAGCGGTCATCGTCGGGCCACTGGTTTTTGGGGATGCTGCCCCACCAGCGGCCCATGCGCGCGGTCATCGTCTGGCTGCCGGCCACCGCGAGTTCGCCCACCCAGTCGGGCCGCGTCGCCAGCCAGAAATGGCCCTTGGCGCGAACCACATTGTCGAGGCCGTCGGTCGTCAGGAAGGCATGGAACTTCGCCGGATCGAACGGCCGCCGCGCCCGATAGACGAAACTTTCAATGCCATATTCCTCGGTTTCGGGTTGATGATGGGCATAGCCATAGAGTTCCTTGGCCCACAGCGGGTGCTGGGCGGCCTTCTCCTCGTCGAAAAGGCCGGTATCGAGGATTGCGCCAAGCGGAACCTGCCCCTGATCGCAAGTAACGATGCGAGCATCCGCATTGAGTGACGCAACCAGCTTCTTCACGATCGCGAGTTGCTCGGGCGAAACCGACGATGCCTTGTTGACGATCACGACGTCGGCGAACTCGATCTGCTCGACCAGCAGGCCGACCAGAC
>JARROF010000108.1:0-9933 GCA_037384205.1 Novosphingobium sp. | reverse complement strand
CAGACTGCGCGTATCGTCTTCGCCCAGCGATTCGCCGCGATCGGCGAGAAAGTCCTGGCTGGAATAGTCCTTCAGCAGATTGAGCGCGTCGACCACCGTGACCATCGTGTCGAGCCGCGCGACATCGCCGAGCGACTGGCCTGCTTCGTCGCGGAACGAGAAGGTACTGGCGACGGGCAGGGGTTCTGAAATACCAGTGCTCTCGATCACCAGATAATCGAACCGCCCGGCCTCGGCGAGCGCGCGGACCTCTTGCAGCAGATCGTCGCGCAGCGTGCAGCAGATGCAGCCGTTGGTCATCTCGACAAGGGTTTCCTCGCTGCGGGAAAGCGCCGCATCACCGCCGCGAACCAGATCGGCGTCGATATTGACCTCCGACATGTCGTTGACGATCACGGCGACGCGCCGTCCCTGGCGATTGGCAAGGATCTGATTGAGAAGCGTTGTTTTGCCTGCGCCGAGAAAACCCGATAATACAGTTACCGGCAGACGTTTGTCGGAGGAGGGGATAGATGCGAGCGTAGCGGTCATGGCATTTCCTTGCGATTCGAGTGACGATATATCATTACATTCCATCGGAAGCGAGCCCACTGCAAACCAAAGACCGCTCAGTCGCGGCGATAAGAGGAACAATTTATGCACTCATCCCTGTCCCGTAACCTGTCAGGTCTTTCACTTGCCATCTGCCTTGCAGGGGCCGCGATCGGTCCGTCTGTGCATGCCGCAACCGCTCCCGTGCGATCCGTCTCCATAGCGGCGGCTGAGGCGAATACCGATGTGCTGCGCGCGACGCTGAACAACGGACTGCGCGTGGTCATCGTGCGCAACACGCTGGCGCCGGTTGTCACGACGGAGATGAACTATCTCGTCGGCTCGGACGAAGCGCCCGCCGGTTTTCCGGGGACTGCGCATGCCGTCGAGCATATGATGTTTCGGGGCAGCCCCGGCCTCGACAAGGACCAGATCGCAGCGCTCGCTGCGAACATGGGCGGCGCGTTCAATGCCGACACCACCGAGAGCGTCACGCAATATTTCTTCACAGTGCCCAGACAGGATCTCGACGTCGCGTTGCACATCCATGCGATCCGCATGAAGGGTGCGGACATGAGCGACGCGGAATGGCAGAAGGAGCGCGGCGCTATCGAGCAGGAAGTCTCGCGCGACCTTTCCTCCCCGACCTTCAAATTCTACACCGATCTTCGCGGGCGCCTTTTCGCGGGCACACCCTATGCCCACACGCCGCTGGGCACTCGCGACTCCTTCGACAAGACGACAGGCGCCGACCTCGCGAAGTTCTATCGCACCTGGTACGCGCCCAACAACGCGATCCTGGTGATCGCGGGGGATGTCGACCCCCAAGCCACCATGGCACGGGTTCGCCAGCTGTTTTCCGCCATCCCGCGCAAAAGCCTCCCCAAGCGGCCGACCTTCGCGCCGGGACCAGTTGCGGCGCACACGGTCGAACTACCTTCCGACCTCCCATACGGCCTCGCGTTGATTTCCTACCGTTTGCCGGGCTACCGCTCGAAGGACTACGCGACCGCGCTCGTCCTCTCCCAGGCGATGAGTTCGAAGCGCGCGCCGCTCTATGAAATGGGCCTCAACGGGCAGGCGCTCTATGGCGGCTTTGACAGTGCTGTCCTGCCGGAGGGCGGCCTCGGCTATGCGCAGGGCGTGTTCCCGCGCGGCGCCAAGCCGGACAATCTGCTGCGCACGATGCAGCGGATTCTGGCACAGGCCGCATCGCAAGGCATTCCGGTGGACCTCGTGCGCGCAGCCAAGGATCGCGCCATTACCGATCTGGAGTACCGCAAGAATTCGGTCTCCGGCCTTGCCAACGCCTGGTCCGAGGCTCTGGCAATGGCTGGTGCAGACTCGCCGGATTCGATCAAGGACGCCATCGCAAAGGTCACGCCCGCCGATGTGGATGCTCTCGCCCGCAAGATCTTCGATCCGGCACAGGCGATCACGGCGATCCTGACCCCGGCGGAGTCCGGCAAGCCTGTGAGCGGCGCGGGATTTGGCGGTGCCGAAAGCTTTGGCGGCTCTCCCGATCACCCGGTCGAACTGCCGGATTGGGCAAAAGCCGCATTCGCACAATTGCCCGCTCCCGCAACCGCTATGAAGCCCGTTGCCTTCACACTGGCCAATGGTTTGCGCGTCATCGTCCAGCCCGAAGCCGTGAGCCAGACTGTCGAGGTCTATGGCCGGGTCAAGACCAATGCGGACCTGCAGGCGCCCGCAGGACAGGAAGGTGTCGATAGCGTGCTCGGCGACTTGTTCCATTACGGGCCGGCTGGCATGGACCGCGTCACGTTCCAGTCCGAGCTCGATGCCATCAGTGCGCATGAAAATGCCGGTGAAGAGTTTTCGCTCGCCGTTCCCGCCCGATACTTCGAACGGGGCATGGAGCTTCTGTCCCAGAACCAGCTCCATCCGAACTTCAGCGACAAGCCATTCGCGATCGCGCGGGACAATGAACTGCAAGGCATCAGCGGCGTGCTGCGATCGCCTGACTTCCTCAATCGCATGGCTCTGGAAACGGGGCTTCTCCCCGCGAACGATCCCGCGCTGCGCCATCCCACGCCCGAAACGCTCGGCCATCTCACGCTCGCCGATACGCAATCCTTTTACCAGGCGGCATTCCGGCCGGATATGACAACAATCGTGATCGTCGGCGACGTGACGCCCGAGGACGCGCGCCGGGTCGTCGAAAAGACCTTCGGGGCTTGGCGAGCCAGCGGATCGAAGCCGCAAACCGATTATGGCCCGGTTCCGCTCGATGCGAAGCCCGTCCTGATCAATACGCCTTCGGCGACAGCCGTGCAGGACGATGTGACGATGGCGCAGCAGGTCGCGCTTACCAATCTCAACCCCGATCGCTACGCGCTCAATGCCGGCAATTTCGTGCTGAGCGGCGGGTTCTACTCGGCGCGTCTGATCCGCGACCTGCGGGAGAAGAACGGTCTGGTCTATACGGTTCAAAGCAGTCTTGACCTCGATCGCAACCGCGGCCGCTTTCGCGTTAGCTTCGGCAGCGACCCCGACAACGTGCAAAAGGCGCGTGATCTTGTGATCCGAGATATAGGTCAGATGCAGCAGAAGCCGATTTTCGATTCCGAGTTGCATCAGGTCAAGGGCATGCTGGTGCGCCAGATACCCCTGGGGGAAGCGAGCTTTTCCGGGATTGCCGAGCAACTCCTTCGGTTCTCTCTCGAGGACAGGCCGCTGGATAGCGATGTCATCGCTGCGAAAGCCTATCTGGCACTCAGGCCCGCCGACATCCAGCGGGCGTTCGCGACATATCTGCGGCCAGGCGGCTTCGTCACGGCGGTCAAGGGCCCGGCACCCAAATAGCTGCACCGGCACCATATTCAAATTGGCTGGCCATTTCGTCCGGTGCCGGTGAAGCCGTCAGGCGCGATTGATCCGCAGGGCGGCAGGATGCGTCCAGCGTGCGGTGAGACGAGCATCCGGGGGCTCCCGTTGTGAGATGTTATCTCATATCAACACGTCCGGGATCGCATACGGGGAGTTTTCATGATCGACGGAGGGCGCCTTCTGGGCGCGGCGAACCAGTATGTTCGCCGGGGCAAGTATATTTTCAACCGCCATTTCGTTTTCGCTTCTGTCCTTTTTGCGGGCCTGCTCATGTCGGCGCCTGCGCAAGCCCATCTTCAATGCGTGCCTTATGCCCGCGAAATGTCAGGTATCGAGATTCATGGAAATGCCCGCACCTGGTGGGACAAGGCGAGCGGCCATTATGAGAGAGGCCGCGAGCCGCAGGTCGGCGCCGTCATGGCAATGTCCGCGTCCCGCGCGATGCCGCTGGGACATGTCGCGGTCGTCAGCAAGATCGTCGATGCGCGCCATATCCTGATCGATCAGGCGAACTGGGCTGGGCCGGGGGTCGTCGAGCACGACGTCCCGGTCGAAGATGCGTCGCTCGATGGCGACTGGAGCGAAGTTCGGGTCTGGTACGCACCGGCCGATACGATGGGTGCGCGCCTCAATCCGGTGTCTGGCTTTATCTATCCGCAAGCCGCTGAGATGGCCGATCGCGACACCTCCGGCGCCAACGCCACGTTCTCGTCCTCGCAAGTTACTGCGTTGGCGGGTGACGAGGACGCGCTGAAGCTGAAGGATGCGTCCGATGAAAGTGTCCAGGCGGAACGGTCGGAGGCGGGTTGACGCATGGAAAGCCATCTATTCCGGCTCCTCCCGATCTCATCGGAGTACTCCGGAGGGGCTGACAAGTGCTGCCAGACGCCCTCAACCCAAGTCGAGTGCCGCTGTCAGATCGCCTGAAGGCGGACCGCCTGCCGCAATCATCGCCCGCTCGCGCTCGATGAGGCCGGGCAGCTTCCCCCATCCCAAGCGGCGCGTGATGAGCCGGGCGATCGGCCCTGTGCCATAGATGCAATGATCGACCGTCCCCTTGGAAACTCTTTGTTTGCCAGGTGACCGTCCAGCGCCGGGCATCAGCCGCCGGCATACCGGGCCCGGTCTATGGCTTTCGCAGAAAGCATGTCACCATCGCCATGTGGCGCTGGGGCACCAGCGTATGCGCGCTTGACCCGTTCGAATAGCCGGGCCGCTCGGGATCCAGCTCATAGGGCGGCGCATAAGGGGGCATCATGGTGTTGACCGCCCGGAAGTCGGGCGAAAGCGTCGTCGGCATGAAGCGCGGCGGGCCGTCCATCGGGCTCGCCGGTGAACCCTGCACAAGTCCGGAACGAATGCCTTGCAGGTCTGTGCTTTCCAGAACGGCGATGTGGCAGGCGCTTCAGGCATCATGCGCGCCGATCCGGCCGTCTTCGACTACGAAGGACCTGAACGTGCTTGCCGGAGCGCCATCGCTCGCCCGGTCGACGGCGCGGAATCGCGTGATCATCCGCTGCGGGGTCAGGTCGATGGAGACGTAGCCGTGGCAGCGGCTCTCGAAATACCGCACGTCGGGATTTTGCGGCAGCAAAGCAGCGAAGACTTCGTAGGGCGGTGCATTGGCGGAGATCGAACCGCCTACAAACTCGGTTGCCACCGTGGCCGAGGCGGGATCGTCAAAATCGGATTTGAGGTCGGTCGTCCAGAAGGAGTGAATGTCGCCGCCCAGAAACACCGGATTGGAAAGATTGCTCGACCGCACCGCATCGAGCATGCGCGTCCGGCAGGCGGGATAGCCGTCCCACCCGTCGGTCCAATGGCCGACCGTGCCGTCGCTGCCCTTCTGTACCAGCGCGGCGATGAGCAGATCCTGCGCGACAACGTTCCATTGTGCGGTGGACCGGCGAAAGCCGTCGAACAGCCAATCCTCCTGCGCCTTGCCAAGCATCGTCCGCTTGGGATCATCGCGCTCGGTGCAGGCAAGCGACACGACATGGCCGCCCCGGCGGCTGGGCAGGGGGCAGGCCTCCGCATTGCGATATTGCCGCCCGTCAAGCACCGGCATCTCCATCAGCCGGCCGAAGCGGTAGCGATCGTAGATGCGCATGTCGGGTCCGTGCGGGCGCGACCGCCTGCGAAGCGGCATATGCTCATAATAGGCCTGATAGGCGGCCGCGCGGCGCTGGAGGAACTGATCGGGCGGCACGGACGGGTCCTGCGAGATCGCGTCCGCATAATCGTTCTGCACTTCGTGATCGTCCCAGGTCATGAGGCAGGCCGCCGCAGCGTGCAGCGCGCGCAGATGCGGGTCCTGCTTGTAGAGCGCATAGCGCCTGCGATAGCCGGCAAGATCGGTTGCCTCGGGAATGGGATGCCGGCGCACGCACTGGGCGAGATGATCGCCCTTGTTGTTATACTCGTAGATATAATCACCCAGGAAGATCACGAAATCGGGGTCTTCCTCCGCCATGCGGCGGTAAGCCGTGAAATAGCCTTCCTCCCAGTGCGAGCAGGAGGCAAAGGCGAACCGCAGGCGATCGACCGCGGCATCTGCCGCGGGCGCCGTGCGCGCGCGACCGGTCTCGCTGGTTCCGTCGAGCGCGTGGAATCGGTAGAAATACTGCCGGCCTGGCTCAAGCCCTTCCAGTTCGACATGCACCGAATGCGCAAGCGCACTGCCCGCCATTGTGCTGCCGCGTCGCACCGGCCGCTGCATGCCCTCGTCTTCAGCGACCTCCCATCGGACCGGGACCGGTCCGGTCATGCCGCCGAGGCCATCTGGCGCCAGCGGATCGAGCGCGAGGCGGGTCCAGATGACGAAGCCGTCGGGCCTCGGGTCGCCCGCGGCGACACCCATGGGAAAGGGAAAGGCCGGCGCACCGTTCGCAAGGCTCGCCGCAGGCATCAGCCATGCGCCTGCAGCAAGCGCGGTGCCGCCTGCCAGCATGTGCCGGCGCGAGATCATGTTCGTCCCGTCGAAATCGCGCATGTCCTTCATTGCATCACCGGTGTCGCGCTGTCGTTGCTGCGATCGCGATCGGGAATATGGTGATCGGGATCGAGTGTTGCCCGCGTCACGACCTTCCCGGGCTCGACCGTGATCGTCGTTGTCGGCTGACGTATCCAGCTTTCGGCGGGCAGGCGATAGTCGCGGTGCGTGCCGTCGCGGAAATCGACGCGCAGCGTGACCGGCATGACCAGCTTGTCATGGCTGGCCACGGTGATCTCCGTGGCCTTGGGCCACTTGAGTGCATCCTTGCCGTCGTCTCCGTTTTCTCCTGCTGGCGCGATCTTCTCGACCGCCAGATCGAGCGTCCAGTTATGGGCATACCAGCCGCGCCACCACCAGCTCAGATCCTCGCCCCCCTCGCTCTCCATCGCACGGAAGAAATCGGCGGGTTTAGGGTGCTTATATGCCCAGGCGGCGACAAAGCGGCGGAAGGCGGGGTCAAAACGCTCGGGCCCCAATATCTCCTCGCGCAGCAATTTCAGGCCCAGCGCCGATTTGAAATAGGTGACCAGATGGCGATATTTCTCGATCACCGTGTCCGATCGGGAGAGGATCGGCGGGGCATCGGGATCGGCGAGGACCGGCAGTATCTCATCCACCGGATTGCCGCCGCCCGGCGCGAACTCGCTGTCGCGCTTGGGCGCATATTCACCATGGTTGAAATCGTCCGACTCATAGACATCGATGAAGGTGTTGAAGCCCTCATCCATCCACGCATCGCGCCGCTCGTCGAAACCGACGATCATCGGAAACCAGCTATGGCCAATCTCGTGCGCGGTGATCCAGAACAGGCCCTTGCCCTTGTCCTCTATCCCGTCGAACACGATGCCCGGATATTCCATGCCGCTGGCAGGCCCCGCGATATTGATCGCGGCGGGCCAGGGATAGGGATACCAGCGCTTCGAGAAATTCTCGACCGCATCTTTCAGATATTCGGTCGAGCGTCCCCAGCGCTCCGTCCCTTGGCTCTCCGCCGGGTAGAGCGACATGGCAAGCGCACTCTTGCCGCCGGGCAGGTTGATGCGCGCGGCATCCCAGGCGAAGACCGGAGACGCGCTGAACGCCACATCGCGCGTGTCGTTCATGTGGAAATGCCAGGTGAGCGTGCCGCCCTGCTTGGGACGCGTCGCAGGATCGTCGATTTCGGAAGGCGCTCGGATTATCACGGTGGCATCGCTGGCGCGGGCCTTGTCAAGCCGGGCCAGCTGCGCTGCGGTGAGCACCTCCTTCGGGTTCACCAGTTCACCCGATCCGGCGACCAGCATATTGCTCGGCACCGTCACCCAGTAGTCGAAATCACCGTATTCGAGGTAGAATTCCTGCGCGAGATAGGGGAGCGTGTCCCAGCCGCGCACATCGTCATAAACAGCCATGCGCGGATACCATTGCGCCAGATCGTAGACAGGGCCGTCTTTCGCCTCGCCCCAGGCCATGCGGCCGCCCCATTCGCCGGGGATGGTGAAATGATAGCGGATGCGCAGTTTCGCCGTGCTCCCCTTCGGCGCGAGCACGGCCGGCAGGTCAACGCGCAACCGCGTGTCGCTTACCAGCGTATGGACAGGAACGAACTTACGGCCTGCTTCCACTTCCACGCTGTCGATCACAAATCCGTCTGTGGAGGCCGGGCGCGGCCAGCCTCCGGCGAATACCGCCCGGCTGTCGGCCTTGTAGATATTCTGGTCGAGCTGCAGCCACAGGACATCGAGACTGTCGGGGCTGTTGTTGGTATAGCTGATCACCTCCTCGCCATTGAGCGAAGGGGACTCCGGATCGGGATCCAACGTTGCGTGAATTTGATAGTCCGCGCGGTTCTGCCAGTAATCCGGCCCGGGCAGGCCATTGGCCGAGCGATAACTGTTGACGGGCTGGCCCATGTCAAAGGGCGCGAAGGTTTCCCTTGGCGCATAGGACTGGGCGGACGAGCTTGCCGGTAAGGCTGTGGCTGCAAGCATGGCAAGCGTGCGATGCATGGCGCCCCATGACAGTCGTGGATTCCACCGGACGAATGGCACGAGGGTCTATCTCCAATCGGGTTGTCAGGAAGTTTGATTCGGATGTTTTCGGCCGCCAAGCTATGATACAACATCACCTGACTGCAATAGCCGTCGGGAATTGATTTGCGGTTGCAGGCTTAATGCCGGGATACTGGCCTAACCGGACGCATCGCGGCTCTGATTCTTCCGCTGCTGGCCGTTAGCTAGCCCCCTCAACCCGCTTCGCGGGCGATCCCGCTCCCCGTCGCTTCGCGACAGGGCGGATTGTCCACGGCTATTCCGCCGCTTCGTGCATCGTTTCGGCCTCGGCCGCCTGGCGGGCCCACATTTCCGTATAGAGCCCGCCCTGGCGCAGCAGTTCGCCATGCGTGCCGCTTTCCGCCAGCTTTCCTTCATTAAGCACGAGAATCCGGTCCGCATCGGCAATGGTCGAAAGCCGGTGCGCGATGGAGATCGAGGTGCGGTGCTCGGCCACGCGGTGCAGGGTGGCGAGAATCTCCTGCTCGGTGCGGGTGTCGAGCGCGCTGGTCGCTTCGTCGAGCAGCAGGATCGGCGGGTTCTTCACCAGCGTGCGGGCAATCGCCACGCGCTGCTTCTCTCCGCCCGAAAGCTTGAGGCCGCGTTCGCCCACTTCGGTGTCAAAGCGCTTGGGCAGCCGGTCGATCAGCCCCATCAGCGCGGCGCCTTGCGCGGCAGCCTCGATATCGGCCTGCGTGGCATCGCCCCGGCCATAGCCGATGTTGTAGCCGATGGTGTCGTTGAACAGCACTGAATCCTGCGGGACGATGCCGATCGTGGCGCGCAGGCTCGCCTGCGTCACATTGCGGATGTCCTGCCCGTCGATCAGGATGCGCCCGTCCTGCGGATCGTAGAAGCGGAACAGCAGGCGGGCGAGAGTGGACTTGCCTGCCCCCGACGGCCCGACGACGGCGTAATTCCGGCCCGCAGGCACTTCGAACGAGAGGCCGTGCAGGATCGTACGGTCCGGCTCGTACCCGAACACGACATTGTCGAAGATCACCGAAGGCTTGCGGACAAGGAGGGCAGGGGCGTTCGGCCGGTCCGGCACTTCCACTTCGGTATCGAGCAGGCGGAACATCTCGGCCATGTCGATCAGGCCCTGCCGGATCGTGCGATAGACCATGCCGAGCATGTCGAGCGGGCGGAAAAGCTGCGTCAGATACGTCTGCACGAAGACGAGCTGGCCCGCCGTGTACTTCCCCTGATACCAGCCCCACACCGTCCAGGCGAGCGCGAAGGCCATCAGCAGGTTCACCACCACGGCCTGTGCGATGTTGAGCAGGCCCAGCGAGTTCTCGCTCTTTACCGCGGCGGCGGCATAGGCGCGGGTGGCCTGGGCGTAGCGCTCTTCCTCGCGCGCTTCGGCGGAGAAGTATTTCACCGTCTCGTAATTCAGCAGCGAATCGACCGCGCGGGCGAGCGCCTGCCCGTCGAGCCGGTTCATCTGCTCGCGCAGTTTGGTGCGCCATTCGGTGATCGTGCGTGTCACCCAGATATAGGCGACGATGGCCACCGTGGTGGCCG
>JARROF010000107.1:0-10033 GCA_037384205.1 Novosphingobium sp. | reverse complement strand
CCAGGGCGCTTGCCGGACAGGCTGGTTGCCTTTCCAGGAGCGGCCTGGTTCGAGATGGAAGCCATTTGGGCGTCCCCCCGTTTTCCAAGATAGGGGGATTTGACCAAAACGGCCCAGTGTTGCGTCAAGAAGCCTTGAAATATGGACATATTCCTGCGCCTTCTTTCCTTGCCCTGAGCCATTTTGCTTCAAACCTCGATGGTGCAATTAAGTAGGTCCTGACCCTGGTTTCGGGCTGTCCGGTTCCCAGGGGAGGAAGGCCGCCAGTCCACAATGTTATACGGCGTCTGCACGCCTTATGGTTATTGTCCGGTGGGGCGCGGATCGGGGAAATCCCCTATGGCCGCGCCCCGCCGGAGGAAATCAGACGGTTTCCTTCAGCGCTTCCATCAGGGTCTCGCCCAGCAGCGACGGCGAGGGGGAGACGCGGATGCCCGCTTCTTCCATCGCCGCGATCTTGTCTTCGGCGCCGCCCTGGCCGCCCGAGACGATCGCACCGGCATGGCCCATGCGGCGGCCCGGAGGCGCCGTGCGGCCCGCGATGAAGCCGGCCATCGGCTTGCTGCGGCCGCGCCTGGCCTCGTCCTTGAGGAACTGCGCGGCTTCTTCTTCGGCCGAGCCGCCGATCTCGCCGATCATGATGATCGACTTGGTCTCGTCATCGGCGAGGAACAGTTCGAGCACGTCGATGAAGTTGGTGCCGTTCACCGGGTCGCCGCCGATGCCGACCGCGGTGGTCTGGCCAAGGCCGGCATTGGTGGTCTGGAACACGGCTTCATAAGTCAGCGTGCCCGAGCGCGAGACGACGCCCACCGAACCCTTGGAGAAGATGTTGCCGGGCATGATGCCGATCTTGCACTCGTTCGGCGTCAGCACGCCGGGGCAGTTCGGGCCGATCAGGCGCGACTTCGAACCGGTCAGCGCACGCTTCACCGGGATCATGTCGAGCACGGGAATGCCCTCTGTGATGCAGATGATCAGTTCGATCTCGGCATCGATCGCTTCGAGGATGGCGTCGGCGGCGCCGAACGGCGGCACATAGACGCACGAAGCAGTGGCGCCGGTCGCGGCCTTGGCTTCATGCACGGTGTTGAACTGGGGCAGGCCGAGGTGCTCGGTGCCGCCCTTGCCCGGGGTCACGCCCGCAACCATCTGCGTGCCGTAATCGAGCGCGGCCTGCGTGTGGAAGCTGCCGGTCGAGCCGGTCATGCCCTGAGTGATGACCTTGGTATTCTTGTCTACGAGGATGGACATCGGATTTTCCTGTTCCTGAGCCTGGAGGCAGCCGCCTGGGGCTGGGGAGGTGTCAAGTAATTAACAGGGCCCCGCGGGACCGGCCAGATTATCCAGCCGGTTTCGCGTGGCCGGAATGCCTTCAGGCCAGATCGCCGTCGATGCCCTTGCAGGCCACCAGCAGTTCCCCGACCGCGTCGATCGAGACCTGGAGACCGGCCTTGGCCTTCTCGTCCAGTTCGATTTCGATGATCTGCTCGACGCCATCCTTGCCGATCATGACCGGCACGCCGACGTAGAGACCGTCAACACCGTATTGGCCTTCGAGGTAGGCGGCACAGGGCAGGATGCGCTTCTGGTCGCCAAGGTACGATTCGGCCATGGAGATGGCGGAAGCGGCGGGCGCGTAGAAGGCCGAACCGGTCTTGAGCAGCGAGACGACTTCGCCGCCGCCGCCCGCGGTGCGCTTGACGATGGCGTCGATGCGCTCCTGCGTGGTCTTGCCCATCTTGATGAGGTCGGGAACGGGGATGCCCTTGACGGTCGAGTATTCGACCACCGGCACCATGGTGTCACCGTGGCCGCCAAGCACGAAGCTGGTCACGTCGCGCACCGAAACGCCGAATTCCCAGGCGAGGAAGGTGGAGAAGCGCGCCGAGTCGAGCACGCCCGCCATGCCGACCACCTTGCTGTGGGGCAGGCCGGAGAATTCGCGCAGCGCCCAGACCATCGCGTCGAGCGGGTTGGTGATGCAGATCACGAAAGCGTCAGGCGCGTAAGTCTTGATGCCTTCGCCGACCGATTTCATGACCTTGAGGTTGATGCCCAGCAGGTCATCGCGGCTCATGCCCGGCTTGCGGGGCACGCCGGCGGTGACGATCACGACGTCCGCGCCTTCGATGTCCTTGTAATCGTTGGTGCCGGTGATGAAGGCGTCGAAGCCTTCCACGGGGCCGCACTGTGACAGGTCGAGAGCTTTGCCCTGAGGGATGCCTTCGGCGATGTCGAACAGGACGACGTCGCCCATTTCCTTCTGCGCGGCAAGGTGCGCGAGAGTGCCGCCGATGTTACCGGCGCCGATGAGGGCAATCTTCTTACGAGCCATGATGCGTGCGTGTCCTTCCCAGGGCGGGATTGACGGACTTCAAGGCGGCCTGCTTCATCCCGCGAAAGGCAGGTGCCGGTGTTTGCAGGCCGGGCCCTACGCCCCTCATGAAGGCATTGCAACTGCTAAACGACGCATTTCGCCGTGAGGGCGACGGATTTAATTGATAGTAGTTCGCAATATCAATAGTCGGCGCAAGAATCGTAAAGTCAAGGCTTTCCTGCGCATGTATCGCCGGTGCGGGCCGTCCTTGTCAGCCTATTTCGTGTTTCAGGCAAGGAAAGGCCGCCCGCAAAGCTCTGTCTCGCAGGGGTTTTGCCGTTTGCACAGCCCAGACCGGCGTTTCAGGCCTCTTCGGTTCAGGCCTCTTCGGTGAAGAGGCTGAGTTCGCAGGAGGATGCCATGCGCCGGTCGAGTTGGCGGCAGATCGCAATCCAGCGGTCGCGGCCCTGATGGTCGCCCGCGGCATGGGCGACGACGGCTTCGCTGCGGGCTTTTGCGGCCGCCGCGAAGCCATAGCGACCGAAATGGCGCAGGGCCGCGGTCAGAATCTCTCCATCGCTTTCCACCGGCGCGATGACGCGGGCGGGGCGCCGGGCAATCCGGCGCACAGTCAGCATTCGATGGTTGTCATTGACCGCGCCCAGGGGAGCCGACGGGCACAGGGCCCGCATGATGGCCGGGGTAGTCCCACCCCAGGCGGCAGCAAAACGGATCGTCATTTTTCAGGGGGCCTCGAATCGTGTCGGCTGCATAGACACCGGTTCTAGAGGGCGATGCGCTAAACATTGGTGATGGGCTTTGGTTGCTTACTTGTTCATCACGGGTTTACGGGGTTTTCCGATGTCTAACCTATTGTGATGCCTTAATGATTCTGGATTTCCGTTAAGGATATCAATTTTCGGGCCGGGATATCCAGCGGCCGGAATTGGCGAATTCGGGCCGGATGCCGTGCGCTTCGGGCAGGATGCGAGCCTGGTGTGCCGTGGTGTCTGCTTCGGGCAGGGCGTAGGCACTGGCTGCCTGCATGGAGGGCTTCGGCGGCTCCGCTTCGGGGAGGGGGCGCTGCAGGACTGCAGCGGTGAACGCAGGATCGGGAGCGTCGGTGCGGGCGTGGGGCTGCGCGGCGGGCTCGCCGCCGGCATAGGCGTAGCGGAATGCGGCGGGTTGCCCGGCCGCGCCGTTGAAGCTGTAGAAGCGGTGCTCGCCGATGGTGCCGAGGTAGTGCAGGCTTGAGGCCCAGTAGGGGCTGATCTGCACGGTGTGATAATGGGTGGCCAGCCCGACCGGCGTATAGACGTATCCGTTCAGGGCCTGACGCGCGATCGTCCCGGCGCGGTTCCAGAACAGGGTGGAGGGGCGGCGGGCGAGCGATCCGTCGCACGTGAATGAAAACTGGCAGCCGGTGGGTCGTTCCGATCCTTCATAGACAACACCGCATACAGTGCCCGGAAAGGCGGGATGGGCGACGCGGTTGAGAACGACCTGCGCGACCGCGCGCTGTCCGGCGTCGGATTCGCTGGCGGCCTCGTAATAGACTGCGGCGGTCAGGCATTGCAGTGCGCGGCTGCCGTTGGTGCCGGAACGGCCGATATGCATCGGCCGGGCGACGGGACCGGAACCGAGCACGGGGCCGGAGACCGTGTCATCGGCGTCCGAATGAATGCCTTCGCCGACCTGCAGGGCCGGCTGCCCGGCATCGAGGTAGTAAAAGGCCGATCCTGGAAAGCTCGATCCGGCCCGCTCGAACGGCATGGGAATGACGGCGGGCTCTTGTTCCACGGCATCCGCGATCCGGAATCGCTGCCAATCGTCCGGTGCGGCGAAAGCTGGAAGGGCGACGGCGGCGAGCATAGTGACACCGAGCGCCCGGCGGCGCTGCATTTTCGTGGGCTTCCGCCCCGCGCCCCGGACGCGGCGGGGAAAGCGGGCGGTGAAGTCACGCGGGCGCGCCTCTTCCCAATGGGCCCGGAACGGGTCAGGGAAGGGGGCGGCTGCGGGCACTCGGTTCCTTTCGCGGCGGCAGGTGCAAGGGCGCAGACAGGTCCCTAGCCCGATGCGGCCGAAGCAGCATCCGCGCCGTGTGCGCCGTCCCTGCGCGGGACAGCCCGGGAGGATAGGCTTAAGCCCTTAAGAATTCGCTTTGGCGCCCATCGCGGGCAGCCCTTGCCAAGGCTGCTGCCCGCCTCTATCGGCGCCCGCACGTCATGGGTTGCCTGTGCCTTTCGCAAGGAAGGCAGGGCCTAAGAGGGAAGCCGGTTCAATTCCGGCGCTGTCCCCGCAACTGTGACCGGGAAGTCCGCGCTCAACAGCCACTGGCGCAAGCTGGGAAGGCGAGTGCGGGCAGCGACCCGGGAGCCAGGAGACCTGCCCGGAGACGGTCGTTCCGCGCCGGGCGGGGATACCGGAATGCAGCGAGATGTGCGCTCCGAAGAGCGTGCCCTCGGCCATGAACGGCATACGTTCAGGCTGGAGGAATGCATATGAAGTACCTGTTTCTGCTCGGCACGGCACTGGCCGTGGCTACCCCCGCGCTGGCCGAGGAAAGCGCCGACACCATTGTCGTTACTGCCACGCGCGAGCCTACACCGCTTACTCAGGTTGGCCAGTCGGTAAGCGTCGTCACGCGCGACGATATCGAGCGTACCCAGGCCACCACGGCCGTTGACGTCCTGTCGCGCCTGCCGGGCGTCGCGGTTTCGCCGTCGGGCGGCTTCGGCCAGCCCGCCAGCGTCTTCATCCGCGGCGCGGACAATGCGCAGGCACTGGTGCTGATCGACGGCGTGCCGGTGAACGATCCGGGCGATGTCGGGGGCGGTTTCAATTTCGGGGCGCTGACCATAGGCCAGTTCGACCGGGTGGAAGTGGTGCGCGGCGCTTCGGGCGTGCTGTGGGGCAGCCGCGCGATCGGCGGCGTCATCAACTTCATCACCGCGCGTCCCACCGATCAGTGGACCGGCCGCGCGCAGGCCGAGTACGGTTGGCGCGACCGGAGGCAGGTGAGCGGCTCGGCGACAGGCATGCTGGGCCCCGTCGGTCTGACGCTGGGCGGCCAGTGGATGAAGGGCGACGGCTATTCGGCCTTCGACGAGCGTCTGGGCGGCACCGAGAAGGATGGCTTCGAAAGCAAGAGTGCCAACGGCCGCGCGCAAGTGGAACTGGTGCAGGGCCTCACCGCCGACATCGGCGGCTATTGGACCAAGGCCAATTACGGCTATGACAATACCGGCGCCGATGCGCTGAACACCGGGCTCAAGCGTGATGCGCTGGGCTATGCCAATCTACGCTATTCGGGCCTCGATGATCGCCTGAACGCGCGCGTGGGCTATGGTCTCACCGATACCCGCCGCATTTCCGACAGCGCCGTTTTCGGGCCTTACGAGACCAACGGCCGCGTCGAGCGCGTGGAAGGGCAGGTCTCGTTCACGCCGGTGAACATGGCTTCGATCCTGATCGGCGCCGAGACCGAGAAGCAGAAATACGACGATAACTACGGTTCGAAGGATTCCACGTCCATCGACAGCTACTACGGCAACCTGACGGTGCGCCCGCTGGCCGGGCTGACGCTCAACGGCGGTTTGCGTTACGACGACAATTCGGACTTCGGGCACAAGACCACGTTCGCTGCCAACGGGGCCTGGGTGCTTGGTAGGGGTGATGAGGCGCCAGTGCTGCGCGCCAGCTACGGCGAGGGTTTCAAGGCACCTTCGCTCTATCAGCTCCACACCAATGCCGGGCTTCGCGCGCTTGATCCCGAGACGTCGAAGGGCTGGGACGTCAGTGTCGAACAACCGTTCGCCGCTGGCACGGGGCGCTTCACCGTTACCTACTTCGACCGCAAGACGAAGAACCTGATCGACTACGACGTTGCCAATCGGAATTACTACAACGTTGGCCGCAGCCGCGCTCAGGGGCTGGAACTGGGCATGACGATGGTTAACTGGCAGGGCTTCGATCTGAATTTTGCCTACACTTATCTCGATGCCACCGACGAGAATACCGGCGCGCGGCTTGCCCGGCGGCCGAGAAGCAACTTCTACGCCAGTCTGGACAAGAGCTGGGATCTGGGCTTGAAACTCGGCGCGGATTTGCGTGTGGGTGGCGGACGCTATGATGATACGGCGAATACGGCCTATCTCGATGGACACGTCGTCGTCGGGGTGCGCGGATCCTATTCGGTGACGAAGAATGTCGAGGTCTATGGCCGCGTGGAAAACCTGTTCGACGAGCATTACGAGGTCGTGCGCACATATGGCACGCCGGGACGCTCGGCCTATGCCGGGGTCCGGGTGAAGATTTGAGAGCAGACCGTTCGCGTCTCTTCCCTGCCGCCGGGCGGCGGGGCGGGGCACCGTCCCGGATACGCCGGGGCGGCCGGCGGGCACTCGCGCCCGTTCTGCTGACTCTGGGCGCGTTTCTGGCATCCTGCGCGAGGGTGCCTGCGCCCGGTGCAGCAGAGGTGGCCGGGCGAGACCATCCCACGATAGTTTCGCTCAACCCCTGTACCGATGCGATCCTGGCCGAAGTGACCGCCCCGGGTCAGCTTCTGGCGATTTCCCATTATAGCCGGGATCCCGCGTCCAGTTCGATGGACCCCGATCTGGCACGCCGCTTTCCGGCCACGTCTGGCACGGTGGAGGAAGTGGCGGTGCTGGCCCCGGACGTGGTAGTGGCCGGTAACTTCCTCGCGCCGGCCACGCAGCAGGCGCTGCGCGATCTGGGCATCCGCGTGGTGACCTTTCCGATCCCGTCCGACGTTGCAGCCGCGGAGCGGCAGGTTCGCGATCTCGCCGCGCTGGCGGGAGACGCAAAGGCGGGAGACGCGCTGGTGGGGCGCATCGAAACGGCCCTGGCGCGCAGCGCCGCACCTGCCGGAACGCCCGCGCTTCCGGCACTGATCTGGGAGTCGGGCGGGATTGTTGCGGGAGATGATACGCTGATCGCGGACCTGCTGGGCCGTTCGGGCTTTGTAAACGGGGTGGCCGCGCGGGGCTTGTCGCAGGCGGACTATCTGCCGCTCGAACGGGTGATCGCCGATCCGCCAAGAGTCATTTTCGCGGTCGGCGATGCCCGTTCGGGTGAGGATCATATGCTGTTCCACCCCGCGCTCGATGCGTTGCAGGGCACGGAGCGGGTGCCGCTCGATAGCGGGCTGCTGTGGTGCGGCGGGCCGACCATTCCGCGCGCGTTGGCGCGGCTGACCGAAGTGCGGCGGGGTGTTACGGGATCATGAACCGCAGCCTTGTCCTGATCCTTCTGGCGGTGCTGGCCGTGGCAGTGCCGCTCTCGCTGCTGGCGGGGCGCGTCTGGATCGATCCGTTCGCGCCGGGCACGCACAATGCCGCGATAATCCTCATGCAACTGCGTTTACCGCGCGCCGTGCTGGCGCTGGTTCTGGGCGCCGGGCTGGGCGCGGCGGGCGCGGCGATGCAGGGGTTCCTGCGCAATCCACTGGCCGATCCTGGCCTGTTCGGGATTGCTCCGGGCGCGGCGCTGGGGGCGGTGCTCAGCTTCTGGACCGGTTATGCGGCCACGCCATGGGTGCTGCCGGTCTTCGCGCTGCTCGGTGCGGGCGGGGCCATGGCTCTGCTGGCGCTGATCGCCGGGCGCGAGGGCGGCATCGCATTGTTCACGCTGTCGGGCCTGATGCTCTCCAGCCTCGCCGGCGCGCTGATGAGCCTCGCGATCAGTCTTTCGCCCACACCTTTCGCGATGAGCGAGATCGTGACCTGGCTGATGGGCGCGGTTGCCGACCGGTCCTGGCGCGAGGTGTGGATCGCGGCCCCGGCCACGCTCGCCGGGATCGGCGTGCTGATGGCGGCGGGGCGCAGTCTGGATGCCCTGACGCTGGGCGAAGCGGCGGCACGCTCGCTGGGCGTCGATCCGCGCCACTTGCAGGCGTTGATGATCATCGGGATCGGGCTGACGGTGGGCGCGAGCGTTGCCGTGGCGGGGATCATCAGCTTTGTCGGGCTGATGGTACCGCACATGGTGCGCCCGCTGACCGACCGGCGCCCCAGTTCGCTGATCGTGCCGAGCGCGCTCGCCGGGGCGCTGCTGCTGCTGACCGCCGACTGCCTGTGCCGGGTGATGCCGCTGCGCGGTGGCGAATTGCGGCTGGGGATCGCTCTGGCCCTGCTCGGCGCGCCATTCTTCCTGCACTTGCTGCTGCGGATGCGGCGGGGGCTGGTATGAGCCTGCAGATCCTCGATCTGGGTGTGCCGGGCCGCATCGGCGGCCTCACGCTGACGTTCCATCTGGGGGAAGTGACGGCGATCTGTGGCCCCAACGGCGCGGGCAAGTCGACGCTGCTCTCCTGCCTTGCCGGACTGCTCCCGCCTGGAGAGGGGCATGTCGCGCTGGGCGGGCGGCCGATGGAAAGCATGCGCCACGATATCCGCGCAAGGGCGATGGGGTACTTGCCGCAGTCGCCGGAAGTGGTCTGGGATGTCTCGGTGGAAGTACTGGTCGCGCTGGGGCGTCTGCCCTGGCGCGATGCCGGCCGGAACGGTGCGCAGGAGGCAGTGGACGAGGCGATCTCGGCGATGGACCTTGACGCTTTCCGCCATCGCCGCATCTCGCAGCTTTCGGGCGGGGAGCGCGCGCGGGCGCTGATGGCGCGCGTGCTGGCGACGGGACCAAGCTGGTTGCTGGCGGACGAGCCGCTGGCAAGCCTCGATCTTGCCCACGCCGCCTCGCTGGTCCGCCGCTTTCGCGAACAGGCGGGCCTCGGCCGTGGTGTGGTGCTGGTGCTGCACGATCTGGCCATGGCGATGAACCATGCGGACCGGGTGATCGTGCTCGATCAGGGCCGCCTCGCCGCGGACGGTGCGCCCGAGTTCGCGCTCGGCAGTGAAGTTGTCGAGCGGGTCTGGCGCTGCCCGGCGCGCTGGGTGGGAGAGCCCGGCGCGCGGGCGCTGTCGGTGGGGTAGGGTGCGCTTATACCAAGCGGCTTATACCAACCTGCGCTGATCCCGGCCCATGAGGACGGTTTCCGGCGTTTCCCGGCAAGGGCGTCCGAAGGGACGATGTGGTTCATCGTCGCAAGGCTGCGACGACGTCCAGCGGGCGGGGAATGGCAATCTTCCCGGATCGGGATCAGTGCAGGTCGGTATAAGCCCGGTTCTGGCAGTCGGGCGGCAGGACGTGGATGCCGATGCTGCCGCCGAAGCGCTC
This sequence comes from Novosphingobium sp., assembly GCA_037384205.1. Taxonomy (GTDB): domain Bacteria; phylum Pseudomonadota; class Alphaproteobacteria; order Sphingomonadales; family Sphingomonadaceae; genus Novosphingobium. Next base: position 519 of record JARROF010000107.1, on the reverse strand, counting down.
CTTCAGGAAAGCCTCGATCCGTACGGCGTTGACCGCCGCGATGAAAACGACGCAGCGAATGCCTTTGGTTTCGCATTCGGCGACCCATTTTCGGAAGCCTTCGAAATCCCGGATCGCAACCTGATCGAGATGCTTGCCGGTGAGGCGGCTGTCGCTGTCGGCGATCCAGTTGCAGTGGAAATCGTGCTCCTGCGCCAGAATATGGATCAGGCGGAAGGCATAGCTGGCCACGCCATAGAGGCCTGCGGAAATGGCAATGCCGCGCGTCTGATAGTCCTTGATGGTATCGAGGAGGGCGCCCGTCATCGTGCCCATGTCCTGCTCGGCGCGGGACAGGTAGCGTGAAAGCACGGCATCGGGCTCCGGCCGGGCGGATACGATCTGCACGGAGGATACTGTCTGCCCGGCCTTACGGGCAAGGATCACCACTTCGGGATAGGCCAGCGTGGGCGTGACGAGCCGGTCGGATTCGCGCGTGGCGACGATCTCGAACCCGGCGCGGGCGAGGGCGGTGGCGAG
>JARROF010000106.1:0-20831 GCA_037384205.1 Novosphingobium sp. | reverse complement strand
GCACTTTCGTGTAGTCAGCCCTTCCAGGCCCCTCTTCTGCAGTTCCTCGAATGCCAACTGGACACCCTGATTTACCGCTGGCGATGAGGCGGTGATTGTGGTTCCATGGCGTTGAGCGATGGAGGCGGAAAGTGTCTGTACAGCGTGGCTTTTTCGATTTGGACGAGCGGTATGTGGCGCTGTCGGCGGCGGGCGATCCGCTGGAGAAGTTGAGCGCTTTGATCGACTTCGAGATATTTCGGCCTGCGCTGGATGCGGCCTTGCAGCGATCCGATGGCAGCAAGGGTGGTCGCCCGCCGCTGGATGCGGTTATGATGTTCAAGACGCTGATCCTGCAGACGCTCTACGGCCTTTCGGACGCGCAGACGGAGTTCCAGATTCTCGACCGGCGCAGCTTTGATCGCTTCCTTGGCCTCGATGACGGCGACAATACGCCCGACGAGACGACGATCTGGCGCTTTCGCGAAGCTCTGGTTCGCGCCGACGCCATCACGGCCCTGTTCGCGCGGTTCGACGCGCACCTCAAGGATTTGGGTTATCTGGCGATGGGTGGGCAGATCGTGGACGCCAGCATCATCGCCGCCCCGCGCCAGCGCATGACCGACGAGGAGCGGGCCATCGTCAAGGACGGCTGTATCCCGGAAGGTTGGGCCGCCAAGCCGGCGAGGCTGGCGCAGAAGGACCGCGATGCGCGCTGGACGCTCAAGCGCGGGCGCCGGAAGAAAGGCCCGGACGGCAAACTCATGGCCGAGATTGCCACGCCGATCTTCGGCTACAAGTCGCACATCGGCACCCGCACCGCAAGGCGGGACCCGCCGGATGGCTACGATCGTAGAGGCCTTCGAGCCACCAGGCCGCGCTCAAAGCTTTCCGCGGTGAAGGTGGCATCCGCTTTTGCTAGAGAGGCAATCAGCCCCCCATGAGCGCCGGTCGGCAGCGCTACCCAGAAGCAATCTATCTTTAGGTTTCCCGCGTCACCGGGTCCCGGGTCATCAGCAGGACAGGGTGGCCCGACGGTCCGATTTGGCCGACTACTTCGTATCCGAGGCGCTCTGCCAGCTTCCTTGAAGGAAGATTGGCGGGCGATATGATGCAAGCAGTTCGGCGGGGTGTATGACCATCGAACCAGGCCTGAGCAGCCCTCGCGGCCTCTAATGCGTACCCCTTTCCGTGAAACTGCGAGCGCAACGTCCAAGACATCTCGATCGTTGTGCCGGCCTGATCGCTCAGGTCTCTTTCAAAGCGGGCGTAGCCGACCTTGCCGACGTACTCGCCTGACCTTCTCTCGATGACGGAAAACAAACCAAAGGTCTCGATCGACCAGTGGCCAACGTCGCGCAGGAACTTGGTCCACGCTGCAGGTCTATCGAGCGGTTTGCCTCCGATATGCGCCACGACGCCTTGCTCCGCGAACATCTCTGCGGTCGCCTCGAAGTCCGCGGCGATCGGTCGTCGGAGCTGTAGTCGATCAGTTGAGATCATGCGCAGGAAGTAGCGCGGCCAGCGCGTTCGGACAAGCACCCTGCCGCGCTTTGATGACGGGCGTGGGCGGCCGCGCCTTGCCGGTTATGCGCGGCCATCCGCACCGATGTCATCCGTGAACAATGGGAAGAGGTTCTGCGGCTTGTCGCCTCGATCAAGGTTGGGCACGTCGCGCCGTCATTCATGCTGCGAAAACTCGCCGCCTACGAACGACAGAACCGGCTAGACGTGGCGCTCCAGGAAATCGGCAAGATCGAGCGCACGCTGTTCATGCTGGACTGGCTGGAAAATCCGGCTCTACGACAGCGGTGCCAGGCCGGGCTCAACAATAGCGAACAACGCCACGCGCTGACACAGGCCATCTACACCTTCCAGCAGGGACGCATCATCGACCGTAGCCATGAAGCGCAGCAATATCGAGCGTCCGGCCTCAACCTGGTGATCGCCGCCATCGTCTATTGGAACACCGTGTACATGGATGCCGCCGTCCGGCACCTTCGCTCCGAGGCTATCACTGTGCCGGACCATCTCCTGGCCCATACATCTCCGGTTGGCTGGGAGCATATCGCCTTCTCCGGTGACTTCCTTTGGGATAAGGCTGCGGAATCGGCCGGGCGCAAGGCTCTCAATCTGCCCCGCGATATCCAGGCAGCCTGAATGTTCGCGGAGTGTTCTTTCTTAGCGTTGTTTATTGTACTCCTAACGCTATGCCCTCTAAAGCCCCCACCTAGGCCCATTGGCAGATATATGAATTTCCTGAGGCTCCCCGCAGATGGTCACAGTCGGGCCTCCAAGGGTATTCCAGCGGAAAAGGTTTAGGTGCCGTCCCCCCGGTATATGGCGAGATCGGTCAATGATGCCGTCTGCCCCGGCGCCGCGTGCCGCGTCAGCATTGCGCCACGATGGCGGCTCGTGCCCAGCGGCTAGGGCCAGTCGCCATGGTGCATTGGATAAGCCACGCTCGATGCCAACAGCCCGGCAAGCCAACTCGTCATGTTGGTCGACAACGTAGGCCTCGTTCAGCATCAGTGGCACCACGACGCGAAGTTGTCCGTCCTCTCGGATGTAGCCCGATACGGCGATCATCGCCCATTCCAGCACAGGGCTCATGTAGAGGGTTGCTTGGCCCGGACGATGATAGCGACCTGCACTTTTTCGGGACCCGGTGGGGCCAGCACTTGCTCCAATCTGTCAGCCAGGACCGAGTGAAAGAATGGCCCATGGACGCGCCGCAGCAATGGGCGATCAACAGGAGGAGCAGAATTGCAATTCATGGCGGCAATCTAACGATCGGGCTCTCGCTGGCAACGTCCGCAAAGTCGGCGTGTCCGGAAAGGCGGCTTTTCAGATTAAAATTCTAAAAAGCCGTCACAGGGAGCCGAGTTCGAATTTGTCCACGCGACCAGGCGGCGTCGAAATCACACAAACGGGTTCCTGTTCTCCGCCACCCAAACCTCGAAATCGACCGGCGGCCTGCCCATAATGCGCTCGACGGCGTCCGAAACCTCATCGTACCGGCCTTCGCGGGCACCATGTTCATTTCCGCGCTCTACCTGGATCTGGCGTCAGGGCGCAGGGATGCGGAAACAAACTGATCGATTGTTTTTACCAGAGACTTTTTCGACACCTTTACCGGAAACGCGTAGCTGACGCATATGCTGTCCAGAAGGTTGGTAAAGAGATGGACGAAGGCTTCGACATCAAGCGCTCCATTCACAAATCCTTCGGATTGCCCATTTTTCAGTAACTCGATGAGCTGGTCCTTGAAGATGGCCTCGCATTCGAGAAATGGGCGGCAGATATCCTCGTTTCTGGCAGCCTCTGCGATAATCTCCAGTGACAGACGGGCGACAGACGGGCGAGCGAGTTCCTCAACGATCTCCGGAAGCGCCCTTCGAAGTGCGCTCGTCACATCCTTGCTTGAAGCCAGATAGTTGACGAGATTGTCGTTTGCGCGCCGTTCGGCTTCCGCAAGCATGGCGATAATGCCCTCCGTGCTTTCGAAATACCGGTAGAGGGCGCCTGGACTGATCTGCGCGGCGGCGCAGATCTCCTGCATCGTCGTTTGCCGTATTCCCTTGTCTGCGAAACATGCCGCAGCGGCTTTCAGTATCTCGGCCTTTCGCCTTTCGTGCAGTCGCTCGTCCTTCGTTCTCATGCCGAAAAGACTCCATAAACAGAATGATCATTCGTTTTATAGCTTGACCGTCAAGAACGCAAATTCTAAATCAGAATGATCATTCGCTTTATGTTGAGGGCCGGAGATGCATACGGGCTCCGCGCGTTGGTCGATTTCAAGAATGTCTCGATGCCTGAGCTTGGGATCGGCCTCCGCGCTCCTGTCGGCATGCGCGGGCGCAGGACCCAATTTCGAACGCCCCGAAGTGCCCCATGTCGCTCGGCCGCTCGCGCCGGAAAATATCGAATTCACGGATCGTACCGACCCGCGCTGGTGGCGTTCATTCCACGATGACACGCTCACCACGATTATCGAGGGCGCGCTCGAAACGAGCCCCGAGATCAGACTGGCGCTCTCGCGTGTCAAAGAAGCGCGGGCGGACATGGGCTATGCCCGGGCCGACTTGCTGCCTCACATCGGTGCGAGCGCACAGATGTCACGGGATCGAACCAGCGCCAGCGCATGGGGCTCATTCGGGGAGAGCACGACATCGACGTTCTATCAGGCCGCCTTCGACGCGACCTGGGAGATCGACCTTTTCGGCGGCCGCCGCCGCGCCTTCGAGGCGGCGGCCGCCATGCTCGACGCCCGAAATGGCGAGGCGGTCGCCGTGCGCGTGATGATCGCGGCAGAGATTGCGCGTACATATGTCGAACTGCGTGCGCTTCAGGAACGTCTGGGGATCGCAAGATCTGCGCTGGCAAATGCGGAGGACCTGGTCGCTCTGACGCGCCACCGATTTGAAGCTGGGGCCAGCAATATCAGCGAGGTAAACAGGGCACTGGCGGAAACCGCAACGCGCCGTGCCCAGATCCCGGCACTTGAGGGCGAGATCGAGCGCACGCTGGATCAACTTGCGGTCATCACTGGAAAACCGCCCGGCACATTTGCCCATCTCGCTTCGCGGAACACTGGTTTGCCCGGCGTTCTGGAAACGCCTGAGATTGCCTATCCGGCCTATGCGTTGCGTGCCCGGCCCGACGTCTGGGCAGCCGAGCGGCAACTGGCCGCAGCGACCGCCGAAATCGGTGTAGCGAAGGCCGAACTCTATCCCAGGCTTGTACTTCCAGGCTCGGGAGGCGTCCTGGTGGCGGCGGGTGACGGTCTGTTTTCAGCGGACAACCTGATGTGGAAAATTCTCCCGTCCCTTTCGCTTGGCCTGTTTTCCGGCGGCAGGATACGTGCGAATATCGATGCGGCCGGGGCGCGTGCCGAGCAGGCCGGCATCGCATTCGATCAGACGGCCCTCAATGCGCTCCTTGAAATCAGCGAAGGGCTTTCGCTGCGGCGATCTTCGGTCAAACAGGCAGACAATCTTCGACAGGCCCGCACCGCCGCTCAAGAGGCGGCGAACATATTGCGCGAGAGATACGCACTGGGCGCCGAGGGACTTTTCCCGGTTCTCGATGCGGAAGCTGCCGCGCTGGAAGCTGCGGACGGAGCGGTGCTCGCCGAGGCGGAAGTGCTCCTGGCCCTCATCTCGCTGTACAAGGCGACGGCCGGCGCGCCGATCGATGCCGTATCCTACGGACTGGCCGGCGCTACGGAGCCGGCATTATGAAGTGGACCCGGATCTGTATAGCAATCTCGGGCAAAAGGTGGTGGCTTGTCTGGGCGGTCGGCATATTCACGGCGATGGCCGCGATCGGACTGATTGCCGATTGGGGTGAGGCCGAGGTCGGGGCCCGCCCCGCGCCATCTCGGTTCAGCTCGGTGGAGGTGGAAACTCTCAGGGTCGAGCCGCTGACCATGTGGCAGGTGGCCGAAGGCGTTGCCCAGGCGCGGCGCAAGCAGTTCCTTCAGTTCGAGCAGCCGGGCATTGTCACCTTCATAGCGAGGGACGGCAGTGGCCGTGAGCTGCGCGAAGGCTCGCGCGTCCGCGGAGCGAGGAACGGCAGCGCGAACGGCCAGCTGATCGCGAGGCTCGACCATCGTAATGACGCCGCGCGCGTCAGGCAGGCGCGTGCGGAGATTGCTGCAGCCCATCGCCGCGTGGATGCGGCACGTGCCGTGTTCGAGCAAGCTCAAAGCGAGTTCGCACGGCAGGAGAAGCTTCGTGAAAAGAATATTTCGGCCGCGGCGGACTATGAATCAGCCCAGGCCTCGTTCCGAGGAGCCGGTGCGCAATTGAAGGAAGCCGAGGCAAATCTGCAATCGGTCGCGGCTCAGTCGGAAGAAGCGCAACTCGGCCTGGACCGCACATCGCTGTTCGCCCCTTTTGACGGCGTGATTTCTCTGATGAATCTTCGCAAGGGTGACTATGTGCCGGGCCCGTCGCCGGATCCGCAGGACACGGTCGAGGAAGCCAACGCGGCTGTGGTCCTCATAGACGATAGCCAGTTCGAAATCATACTGCAGGTTCCACCCTTCGAGGCCGAATTGTTCAAGGAGGGACAACGCGCGTTGGTCGCGAGCCGCAGCGAGACCATCGCCCGGGCTGTGCGCACCGGCAACATGTCGGATGTCCTTCAGGGTGTTGTCTGGTCCGTAAGCCCGGCGATCAGCCTGCAACGGCGCTCGGTGTCGGTCAAAGTGCGTGTGACAGCGAGGGGCGGCCATATCCGCGACGGCTCTTACGTAACCGCCTGGGTCGCGACGGCCGGCGAACCTGCCGCCCTGACGGTTCCCTACCGCGCGATCGACATGACCGGAAACACGGGCAGTGTCTTCGTACTGGACGAAACCGGCCATTCCGTCGAGCGGCGTGAAATAAAGCTGGGTCTTCTGGGGCTCGAAGCCGCACAAGTCATCGGTGGCCTCGCAGCGGGAGAGGTCATTGTCGTCAAGGGGCAACACCGCCTCAGCGATGGCGCCAGGGTGTCTGTCATCACCGATGATTCCCGGCCTGCGTCCAGTCCTGGCACGGCAGGTGGCCGGTGAGCCGAAGGACCCCCACCCGCTTTTTTCTGCTCGATCCGGTATTCGCGATCATTCTGGCCGCGCTGCTTATCGTGGGTGGGGGCATGTCCTACGCCTCGATGATCCGAGAGAACAATCCGGATCTGGCCATCCCCCAAGCCACGATTTCAACCGTCTGGACCGGGGCATCTTCGTCGCAACTGGAAAAGGAGGTCACCAAAGCGGTCGAAGACGAGATTCGGTCATTGCCGGGTCTGAAAGCCTTCGCCTCCAGCTCGCAGAACTCCTTCTCTCTCGTAACGGTCCAGTTCGCGGCGGACGCCGACATCGAATCGGCCATGGGATGGCTGCGGAGCAAGGTCGAACTTGCTCAGGCGGCTTTTCCGAAGGCCGCGGAGAAACCTGTCATCGAGCAGATCTCCGTGAACGACCTGCCGATCATGACGTTGGCCCTCACCGGAAATGTCGACCCGCTGACACTCAACCGCGCCGCCACCCGGCTCTCGCGCGAGATCGAACGCGTCGAGGGCGTCAGAAAGACCGCGCTTCAGGGCAACCGCAAGGAAGTCGTCCACATCCAGCTCCTTCCCGGTCGCATGCGCTCGCTCGGCCTGTCACCCACTTATGTGCAAGAGCGCGTGACAAGCGCCAATCAGGATCTGGCATGGGGCGCGTTCGAAGACACGGATGGCGCGATACCCCTCTATCTGAACGGGCGCCTGAGCAGTGACGACGACGTCAAGTCGATTGTCGTCGGCCGGACTGACCAGTTCCACGCGCTGCGCCTTGGAGACATTGCCCGGGTCTTTGTCGGCTTGGACAAATATGCCGGTGAAACGTTGATCAGTGTGGACGGCGGGGAAGCCAGCCGCGGCGTCACCATGGCGATACTCAAGCGCCCGGGGCAGGACACTGTTGCCACAATCGGGCGTGTCCGGGCGGATGTGGATGCGCTGGTGGCCGACGCGTCCTGGCCGCCGGGCGTCTCGGTCCGCTATATTGGTGATGAAGGCGAAATTATCGAGGCCAGCTTCAGCGAGGTTCAGTGGAACCTCGTGCAGGGTGTGATCGCCGTCTTTGCCGTCCTGCTCGTTGCGCTCACCTGGCGGGCGGCGGCGGTCGCCGCACTAGCGCTGCCGGTCACGCTATTGGGCGCTCTCGCGGCGATCAATCTCCTCGGTTTCACACTCAATACGCTCGTGACGCTCGGCATGGTGATTGCGCTGGGGGTACTCGTCGATGTCTTCATTCTTGTCATGGAAGGCATGCATGAGGGGATGAGCGTGCGCGGCGAGACATTCGAGCAAGCCGCGCTCGCGACCGCCAGGACATTCTTCTTTCCGGCGCTGGCCGGACAAGCAACAACCATCCTCGCCATGGTTCCGCTCATGATGATCGGCGGAACCGACGGCAAGTTCATTCGACTTATTCCGCTCACAGCCATCGCCTGTCTCGTCATTTCGCTTATCGTGGCCTTTGTCGTCTGCATCCCGCTGTCCCGCTATCTGCTGCGCGCACGCGGCGCCGGCGAGGCTCCGACCCGGATCGACAGGATCACGCTGCGGGCGAGCCGGGCACTGCGCAGAACGCTTATAAGAGGGCCGCTGCGGTCTCGCCGCGCGGCGGGAACGGCGGTGGGTCTCGCTCTTGCCGGCTTTACGGTCGCCTTGATAACAGCCGCATCGCTTCCGTCCATCGTCTATCCCAAAGAGGATCGCCGTTCGCTGGGCGTCACGGTCGAACTGCGCCCGGATGCCGGATATAACGATGCTCTCAGAGTGGCGGAGAAGGTAGCGAACTCTCTGCGCGTCCGCGATGAACTGTCGGACGTGCTCGTTCACGCCGGCGAAATCAGCCCTTATGCGCTACCGACGATCGAAGACTATCTGGCGCCGTTGGACGGGGCGTTTCTGGTCGGCGCGTCGGTACGGTTCAAACCGAAGTCAGAGCGGGATCGACTGGCTTTCGAATATCTTCCCGACATTCGCCGAGACCTTCAAACCGCACTGGCGGCGGAAGCTGGCGCCGTGGTCCGCCTGACTCCGGACCTTGGAGGAGCGACAGCAGGAGACCCGATACAGATCGAGATTCGCGGCGAGAATATAAGCGCGCTCAAGGCCATTGCCGACGACGTGGCGAACGTCCTGGGCGCCATTCCGGGAACAGCGGACATTCGCGACACGCTGGGCGCCGTCCCGACCGAAGTGCAGTTCAAGGCGAACCCGGAAGCGCTCAGTTTCTTCGGCCTGGATCAAACGGAATTCATGGACCAGGTGCGCGCCGCCATGGAGACCGACAAGATCGGCACATTCCAAATGCCGGGCTCGCAACCCGATCTCGACATCCTGCTCGGTACGGCATTTGAGAGCCGAAAAGGCGATGTCGGTGGTCCGGCGCGGATTTACGAACTCGATGCGCTTGCCGTTGTGAACTCCCACGGTGACCGCATTCCACTGTCCTCGCTGGTGGTCCCCTCCTTCCGGGCCGCGCCGACGGCGATCCGGCATAGTGGCGGACAACGATCGGTCACGATCAAGGCGCAAGTCGAAGGCACCACGACAGCAGCCGTTTTCGACGCTCTTTCTCCGAAGCTGGAAGCCATGTCGAAGAGCTGGCCCATTGGAACTGCATATCGATTGCGCGGCGATGCAGAGACGGCTGCCGAGACCTCCAGCCGTACATATCGCGCCCTCGCATTCGCTTTCTTTCTGGTGTTCGCGATCATGGCACTGCTTTTCGGATCATTCCGCCAGCCATTCATCGTCATGGCCATGGTGCCTCTCGCATTGACCGGCGTTTTCCTTGGCTTTTTCGCGCTCGGCATCCCGGTGTCCTTTGCGGCCATGATCGGGATCGTGGCGCTGATCGGTATCGTCGTGAACGACGCCATCGTCATGGTGGAGGTGATCAACCAGCGCCGCGCCGAGGGAATGGATCGCGTTCAGGCGGCCGCCCATGGCGCATCCGACCGATTGCGTCCCATTCTGACGACGTCGATCACGACCATAGCCGGGCTCACACCGCTCGGTCTGTCGTCACCCGCCTGGTACCCGCTGTGCATGGCGATCATCTTGGGCCTCTCCGTCGCCACGATTTTGGCTCTCGTCATTATCCCCGCTTTTTATGTCCTGATCGAAGGAACGACAGTGCCCGCATCGAACTCTTCCAAACCCCACGACACCCCGAAACAGGGTTTAGTATCATGAAATTTAAAGCGTTTTTCTATTTCTTGGTTCCCTTGGGCCTTCTCACAGCGCCAGCTTCCGCTTCCCCGCTATCCGGCTATTGGTTGACGGAAGACGCTGCCGTCATTGTCGGTATCGACCGATGTGGCAGCAAGGAAGAAACTGCCTCGCATAACGATCGGCATTGTCGATCGACGCTCGTAATCTGCTCCAGACGCTGAGTGGTCAGATGATGACGGCCTCGCAGCGGTCCAGCACAGGCGCATCGCCTTCGTTGACGGCAACTGCCCTAAACTGAATCTTGCCCGGTGCCTGGCCCCAGAACTCGAAACGCAGCAAATCGCCCGGCATTACCGGGCGGGTAAAGCGCACGGCCATTGAAACGAGCCGCGCGGCATCGAGATCGCAGAACTGCCGCAAGACGGCATAGCCCGCCATGCCTTTGGTTGCCAGACCATGGAGCAATGGCCGGCGCAGACCTGCAGCACTCGACACGGCGGGATCGATGTGGATTGGATGCCGGTCGCCAGACAGACGGTAAAGGAGCGGCTGCATTTCGCTGGTTGCAAGTTCGAGCGTCGCGTCGGGAGTTGGCGATGGCACCTTCTCCAGCGGAGGCGGCACCTCCCCCCAGTCTCCGCAGCCTCCATCGCTGCGCGCGATTATCGACGTAATCAGCGTAGCCAGAGGTTCGTCATTGTCCGCCAGTGCGATGTCGGTCTGATAATGGACCATCGCACCGCGCTCGCCCAGATCGCGCAGACCTGTGATGCGGTTGCTGGCCACAATGCGGGCGGCAGGCGGCAAGGGGCGGTGAAGGGTCATGCGATGTTCGGCATGAAGCATATGCACCCAATCGATTTCCACCCGCGGGTCCATCATCCAGATACCCGGAAACCCCAGGACGTTTGCAAAGGTCGGTGCCGTGGTCAACCATTCTTCATAAAGGAAGCGAAGATGCAGGGGATCGAGCGGTTGCGCCGCGTAGCCCGTCGCCAGTGCGTACAGGATCGCATCGCGTTCCGAATAGGACTGCTCAATCCGGTCAAATCGATAGTTGATCACTTCGTCTACGTTCATGGGCAATTTCTCCGCGATGGCCGCCGTCGGTACAGCAGGCCGGTTCTTGTTTTGACAGGGCGATCCCGGCCCCCGCCAACATGGGTGGGCTTTTCAGATCTTGGCCGCACGGTTATGCCGGCGAACGATACTGCATGCGTGGGGCAGTGAAACAGAACTCATAGGTTGAGGCATTACCCGCGGTTGCGCCAGCGCAATTGATTACTGTTCAACTGACGTGCGCTCTTGGCGCCCATGAGCCGCATCCGTGTTGCGCCGCATGGCGATCTCGTCATCGGCGGCGCCATCTATGGTATCGGATACCGGCCAGGGCAGACGTTGCCAACAATACCGGCCACGCCCGATTGACTGGACGGTGATGCACAATCCCCCAAACCGCGCGGTACCCGACTTGTTCGCGCACGCGGCCGCTCGCAGTATTAGCGCAGGTAAGGAAGAAAGCACGGGTCAGGCGCCCGGGCGCAGCCCGAGCGCATCGAGCACCACGAACCGGTCGTAATAGGGCCGTTCGCAGACGATCTTGTCGCTGCCCGGGGCGAACTCGAAAGTGGCGGCCAGGCGCACACGGAACGATTTTCCGGTCGGGGCGACAGTCTGCGTGCCGACCTTGAGCGGGCCGAGGTGCGTGCCGGTGAGCCAGAACTCGACGAACACGGTGTCGGCATCGTCGGCGGCGATCGCGATCAATTCGTTGCCCTGGTCCGGGAAAGGAATACGCGAGAGTGTCAAGTAGCGGCGGACCGCCTCTTCGCCGTCGAACACGGCGCCGTGTCCGCGCAACTCGTAGCGCGGGTGCTCGAAAGTCGCGAGCACCGCATCCCAATCCTGAGCGATCTCCATCTCCATGTGGTGGCGGACGGCGGCGATGCGCCGCGCCTTGAGATCAGAGTCCGGAATCTGGTTGATGGACAAAGGCAGCTCCCCATTTCCTGTCCGCGTGTTGTTCAAAGCGATGCCTTGGTAGGCGTGGGTCCGCGGGACCGCCCCGTCAGGTGCCGGCAACGGCGTTTCAGAGTCTGTGGGGATTGAGGTCAGGTGGAGCCGGGAATGGCGGGCTTTCTCGCCCCGGAGCGCAGCGTACTTTTTTGTACGTGAGCGCCAGAAGCACGAAAGACGGCCGTTCGCAGGCCCGCATGAGCGGAAATCCCCATAGACCCTAGCGCATTATGAACGGATTTCCGGTTGCCATATCCTGTGCAATCCAGACCGACTTCACTTGCATGTATTCCATCATCCCTTCCTTTCCGCTCTCACGCCCCTGCCCGGAACGCTTGAACCCGCCGAAGGGCGACATGAAGCTGACCGCACGGTAGGTATTGACCCAGACAGTACCTGCCTTCAGCTTTTCCGACATGCGCAAGGCGCGGCCGATGTCCGATGTCCACACCCCGGCGGCCAGCCCGTAAATGATGTCGTTGGCAATCTGGACGGCGTCTTCCTCGGTGTCGAACGGAATGACCGACAGGACCGGGCCGAACACTTCCTCCTGCGCGATTGTCATCTGGTTCGTGACACCGGTGAAAATGGTCGGCTCGACGAAGCGGCCGCCCTTGCTTCCGCTGCCGGTGTAAGGCCTGCCGCCCAATGCGCAGGTTGCGCCGTCCTGCCTGGCAATGTCTATGTAGTGCAGCACCTTCTCGTACTGCGGCGCCGTTGTCACCGGCCCGACATGGGTGTCCATCGACATGGGATCGCCGATCCTGGCATCGCTGGCCACCTTGACGAGCCGTTCGACCAGAGCGTCGTGGATCGAGCGCTGAACGAGCAACCGGGAACCCGCCAGGCAGGTCTGCCCGGTCGCGGCGAAAATGCCCGAGATTACGCCGTTTACCGCCCCGTCCAGATCGGCATCCGCGAACACGATGTTCGGCGATTTGCCGCCGAGTTCCAGCGTGACCGGCATGATCTTCCTGGCGGCGCTTTCATAGACCTTCTGCCCGGCGACGTCGGAGCCGGTGAACGCGGCCTTGGCGACATGGGGATGCTCGACCAGCGGTGCGCCGGCTTCCAGACCCATGCCGGTCACGCAATTGACGACACCGTCCGGAAAGCCTGCTTCCTTGACGAGGCTCATGAACTCAAGCGTGGATGTCGAGGTGAATTCCGACGGTTTGACCACCGCCGTATTCCCGGCGGCGAGCGCGGGCGCCAGTTTCCAAGCCAGCAGCAGCAGCGGGGAATTCCACGCCGTGATCATCGCCACCACGCCCAGCGGTTCGTACCTGGTGAAATTGAGCATACCGGGCCGGTCCGAGGGCAGGACGGCACCTTCGATCTTGTCGGCCATGCCGCCGTAATACCGGTACCATTCCGCCAGGTACTGGGTCTGCAGGCCCATCTCGGCGATCAGCTTGCCGTTGTCGCGCACTTCGAGTTCGGCGAGCCGTTCGGATTCGCGCTCGATGATTTCGGCCAGGCGCACAAGCAGCTTGCCGCGCTGGGTCGGCCGCATCGCCGGCCATTCGCCCGCGTCGAAAGCGGCCTTGGCAACCTGTACCGCGCGGTCCACATCGTCCGCGTTGCCACGGGCGATCCTGGCCCAGATCTCCCCGGTATAGGGGTTGTCGGTATCGAAATACTCGCCGCTGGAGGGCTCGACCCATTCGCCGCCGATGTAATGATTGTAGGTTTTCATGGCTCAGCCTTTGCTCTCTTCGGGCTGTAAGACGATGCGCCCCGTCACACGGCCCGCCTCAAGATCTTCCATCGCTTCGTTGATTTCGGACAGGTTGCGCCGCTCGATCGGCATCTGCCTGATCTTCCCGGCGCGGACCATTTCGATCAGCGTGCGAAGCTGGGGCGAATTGCCCACGTGGCTCCCCCGTACCGTCATCGCCTTCTGGGTGAGCCATACCTGCGGCATCTGGAAGTCGCCGCCCGCCTGGCCGACGATGATGTAACGCCCCGCCTTGGCAAGCGCCCTTACCGCAATCCGCGCGGTCGCCGCTCCGCCGAAGGTGTCGACGATCCCCATGAGACGCCCTCCGGCGAGCCGCTGCAGTTCTTCCACGGCTTGCGGGTGGCCGCTGTTCAGGACGGCGGCTGCGCCCATCCCGCGCGCCGCTTCCAGTTTCGCATCGTCGATATCGACGGCGATGATATTCCGGATGCCCATGCCATGCGCGATGGCGATGGCGTTCATGCCGAGGCCGCCGCAGCCCAGGATCGCCATCCACTCGCCATCGCGCAGCGCGCCCATTTTTTCCAGCGCGTTGAAGACGGTTACGCCCGAACAGGCGTGCGGCACCACGTCCGTGGGATCGAGGCCTTCGATGTCCACCAGCCACTTCTCGTCTTCCACGAGGCAATGGGTGGCAAAGCCGCCTTTCTGGACCAGGCCGATGATGCGCATCGCCGTGCAGTCGCTTTCGCGATGTTCGGCGCAGGCCTGGCATTTGCCGCAGCCGATCCACGGAAACACCAGGACCGTCTGCCCGTCCTTGACCGAGCTGACATCCGGTCCGATCGCCTCGACGACCCCCGCCACTTCGTGCCCGAGCGTCACGGGGAGCTTGGCGCCGCGGTCGGCAAAGCTGAGCGTCCCCTCCTGCCCCAGATCCATATAGCCTTTTCGCGCGTGAAGATCGGAGTGGCACAGGCCCGCGGCCGTGACCCGGACCAGCACCTCCTTGCCCGTCGGCTGCGGCAAGGGGTACTTGCGTTCTTCCAGAGGGGCTTGCCATTCGACAAGGTCGAAGCTGACATATTCGCTCATACCGTCCTCTCCATTCTTCGTTTTTCAGCTCTTCGGTTCGGGGAAGATATGGATGGTCGGCGCGGACTCCCGCTTCCAGACCATCACACTGCGGGCATATTCGATGACCACCACCCCATCCTGATTGAGGCCGCGCGTTTTCGCCTTGACGATGCCCTGACCGGGACGCGATTTGGATTCGCGCTTTTCGGTAATTTCCTGCTCGCAATAGAGCGTGTCGTCCGGAAATACCGGATGGGGCAGGCTGATATAGTCCCAGCCCAGCGCAAAACCGTTTTCGCTCAGATCCGCAACACCCATGCCGCCGATGATCGAAAGCGTCAGCGCACTGTTGATCAGCGGCCGCTTGAACTCGGTCTTCGCGGCATAGTCTGCGTTGAAATGAATCTGGTTGGTATTGTTGGTCAACAGCGTGAACTGAATATTGTCGCTCAGCGTCACGGTTCGCCCGATGCGGCAGCGATACACATCGCCAACCTCGAAATCCTCGAAAAAGCGGCCCTCCCAGCCCGTTACCAGGCGCCGGGTCATACCGGCTCTCCTGCCGCTTCCAGAAGCTGGAGCGCACGCATCACGATCGGCTTGTCGACGAGCTGCCCGCCAACCGCCACGGAGGCATCGCCGCGGGCCTCGGCTTCGCGGAACCCGATCGCGACCTTGCGCGCATATTCGATCTCGTCGGGCTGCGGCGAGTAGATGTCGTTGATCAGCTCGATCTGGCGCGGATTGAACGTGGATTTGGATGTGAAGCCAAGACGCCGGCCTTGCCAGGTATCGGCTACAAGCCCTTCAGGGTCATCGAGATTGGGATAGACGCCGTCAATGCTGAGGATTCCGGCTGCCGTGGCCGCGACAACCATCGCGGAGCGTGCATAGAGCAGATCGGCGGCCTCCTTTTCCCGGCTGGTGCCGAGATTGAGGTCAAGCGCATAGTCCTCGGCGCCGAACATCAGGCCCACGACACGCGGATCGGCATCGGCAATCGAAACGGCGTTGACCAGCCCGCGCGCACTTTCGATCGCGGCAATGATCAAGGTCTTGCCGACTTCGAGCCCCCGGTCGCGTTCGAGCTGTGCGAGCATCTGCGAAGTGGCATGGATATCGTCGGCGCTGACCACCTTGGTAAGCGCAATGCCCTCGAGGCCCGGATGCACCACAGCCTCAAGATCGTCCTGCAGCCACGGCGTGGTGCGGTCGTTCACCCGCACATAGCGGCGCGGCCCGCCGGCGGGCGCGGCAAGAACCTCGCGGACCATCTTGCGCCCCTCGGGCTTCTCGGCGGGAAGCACGCCGTCCTCGAGATCGAACAGCACAACGTGCGCCGAACACCCGAGCGCTTTCTCCAGGAAGCGAGGCTTGTTGCCCGGGACAAACATGAAAGACCGGTTTTGCGCAGGAACAAGTTGTACCACCAGGATTCTCCAGCAATGAGTGTGCTCGAACGCTTTCGGTGAAACGGTTCAACGAGTCAAGAGTCGCGCACGGTACCCACGGAAATCGAAGCGGCCTGCAATGATATCCCGGATGCCTGCCTGGCTTTGCAGACCACGGTTCACGCGTAGATCCGCAGTCGATTCAAGGCTGTATTCCACGTCGGCGCCATGCCTGCGAAAGGGGAAAGCCACCGCCTGACTTCCATTCAAACGACAGCGTAGAAGATGGCCCCCCGCCTTCGCGGGGATAACGGGGAGGCGGGCAAGTGGCACATGCCGGAACATCCCGGTAACAACCGAACGGGCTTACCGCATCCGCCGATGCAATCGCGCGCAAAAGTCGCTAGATAGCCTCCATGGCCGACCTTTTCGCCGATGACCTGCCCCCTGCCTCCACCTCCGACGAGCCGCGCGAGGATGCCCCGCTGGCCGACCGGCTGCGCCCGCGCACGCTGGACGATGTCGTCGGGCAGGAACACCTGACCGGCCCGGAAGGCGCGATCGGGCGCATGGTGGGCGCGGGGCGTCTGTCATCGATGATCCTGTGGGGGCCGCCAGGCACCGGCAAGACCAGCACCGCCCGCCTGCTCGCCGATGCCGTGGGAATGCGCTTCGCGGCGGTGAGCGCGGTGTTCTCCGGCGTCGCCGATCTCAAGAAGGCCTTTGCCGAGGCGGAGACCATGACCAAGGCCGGGCAGCGTACCTTGCTGTTCGTGGACGAGATCCACCGCTTCAACCGCGCCCAGCAGGACGGCTTCCTGCCTTTCGTGGAGCGCGGCACCGTCACGCTGGTGGGCGCCACGACCGAAAACCCCAGCTTCGCGCTCAACGCCGCGCTGCTCAGCCGCGCGCAAGTGCTGATCCTGCACCGGCTGGACCAGGCCGCGCTCGGCGCGCTGCTCGACAAGGCCGAAGCGCTTGAAGGCCCCCTGCCGCTCGACAGCGCCGCGCGCGAAGCCCTGATCGCCTCGGCCGACGGCGACGGACGCTTCCTGCTCAACCAGGCCGAAACGCTCTATGCCGCCAAGATCGCGGAGCCGCTCGATCCGGCGGGGCTCGGGCAGTTCCTGCAACGCCGCGTGGCCGTCTACGACAAGGACCGCGACGGGCATTACAACCTGATTTCCGCGCTGCACAAGTCGGTGCGCGGATCGGACCCGCAGGCCGCGCTCTACTATCTGGCGCGGATGCTGACGGCGGGCGAGGAGCCGCTCTACCTGCTGCGGCGGCTCACCCGTATGGCCAGCGAGGACATCGGCCTCGCCGATCCGCAGGCGCTGCAGCAATGCCTTGCCGCCAAGCAGGCCTACGAGTTCCTCGGCAGCCCGGAAGGTGAAGGCGCCATCGTGCAGGCCTGCCTCTACCTCGCCACCGCGCCCAAATCGAACGCGGCCTACATGGCGCAGAAGGCGGCGTGGAAAAGCGCGAAGGAAACCGGATCGCTCAGCCCGCCCGCAAACATCCTCAACGCCCCGACCAGGCTGATGAAGGACATCGGCTACGGCAAGGACTACGCCTACGACCACGACGCGCCCGACGGTTTTTCCGGCGACAACTACTGGCCCGAAGACATGGCGCCGCAGACTTTCTACGACCCGGTCGAGCGCGGCTTCGAACGCGAAGTGAAGAAGCGCATCGAATGGTGGGACAGGAAGCGCGCCGAGCGGCGGGGCCCGTGAACCCCGCCAACGCGAACCCCGCCAACGTGAATCCACCAGCGTGAGCCCCGCCCGTTTCCAGCACTTCATGGCGATCGACTGGTCCGGCGCGGTGGGGGCCCGGCAAAAGGGCATCGCCGTTGCCCTGTGCAGCGCGAACGGGGAAGCTCCCCGCCTGCTGCGGCCCCAAGCCCACCGGCACTGGTCGCGTCCGGACGTGCTGGACCTGCTGCTCCGCGATGGCCCCGAAGACGCGCTGATCGGTCTCGATCTCGGCATTTCGCTGCCGTTCGCCGATGCGGGCGCGTTCTTTCCCGGCTGGGAGGAAAGTCCGCCCGATGCCCCTACCCTCTGGGCCCTGATCGATACCCTGTGCGCTGGCGATCCGCACTTATCCGCCGCCAGCTTCGTCGATCATCCCGAACTGAGCGCCTATTTCCGCCGCCACGGCGGGCGCGAAGGCGCGCAGTTCCACTTGCCCGGCGCATCGCACAAACGCGGGCGGATGCGCGTGACCGAAGAGGCACAGGCGCGCGCCGGGTGCAAACCCTGTTCGAACTTCAACCTCGTGGGCGCCGCGCAAGTCGGCAAGTCCAGCCTCACCGGTATGCGCCTGCTGCACCGGCTGCGCGGGCATGTGCCCGTCTGGCCCGTCGATCCGCTGCCCGCATCGGGCCCGGTGATCGTTGAAATCTACACCACGCTTGCCGCCGTGGCTGCGGGCCGCACCGCATCGCGCGCCAAGATGACCGATCACGCCGCTCTCAACGAAGCCCTGCGCGCGCTCGGCTCGCCGGCCGCCCCCGGCGAAGGGGCCATCGACGATCATTCCTCCGACGCCCTGCTGACGGCCGCCTGGCTGCGTACTGCGGCTCCACAGGCAGGCCTCTGGACGCCTGCCGGGCTGACGAAAGATCTTGCGCGAACAGAGGGCTGGACCTTCGGCGCCCGATAGCCCACAACCCCGCCATCGAGGGCACCCCTCCCCCCGGTCCGGGTGCCGCTCCCCAATACCGACAGGGACGCAATCCATCCTATGAAAGCCAAACTGCTGGCAGGACTCGCCTGCCTCGCTCTGGGAACCACATCCGTTTCCACCAGTGCCGCCCCCACCCATGCGCAAGCTCCGGCCACCGCGTGGGACGGTTTCGTCAAGACCGCGATCAACCGGTGGCTCGCCATCGATCCCAGCTTCGCCATCTACGAAGGCGCCCACCAATACGACGGCCATTTGCCGGACTGGAGCGCCGCCGGGCTCAAGGCCAAGGGCGCGTTCCTGCACGGCCTGATCGACCAGGCTGCCAAGTTCAGGGATCTGACCCCCGATCAGGCCTTCGAACGCGCTTATCTGGTGCAGGTCGCCAAGGGGCAGTTGTTCTGGCTGGAAGATGCCGACCAGCCCCACACCAACCCCACCTACTACATCAACAACGGCCTGGATCCGAACGTCTATGTCAGCCGCGCCTATGCGGACAAACCCACGCGCATGAAAGCGATGATCGCGTTTCTCAACGCGGTTCCCGCCGCCACCGCGCAAATCCGCGCGAACCTGAAGACACCGATGCCCGCCAGCTTCATCAAGGTGGGCAGTGACGCGTTCTCCGGCTTTGCCGCCTACTATCGCGGCGATGCCCGCGCGGCCTTCGCCGATGTGAACGATCCGGCGCTGCAGGCGCAGTTGAAGACCGCCTCCGGGAAGGCAGGCGCGGCGATGCAGACGCTGGCAGACTGGATCGCCAGGGCCCCCGCGAACGAGGCCTATGCACTGGGCGCCGCGCGCTTCTCGCGCATGCTGGCGGCGACCGAAGCGGTCGATGCCCCGCTCGACGAACTGGAAGCC
Organism: Novosphingobium sp.; assembly: GCA_037384205.1. GTDB lineage: Bacteria > Pseudomonadota > Alphaproteobacteria > Sphingomonadales > Sphingomonadaceae > Novosphingobium. The sequence continues at coordinate 1,400 of JARROF010000106.1, read as the reverse complement.
GTGGGCCGCGCCGATCTCAAGCGCAACCGCGATGCCCTGGTGGCCGCCTGCGCTGAATATGCGCCCGGCAAGAGCGTGCCCGCATGCGTCGCCAAAATGAGCGCGGACAAGCCTGCCGACGGCCCGGTTGCCGAAGCGCGCCGCCAGATCCCCGAACTCGCCGCTTTCGTGCGCGCGCACCACATCGTCACCATCCCCGGCACGAAGATGGCCGCGGTCGAGGAAAGCCCGCCCTACAACCGCGCCAATTCGGCCTACATGGACCCGCCGGGGCCGCTCGAGACCAACCCGACCTCGGTCTACTATATCTCGCCGCCCGATCCCTCGTGGCCCAGGCAGAAACAGCTCGACTACGCACGAAGTGATGCCGGGCCACTACCTGCAGTTCCTGCATTCGAACCAGACGCCCTCGATCGTGGGCAAGCTGTTCGTCGGCTACGGCTTTGCCGAAGGCTGGGCGCACTATACCGAGCAGATGATGTGGGATGCCGGACTCGGCAATGGCGATCCCGAAGTCCACATCGGCCAGCTTTCGAACGCGCTGCTGCGCGATTGCCGCTTCCTCTCCGCGATCGGCCTGCACGCGCGCGGGATGACGCAGGCGCAGTCCAAGGCCATGTTCATGGACCAGTGCTACATCGACGAGGGCAATGCCGAACAGCAGGCCGCACGCGGCACTTACGACCCGGCCTTCCTCAACTATACGCTGGGCAAGCTGATGATCCTGAAGCTGCGCCAGGACTGGACCGCCACGCGCGGCGGCCGCAAGGCGTGGGGCGCCTTCCACGATCAGTTCCTCAGCTACGGCGGCCCGCCGATCCCGCTGGTACGCCAGGCGATGATGCACGAAGCCGCCCCGCACGCGGTATTCTGAGCACAAGCATCACAAAACGACTGGACCGGCGCCCCCGCCTTCCGGTAAGGGCGCCGGACTCGCCGCAAGGCATGCCGGTTGAGCTCAGTTGGTAGAGCAGTTGATTTGTAATCATCAGGCCAGGGGTTCGAATACTCTAACCGGCACCATTGCCTTCCCCATCTTCAAGTCCATGATCCGCCCAGCGTCTTCACCAGATGGCCGTAGTCGAACAGGTCGCTGGGCCAGCGTGGCGTCGTCACCGTCCAGATAGCGAAAGGCGGTAGCGCGGAACCGTTCGGGAAGGCTCCGGTGGAATCGCCCCGCTCGACATGAGCGGGATGGAAGGGGCATTTCGAAGCGTTCAGCTCCCGACGAGGTTGTCGCCCAGACCCACTTGTTTGCCGCGAGTGATATAGACCTTGTCGCCCAGATGCGTGATCTCGAAAAGCTTCGCGGCGAAATGTTCGGGCATGCCCACGCAGCCATGGCTTGCATAGCCTTTTTCCTCCCTGGAGCCGGGCAGGGTGATCCCGTCGTCGGTCAG
>JARROF010000105.1:0-10060 GCA_037384205.1 Novosphingobium sp. | reverse complement strand
GGTTCGCCTTGAGGCGGTCCGGGAGGCAATGAGCGACGGCGTGCCCATGAACCAAGCGGCGATACAGTGCGGGTTCTCGGACCAGGCGCATCTCACGCGCGTGTTCAAGCAGAAGTTCGGAATCCCGCCTTCCACTTATGTGAAAAGGCTGGCCCGGAGCCGACGCTCTTAGAGCCCGTTCGATAAAGGGTTGAAGGGCGTGGGCTTGCATGATTCAAGCTCGGGATGTGGCTCGGGAGAGGCGTAACAGGGTGGCCGAACATGAGAAGCGAGCCAGGCGATGCGGCTCTGTCGCAAACTTTGGCTTGTGAGGCTCGGCCAGGACCCGCAATCCGAGAACTGCCCGTGCTATTTCCCGATGGCCGTGAAGCGTGCGCCGGCGGCGGTACAGGGCACGGATCGAAGCCAATCGCAGGGCCGTTCGATCCAGCGGCCCCGCCGCATACGACAGAACCGCCAGCGGGATCATTTCCATCGGGCCTAGCGCCACATTCTGCACGGAAATGACGATAACCCCGATATGGATGGCGAAACACCCCTGGTTTGAAGCCGAACTGCTACCGGACTTGCATGAACGGGTGCGCGCGGCGCTTCAGAACGTGTAGGCCACGCCCGCGCCTGCGGTCCATTGGCCAGCATCGCCCCGAATCGCGGTATAGGGCGTGCGCCTGGCATAGCCCAGCATGCGCGCATAGCTGGCGATGCCGAACAGAGCGAAGCCGCCGTTGCGCCAATCGCCCGAAACATTCCAGCCGAGCAGAGCACCGACATTGGCACTGTCCCAACCGCTTTGCGCGGCAAATTCCGGCAAGCCACTGGCCACGCTCTGCGCGGGCGTGACCGAATAGTAATAGCGTGCATATTTCCAGTCGGCATGATGCGCGCTGACGGAAAGGGCCACCAGCACCGCTTTGCTGACGGGCGTGAGATAACTGATCGAAGGCGCCCAGGTCATACCCTTATAGGCACCGCCGACATCCCACTTCACATCGGTCGAAAGGGCAAGCGAATCATAGTCGTTGAGCAGTTTGTAAGCCGTGACACCGCCGTTGACGCCCAGTTCGACCGCGGTATCGAGCTTGCCCGCCGCCCGCACCACCGGATCCTTGATCCGTGTGCTGCGATTGAACGAAATGCCCGCCACCGGGCCGAACGCGATACCGAACCTGGCGTTCTTGCCGTCGGGGAGCACATCAAGCGCGACCCCGGCCATACGCGGCGTGATATCGATGCCCCGAACCCGCCCCTGAACCGCCGGAAAGGGCGAGACGATATAATCGTCAGAACCGTCGTAGCTCGGCCCGTAAAAACCGCCGATGCCGACTGTTACATGATCCCGGCCGAACACCCCCTCATCCGTGGCATCCTGCGCCATTGCGGCACCGGACGGCACCAGGGGAAAAGCTATGACAGACAACAAGATCAGGCGCGGGTGCATATTCGGTTTCTCGCAGCCACTTTCCTATATACCAGGAAGCCGGACCTGCACATTGATCTCGGCCTAGGTCCCGTTCGCGCTGTCCTCCTTGGGCAGAGTCTCGTTACCCGTTCCCAGCTGGCGCTGCATCAGGAATACGTCGATCCATTGCCCATGCTTCCATCCCGCCCCCGCGAGCGTGCCCACCGGACGATACCCGGCACGGGCATGAAGCACTACGGACGCCGGTTCGGACGCGGCAATCACGGCAAAGGCCTGGCGGAAGCCGTGCGCCTCGCAAGCCGCGACCAGCGCCGTCAGCAACCGGCCGCCGATCCCGTTGCCGATGCAGTCAGGCTGCACATAGATCGTCGTCTCCACGCTGTAGCGATAGCCCACGCGCGGTCCGTAGCGATAGGCGAACCCCACCGCGAGCACGCGCCCGGCACTGTCACGCGTGACCAGAAACGGGTAGCCGGCATTGGTGATGTCGGACATCCGGCGCGCGATTTCCGCCGCATCAGGCGGCTCGGTCTCGAATGTTGCGGTGCTCTTGAGCACATAGTGCGCATAGAGTTCTGCGATGGCTGCAGCGTCATCAATCGAAGCGTCGCAGATAGTCAGGTCTTCTGTCATCTCTGTGACAATGCCGCAAAGCAGCATTGAAGCCAAGTTGCAGCAAGCACCAGCCATCCCTAAACGAGACAGTGATGCAATCGTACAGTTGTGATCTTGCAATAATCGGCTGCGGCCTGGCGGGCGGCCTTATTGCCCTTGCCATGGCAAGGCACCGGCCGGACTTACGCGTTCTGATCGTGGAGCGCGGCGAAACTCTGGGCGGGAATCATGTCTGGTCGTTTTTCTCCAGCGATCTGTCGGATGACGCAGAAGCACTTGTAGCGCCGATAGTTACGGGCCGCTGGGACGGATATCAGGTGCATTTCCCGAACCGTTCGCGCATGCTCTCCACGCCTTACCGCTGCATGACCAGCCGCAGGCTGGACATGGCCGTGCAGGCCGCCCTGCCCGCCGGCCGCGTGATCTGCGGCGCCGAGGCCGCCGCCGTCACACCCGCTTCAGTCACCCTGACGGACGGACGCATAATTGCGGCGAAAGGCGTGATCGACGCGCGCGGCGCAGGCGAATTGCCGCATATGGCGGGCGGCTGGCAGAAATTCATGGGCCGGACCCTGCGCCTTGCCGCGCCGCACGGCCTGGAACAACCGGTAGTGATGGACGCCCGGGTGGACCAGGTGGATGGATACCGCTTTGTCTATTGCCTGCCGTTTTCCCCCACCGAAATCTTCGTGGAAGACACATATTACGCCGATGCCCCGATACTGGACCTGCCGATGCTCCGCCGCCGTCTCGCGGACTATGCCGTACGGCAAGGCTGGCAGGTCGAGGAAGTGACCTACGAGGAAACGGGCGCGTTGCCGGTGATCGCGGCGGGTGATTTCGAGGCCTTCTGGCACATGGACAATGGTGGAAGCGCCCGTGCCGGCACACGCGCGGCGCTGGTCCATCCGCTGACTTCGTATTCGGTTCCCGATGCTGTAAGATTCGCCCTTCATCTTACCGCTCTCGACAACCTCTCCGGCACGAGCCTAGAAAGGGCCAGTCATGCATGGGCCGCACAGCACTGGCGCAAGGGGCGCTTCTACCGGATGTTGACCCGAATGCTTTTCAGCGCGGCGCGCCCGGACGCTCGCTGGCGCGTGCTTGAACGGTTCTACGGTCTGCCCGAACCGCTGATCGAGCGGTTCTATGCCGGCCGCTCGACCATGGCAGACAAACTGCGCATCCTTGCAGGAAAGCCTCCGGTTCCCGTGAACGCGGCCGTGGCCAGCCTGATCGGGCGTGGGCGGCCTCTGGCCGATCTGGGGAACCGCGCATGAAGAAAGCCTGCATCATTGGCGCCGGTTTCGGCGGCCTTGCCCTCGCCATCCGCCTGCAGAGCGCCGGAATCGCCACTACACTGGTGGAAGCGCGCGACAAGGTGGGCGGGCGGGCCTACGTCTGGGAGCGCGAGGGGTTCACCTTCGATGCCGGCCCCACCGTCATCACCGATCCCGATTGCCTGCGCGAATTGTGGTCGCTTTCCGGGCATGACATGGCCGACGATGTCGAGCTGATGCCCGTCTCCCCGTTCTACCGGCTCAACTGGACCGACGGCACCGTGTTCGATTATTCGAACGACGAGCCCGCCCTTCACCGCGAAATCGCCCGCATCGCCCCGCAGGACCTGGGCGGATACGACGAGTTCCAGCGCTATGCCGCCGGGGTCTGGCAGGAAGGCTACGTCAGGCTGGGGCATGAGGCCTTCCTCGATTTCACCAGCATGGTGAAGGCAGCGCCCTCGCTACTGCGCTATCAGGCATGGCGATCGGTTTATGCGATGGTCTCCAGCTTCGTGAAGGAAGAGCATCTTCGGCAGGCGCTCTCGTTCCACACCCTGCTGGTGGGCGGCAATCCGATGACCACCAGCGCGATCTACGCGCTGATCCACAAGCTGGAAAAGGACGGCGGCGTATGGTGGGCCAGAGGCGGCACCAACAAGCTGGCGCGCGGCATGGCCAGCCTGTTCGAGCGACTGGGCGGCGAGATCCGGCTGGGCGAGAAAGTCACCCGCATCCACACGCTGGGCGATCATGTCACTGAAGTGGAAACCGCCAGCGGCTGGAAACAGCGCTTCGATGCCATCGCCAGCAATGGCGACCTGATGCACACGTATGGCGATCTGCTGCGCGAGAACCGGCGCGGGCAGGACATGGCGCAAAAGCTGGCGCAAAAGCGCTTTTCCCCCAGCCTGTTCGTCGTTCATTTCGGCCTGGAGGGCACCTGGCCGGGCATCCCGCACCACACCATCCTGTTCGGCCCGCGCTACAAGGGCCTGCTCGACGATATCTTCGAGCACGGGGTGCTGCCGCGCGATTTCTCGATCTACCTGCACCACCCCACCGTCACCGATCCCTCAATGGCGCCTCAGGGCAAGAGCACGTTCTATGCACTGGTGCCCGTGGCCAACATGGGCAAGCTGCCGATCGACTGGGCCGAAGTCGGCCCCGAACTGGAGCGGCGCGTGCTGACCGAAGTAGGGCGGCGCCTGATCCCCGACATCGATGACCGGATCGTCACCAGGTTCCACTATGCCCCGCCCGATTTCGAGGCGGACCTCGGCGCGTGGAAGGGCAATGCCTTCAGCCTGGAGCCGCTCCTGACGCAAAGCGCGTATTTCCGCGGCCACAACCGCGACGACAAGCTGAAGAACTTCTACCTCGTCGGCGCGGGCACGCATCCCGGCGCGGGCATCCCGGGCGTTATCAGCAGCGCCAAGGCCACGGCCAAGCTGATGCAGGAGGACCTGCGATGAAGCGCGCAATGCGGGCCCTGCACCGCGACTGGGGCTGGGCCGGCGTTACCTTCGAGGAAATCATCGCCGTCAGCCCGATGGGCCATGTGCTGCTGGCCGATGCCGAAGGCACGATCCACTATCTCGATCCCGACACGCGCGAACTGATCCGGCTGGGCGGAGAGGATCAGGCCGCGCAGTACATGGCCGATCCCGAAGTGGCCCTCGTCTGGCGCGCCGAAGCGCTGGTGGAAGCCGCGCGCGAAAGGCTGGGCGCGCCCGATGACGGTGAAATCTATACGCGGACGCCCCATGCCCTTATCGCCGGTGACTATGCCCCTGAAAACCTGATCCGTCTGCCGCTGGCCGAGCTTCTCTCCTTTACCGGGCAAGTCGCCTGCCAGACGCAGGACCTGCCCGATGGAACCCCCATCCAACTGAAGGTCGAAAACTGACATGAAACGCCTTGCCGTCTATTGCGGCTCTGCCACCCCCGCCGATCCCCGCTACATGGAGCTTGCCCGCCAGGTCGGCACCACGCTCGCCCGCGAAGGCATCGGCGTCGTCTACGGCGGCGGCAAGCTGGGGCTGATGGGCGCCATTGCGGGGTCTGCGATGCTGGCGGGCGGCGAAGTGATCGGCGTGATCCCGCAGGCGCTCGTTCGCGGCGAAGTCGCCAATTACGATTGCGAACTGACCGTCGTATCCGACATGCACGAGCGCAAGGCCGCCTTCACCCGCCTGTCCGACGGGTTTCTGGTCCTGCCCGGCGGCGTCGGCACGATGGACGAGTTGTGGGAAGCGGTAAGCTGGGCGCAGCTGGGCTATCACAACAAGCCGGTCGGCATTCTCAATGCGTTCGGTTTCTATGACGGGCTTCTGGACTTCAACCGCCACATGGCCGAAGTCGGTTTCGTGCGCCCCGCGCATCAGGGCATTATCATGGCCGAGCCCGAACTGGACCTGCTGCTCACGCGGATGCGTGCGCACGAGCCGGTCATGCCCATCGTGAACATGAACCCGGATACGCTGTGAACGCCCGCGCGCGGGGGGACGCCCATGGCCGGGTATGACCGCCCCGCGCTTCTCGCCACGGCCCGCCGGTCGATCCGCCGGGGCTCGAAGAGCTTCGCCGCCGCCAGCCACCTGTTCGACCGGATTACGCGCGAACGGGTCTGGCTGCTCTATGCCTGGTGCCGCGCCTGCGACGACATTGCCGACGAGCAGGAACATGGCCGCCCCGTGCTGCCCGGCACTGCCGGCACACGGCTGGCCCCGGAAAACCGCCTCGCCACGATCCGCACACTGACCGAACTGGCGATGGCCGGCGAAGCGACCGGCACACCCGCATTCGATGCGCTGGGTCTGCTCATGAGCGAGGTGCCCCTGACACACGCAATGATCGAAGACGTGCTGACCGGCTTTGCGATGGACGCGGACGAATGGCGTCCGCGCAGCGAGGCCGACATGCTGCGCTACTGCTACCATGTCGCCGGAGCCGTGGGCGTGATGATGGCGGCGGTGATGGGCGTGCCTGCAGACGACGATGACACGCTCGACCGCGCCTGCGACCTCGGCATTGCCTTTCAGCTCGGCAACATCGTGCGCGACGTATGGGAAGACGATGCGCAGGGGCGCTGCTATCTGCCGGTCGAGTGGCTGTCCCAAGCGGACATCCCGCCCGGTGACGTCACCAAGCCGCACTATCGCCGCGCGCTCGTACCGCTCATCGCGCGCGCCTGCTCTCTGGCCCGGGAATACGAGGCATCGGCCCGCGTCGGGGCTGCGCGGCTGGCTTTCCGGCAGCGCTGGGCCGTACTCTCCGCCGCCAACATCTACGGCGCTATCGCCCGCAAGGTTGAGCGTCTCGGCGTCCATGCCTGGGACCACCGCGTGTCCACCGGCCCCGCGGAGAAAGCCCGTTTCGTTATCGCCGCATGGGGCGAGGCCCGCCGCGCTCCCTCGTCAGCGCCCCGCCCCGCGCTGACCCGCAGCGATCTCGCCGCCGGTGCAACGGCCCGATAGCTTGCGGGAGCATTTGCATACCCCGTGCGTTCAGTATGGACACGATTTGGGAGAAATCGCCCATGCTGTTCACCATCGCAACCGTCCTGCTGGTTCTCTGGCTGCTCGGCTTCATTGTATTCAAGGTATCCGGCGCGCTGATCCACCTGTTACTGGTCATCGCCATCATCGTAGGGCTGGTCCAGCTGTTCCGGGGGCGCCGCATGTAGCGGCCCGCATTGCAGCGAACACAAATGGCCCGAACACCGCCCGCAGCCCTTAAGGGCTAAGAGCCCGGCCGCCCCCAACTCAGAGCCTAGTGCGCGATCGGCGGCGGATTGTTCCTGTAGAAGCCCGGCGGATTGATCCGGCGGAACAATTGCCCCCGCTCCGAATAGAGCACCAGCACCAGCGCCGAAATCCCGCACACCGCCATCGCGGCCAGAAACGGGCGGGCCGTGCCATCATAGGCCTGCCCGATCAGCGTGCCGAGTACGGCACCGATCACCGTGCGCAGGAACGACATCACTGAAGCAGCCGCCCCGGCAATACGCACGAAAGGCTGGAGCGAAATCGCCTGAAAGTTCGCGCCGATAAAGCTCATCATGCACATGCTCAGCGTCATCAGCGGCACGAAGACCCAAAGGGTCTCGCCCCGCAGGGCAACCGCCAGATGCAACGCGGCCAGCACGATATAGGCGATCAGCGCCATGTGCGACACGCGCCGGGCACCGAAAGGTTCGACGATACGCGAATTCACAAAGTTGGTGCTGGCCATCACCAGCGCCATGCCTCCGAACACGGCCGGAAACAGCGCCCCCGCGCCCAGTTGCTCGGCCACGAGTTGCTGCGCGCTGTTGATATAGCCGAACAGTCCCGCCTGCACGAAAGCCGCGCCGAAGAAGTACCCGAACGAAGCCCGCTCTCGCAGGGCCAGTCCCATGTTACCGACGATCACCCGCACATCGATCGCCTGCCGGTATTCGGGCCGCAGGGTTTCGGGAAGGCGCAGGAAAATCCAGGTAAAGACCACCAGCCCCATGATCGTCATGATCCCGAAGATCCAGCGCCAGCTCGCAAAGAGAAGCACGGTCTGCCCCACCATCGGCGCGATCATCGGCACGACCATGAATGTCATCGCGATCATCGACTGGGTGCGCGCCATGCGATCCCCGTCGAAGCGGTCGCGCAGGATTGCCATGGGCAGGACCAGCATGACCGACGTGATCGCGCCGGCCACGCAGCGCGCGATCAACAGCAGTTCGAAACTGCCCGAAACGGCACAGACCAGCGACAGCAGGATATAGCCCGAAACCGCCGTCAGCAGCACGCGCCTCCGCCCGAAACGATCGGCGATCACCCCGGGGAACAGCGAGGCCATTCCCGAACTGATCAGAAACACGCCGATAATGAGCTGGCGCTGGTTCGGGTCTGACACACCCAGATCGCTGGAGATGCGGCCAAGCCCCGGCAGCATCACGTCTATCGAGAGCGCCATAAGCGCCTGGATCGATGCCATCAGCGCCACGAACTCCACTTCCTTCATCGGGAAGCGGCTCTGCTGATCAGGTGGACAAGGCGCATCGGGGGCATGCATGCGAGCGCGAATGCAGCAAGTGCAAAAAAAGCGCCAGTCAATTCGACAGGGAGACGACCAGACGGAATTGGCGCTTCGACACGGAAGGCATGGCGCAAGCCGATGTTCCCGCCCTATATTCCGGCCATGCCACCAACTGCCACCCCATCTGCAGACGAAGAGGAAGCCGATGGGCTGCGCAAGGTGATTCACGTCGACATGGATGCCTTCTTCGCCAGCGTAGAGCAGCGTGACGACCCTTCCTTGCGAGGTAAACCTGTCGCTGTCGGCGGATCGTCGGGACGCGGCGTGGTGGCGGCGGCAAGCTATGAAGCGCGCGCATTCGGTGTGCGCTCCGCCATGCCTTCGAAGCGCGCGGCCCGGCTATGCCCGGACCTGATCTTCCGCAAGCCGCGCTTCGAGGTGTACAGCGCCGTCAGCCGCCAGATCCGCGCTATCTTCCTTGAATATACTCCGCATGTGGAGCCACTCTCGCTCGACGAGGCCTATCTGGACGTCACCGCCGACCTCAAGGGCATCGGCTCGGCCACCCGCATTGCCGAGGATATCCGCCGCCGGATCAAGGCGGAAACCAGCCTCACCGCCAGCGCCGGGGTGTCTTACAACAAGTTCCTCGCAAAACTCGCCAGCGACCAGAACAAGCCTGACGGCCTTTGCGTGATCCGCCCGGGAGAAGGTGCCGCGTTCGTGGCCGGGCTGCCGATACGGCGCTTTCACGGCGTCGGCCCGCGCGGCGCGGAGAAGATGGCCCGGCTCGGCATCGAGACCGGCGCCGATCTCGCCGCCAGGGACCTTGCCTTCCTGCGCGCGAACTTCGGCAGCTTCGCCGAATACCTTTTTCGCGCCGCGCGCGGGGTGGACTTGCGGCAGGTGCGCGCCAATCGTCCGCGCAAATCGGTCGGCGGCGAACGGACCTTCTTCGAGGATATCGAAGACTCCGAAGCGCTGCTCGAGACGATGGACCACATCGTCGATGTGGTCTGGGAACGCATCGAACGTGCCGGAGCGCACGGGCGAACAGTGACGCTCAAGCTGCGCTATGCCGATTTCAAAACGCTTACCCGCGCTCGCTCACTGCCCCGCTACGTGGCGGACAAGGCCGAGTTCGCGGCAATCGGCCATGCCCTGCTCGACGATCTGATGCCTCTGCCCCAGCCGATCCGGCTGATGGGGCTCACGCTCTCCGCCCTGGAACGCATGGAAGAAGAGGTCCCGCCAACGCGGGGCGGGCAGCTGTCGCTACTGTGAGACAGCCTCGTCACGATAGGCCTGTACCCATTCCCTGACGCTTTCGGGCAGACCGGAACGCATATCATCCGGCAGGGCATCGAGATCGAAGAAGCGCGCGTCCACAATCTCCCGCAGATCCGGTACCGCCGGCCCGTTCGCACGGCCGGCCACGATATGAACCCGGTTTCGCGCACCATGCAGGTCCTGATCGACGACCGCCACTTGCCGTGCCCCCGTCAGGATACAACCAGTTTCCTCTCCCAGTTCGCGCACGGCCGTGGAAACCGATTCTTCGCCACCTGCCATGCCTCCACCCGGCGGCACCCAGCAACGATAGCCGTAAGAGTGGCGCACGAGCAGCACACGCCCCGCTTCGTCCAGCGCCAGCACACACACACCCGACAGATACGGATGCCAGACTTTCCAGACCTGTTTCCGCGCCCAATGCGCCAGACGATAG
>JARROF010000104.1:0-14082 GCA_037384205.1 Novosphingobium sp. | reverse complement strand
GCAAAAAACTTTGCGATATTTGCACGACAAATTCTCGAATTATCTTACCCGTATTTTCAACAAGTTACCGTTCACAGGCGTTATTCGCGAAACAAGTGCAGTTTTGCCGTATGTTTCGCGAATAACGCCTCGCACCAATCCGGCGCCGCACGGAACCTGCAGATAACATATTGATAAATAACAGATAGAAATCTTACAGCACTTTTCTGTCCCGTTCAGCCGCACGACCCGCTGATTGATCATCGCACTTCTGAGCGAACAACTGGCCCGCCACCTCTTCAGTCGAGGCGACGTACAGGGCAAGTCGCACATGCTCTTCGGCATTCACAATCAAGGTTGAATGATTGAACTCGACCACTCCCACGTCATCAACCGAAAATGATCGTTTGCCTTGGCAGCGGCCATGCACATTCTGACTACGCCAAAGCGATCGGAACTGTGGAGACGCCTCCTCCAATGCCGACACGAGTTCCACCATTGCATCGTCATCCGGGGCCTGAGCGAAATCCCGTCGAAAGCTCGACACGAAGAGTTGCGCCTGTTCCTCCCAATCGGAAATTCGGCGGTTCAGCCTCTGGTTCGCAAAAAGCATCCAGAGCATGTTCGTCTCGCTCGCCTCTTGCTCATCGAAGCGAAAGAGCCGTTGCGCTGCGCTGTTCCACGCCAGCACATCCCATCGCAGGTTGAACACGTAAGCGGGTCGATACGAGAGATCGTCAAGCAGTGTCCTGACAATATCCGTTATCTCATAGGTCGTCTTACCTCGTATTTCCGGATGTCTTTTATGGGCAAGGATGAACAAATGGCGCCGCTCCAGCTCATCTAACTGCAGAACGTGAGAAATTCTCTCAAGAACATGGGAAGATACATTAATATCACGCCCTTGCTCCAGCCATGTGTACCAAGTCAGACCAACGCCAGCGAGTGTAGCTACTTCTTCACGACGTAAACCAGGCGTGCGGCGCCTTGCAGTCCAAGGGAGACCAGCGGATGACGGCGAAAGCGCGTTACGCTTCGTCTTTAGAAATTCAGCCAGATCGGCTCGTGTTCGATCGAGTCTGTCGACCGTCATCCCGGTACCCTCAGCAATAGGATAATTTCCCCCATAGCAACGGGATCTGGCAGGCGTAAGTTCCGCAGCGCAACAATCGTCTCTGTTCGCTGTGGCGGTTCGCGCAAACAGATCAATTCGGTGCGTATCCAAGATAATATCTTTTCGGAACAGAGACTCCCATAGTCTCAAGTACCAGGAGAAGCAGATGAAACCGGAAATTCTCGGTAAATTCCAAGACAAGATTTCTGATCTCCGCCGGGACGGATTGTCCGCGCTCCACGGCAAGGAAGCGGCTCTGCTGTTCACGTCAGGGTATGCATCGAACGAAGCTTCGATCACTGCCATTGCACAGATCTTGCCGGATTGCGTCTTCGTCTCCGATGAACTGAATCACGCGTCCTTGATCCAAGGTATCCGCAACAGCCGTGCCGACAAGCTAATCTTCCGGCACAACGATGTCGACCATCGCTGACGTTGCGGATGCCCAACGTTTGCTGAACGACTTCGGGATTTACGTCCAGCCGGTCAATTATCCCAGCGTGGCGATCGGCACCGCGCGCCTGCGCGTCACGCCTACGCCGCTCCACCCGGATGCGGAAGCGGCATCGCTATCATCGACGCGCGCCCACCAGGACCTGGGATCGTCAACGGTCGCAGCGGATGGATCCAGTCAATAGTGACCGATCCGAGTTGCCGCAGCCAAGGACATGCTAACGCGATACTGACGCTGCTGCTGGATTGGTTTCGCCAGTCCGACGTCTCACGCGTCATCCTCCATACCACGGGTGAGGGACAGGGCTTGTACCGTCGCCACGGGTTCGAGTCCTGCGGAGAAGATGCGTTTGTCGCCCGGCTATCCGTAGACTCTGCCTGAAACAGTCAAGATCGCGAGGCCGCCCGCCATGCATAAATCTATATATCTTCTTTCCATCGGGATGTTCGCGCTCGGGCTTGATGCGTATGTCATGGCCGGCCTGCTCCCGGGCATCGCCAACAGCTATGAAGTGTCGATTTCCTCCGCAGGAATGACCGTCGCGATCTTCACCGTTTTCTATGCGCTATCAGCGCCGATCTTTGCGACCATGCTCGCTGGCCGACCCGCCCGCTCCGTGTTGAGCATCGCTTTGCTCATCTTCACAATAGCCAACATCGGAACCGCGCTTGCGCCGACCTTCGAATGGCTTTTGGCCATGCGCGCCCTCGCGGGTGCTGGCGCTGGTCTCTACTCGCCGCTCGCCGCGGCTTCTGCCGCATCTCTTGCAGGCAAAGGCCGGCAGGGAAGCGTTCTAGGATTCATCCTCGGGGGCATGAGCCTTGGCACTGTGATCGGTGTTCCACTCGGGTTGACCATCGCACAGCATATCGGCTGGCAAGGCGTGCTCTGGATCGTAGCCGGTCTTGGAGCAATTGCACTTGGCGGCATCCAATCCTTCTTCCCCGCCATCACCCCTGCCGCGCCGCCTTCCATGCGTGAGCGCCTGACGATGCTGCGAGATGGTCACGTCCTGAAGATCGTGACCATCACCTTCCTGATCGCGGTCGCGAGTCTGGGGCTCTATACGTATGTGACACCAATTTTGAGCGACGCTTCAATGTCGTCTCATCTCACACTGTTCATGATGGCTTGGGGCTTGGGAGGCATCATCGGCAGCTTCTCCATTGGTCGAGTGGTCGATCGGGTGAAGAACAAGCAGCAGATCATTGCGGTCATAGCCGTCGCCTTGTTCGTTGTCTTTGGCATGCTCCCGTTTTCCCTCGACCGTGGAATGGTGGCCCTCGTCCCCTTTTTCCTATGGGGTCTGCTGGGCTGGGCTTCTCAGGCGCCGCAACAACACAGCCTGCTGGCCGCCCATCCGAAGCACGGTCCGGCCGCGGTCGCCCTCAACAGCTCGGCCAACTACCTCGGTAGCGCGACGGGCGCCTTCCTGGGCGGCACCCTGCTTCAAGCAGGCGGTACACCTCATGCCTTGTCGATCGCTGCGGCCGGTACAGTGGCTGTCGCCTTTGCAATCCATTGGATTCTTCCGAGCCATGCAGCTCGCATGGATCACGCCGTTGAGGAGGCTTGCCCGTGAAAGTCCTGATCATCGGGCTCGGTTATGGGAGATGTCATCCGTCGGTGAGAAGGTCCTGCTGGAGCAGCGTATCAAACCAGAGCCGTCCGCATCCGGTCATTCTGGCCTTTCGAAGCTGGTTCGTGTTGCCAATGATATTCGAAGCTTCATCAACGACGGCAAAGAGCCATCCATCCCGTTCGCCGGATTAGCTACCACAATCGAACTTCAGCAAACGCTGAACGCCATCCACCAAGCGGCTGCGCGCGGCCCTGTGCTGTATAAATCCGGTCGTTTGTTCAGACTTGGTGTTTCCGCGCAATCAACCGCCTCCCCGGCTCGGCCTTCTTGAACGCCGGTTGCGGCTTGCCATGCAAGTGAAACAAAAAAGTCACTGAAATTTCATAACTTTATTTGTCCCCGTATTGAGGGCGCCAGCATCTTCCGTCGCGGATGTCCGCCTTTCCCGACGACACATGGAAGCGATGGTCAGGCGTGATGCGGCGCCTTTCCCCGACCTCTTCCAGCCGTCCCGCAAAAGCCGTCATCCACCCCTGGGGCCCGTCGTTCCAGGACGGCGAGGCATGATGCGTACAGGGCATTCGACTGAAGGGAACCCCGAAGGCGACCCCTGAATTGAAAGGACGATTTTGATGAATCTTTCCGTTTTTATGCGCCGGCTCACCGGCTGTCTCGCCGCTTCGCTGGCGCTCGTTTCCGCGGGCGATGCCAATGCAGCCGTCATCGCTCACGATGCGGTTCAACCTATTCCCGCCGCAGCGGACGGGTACATGTTCAAGTTCCAGCCCGAGCTCAAGGTGGAGGACGGCTGCGTCCCCTTTCCGGCCGTGGATGCAAACGGCAACACCAGCGGTGGTCTCAAGCCCAGCGGCCCGCGCAACGGCGACTGTTCTTCCAGCGTCGGCCAGATCTACGTGCGTGCGCAAAGCCGCTATGGTCTGTGCGCGGTGATGTACGCCTGGTATTTCCCCAAGGATCAGGTTCTCGACGGGCACCGTCATGACTGGGAAAACGCCGTGGTGTGGCTTTCGAGCTGCAGCGATTCCGCAAGCGTGGTGGCCGTGTCCTACTCGGCGCATAGCGGCTACGACAAGTCGACTTCGCCGCCGCTCGACGGCACGCATCCCAAGACGCGCTACTACACCAACGGGATCACCAATCACCAGCTCGGCTCAACCTCTTCGACCGGCGGCCAGCAGCCGTTGATCCAATGGGAAAAGATGCCCGCGGCGGCACGCGACGCGCTGACCAACACCGATTTCGGCTCGGGCAACGTGCCGATGAAAGACGCGAATTTCACCAACAACCTGGTCAAGGCGGATTTCCGCTGACGGGATGAACCCGACAGCAAAGCGCGGCCCGTCAACGCATGGGCCGCGCTTTCTTTATCCGGCGTTTTTCCGGAAACCGCAATCATGCCCGCACGGGAACAAGGCCGGGCGCGAATTGCCCGCAAATACCGGAACATACCGCTTCGGATGGTTGTCATTTCATAAAAGTGTAACATTAATTCATTGAACTTTCATAAAATTATTTTTCCCCAGCATAGCTGGCTCGCCCTCTTCACCACCGTTCGCTGCCATTTCGCACCGGCAACATGAGCATGAACGCTTTGAAGATGAGGGAAACCGACATGAGAATGAAGCACAGCCTCTGGCTGGTATCGACGGCCATGGCTCTCGCAGCGCCTCCCGCGCTTGCCCAGACGGCCTCTGCGGATACGGCAGAACTGCCGGGTGGCGCGATCGTCGTCACTGGCTACCGCGCCAGCCTGGAACAGGCTCGCGACGTGAAGCGCGAGGCAACGATCATTCAGGATTCGATCGTTGCGTCCGACATCGCCGCGTTCCCCGATCTCAACCTCGCCGAAGCGCTGCAGCGCCTGCCGGGCGTCGCGATCAACCGCGAGGCCGGTGAAGGCCGCCGCATCAGCCTGCGTGGCCTCGGGCCGGACTTCACCCGCGTCCAGCTCAATGGCATGGAAGTGCTGGGCAACGTGGACTCGCCGCAGGACAGCCGCGGCCAGAACTCGCGCGACCGTGCTTTCGACTTCAACATTTTCGCCGCTGAACTGTTCAACCGCGTGGACGTGAAGAAGAGCTACTCGGCCGACCAGACCGAAGGCGGCCTGGCCGGCACCGTCGGCCTCTACACCGCGCGCCCGTTCGATTATTCGGGCACCAAGGTCGCCCTTTCGGCACAGGGCGGCACCAACACTCTCACCAAGGACTTCCAGCCGCGCCTGACCGGCCTCATCTCCAAGAACTGGGGTGATTTCGGCATCCTGATCTCGGCCGCCTACAGCCACCGCAAGACGCGTGAGGAAGGCGTCGACACCTACCGCTGGCGCCTGAACGAACCTTATGATCCCGCCACCGGCAAGGGCGGCGCCTATGGCAGCGACATTTCGCACCTGTCGCAGGCGGAACAGGATGCGATCCTTGCGGGCGGCCTGCGCTTTGCGCGCGGCAACCGCTATTCGATCTGGGACAGCACGCAGGACCGCCTCGGCCTGACGGCATCGATCCAGTGGAACCCTTCCGACACCGTCCACCTCACGCTTGACGGCCTTTATGGCCAGTACAAGGTGGACCGGTTCGAAACCCACCTTGCCTCGCGCGCCTCGTTCGGCTCAACCTGGCTCGGCGGCGGCGTGACCGACAACGGCAACATCAGCTATCCCGCATCCACGATCAACGCGATCCACTGGAACGATCAGAACGAAGTCGACTACCTCGATGTTTCGAACGGCAACACGGCCACCGAAACCCGCACCCAGGAAACCAAGAACACGTTCAAGCAGCTCGTCTTCAACGGCGATGCCGAGTTGACCGACAAGCTGAAATTGACGGTTCTGGGCGGGATCGAGCGGTCGAGCTATGACATGCCGGTCAGCGACAAGTTCTATCTGGAAGGCTTCGGCGACGTCGTGTCCGACTATCGCGGCGGCACTTATTCGCTGGTGAACACCTATGGCTGGAACACCGGCGATCCGGCGAACTGGCACGCCAAGAACATCAACTTCGGCGCAAACTATCAGGACACCGCGTTCGACAACCTCAAGGGCAAGTTCGAATATGCCTTCACGCCCGACGACACGCTGAGTTTCGGCGGTGAATGGCGCCGGTTCAAGAACAGCGGCTACTCGCTGAGCAACGACAACTACTACAAGGCCGAGTTTGCAAACGGCACGGTGAGCGCGGATGTCAGCGACTACGCCAGGACCTATACCGGCTTCTCCGGTCAGGACTGGGTCGTTGTCGATTACAGCAAGGCGCTTTCGCAGCTGGGCCTGAACCGCGAAACGCTTCTGGGCGATCCCCAGAGCGTCTTTGCCATCGAGGAACGCACGGCAGCCGGTTTCGTCCAGTACGACTGGAACCATCAACTGGGCAATGTTCCCTTCCGCGGCAACATCGGTGCGCGCTATTACAGCACCGACATCACGTCGACGGGGATCGCCAATGTCGGCGCGGTGACGGCCGATGGCCACTATGACGGCATTCTGCCCGCCGCGAACCTCATTTTCGAACTGAACCCCGATCTGCTGCTGCGCGCCTCTGCGGCGCGGAACATAAACCGCCCGTCGCTGGGTGCGATGGCGATCAACGGCAGCGTGTCGGAAGAGAACGGCGAATACAGCGTCTCCGTCGGCAACCCACAGCTTCGTCCCTACAAGTCAACCGATCTCGATCTTTCGCTTGAATACTATTTCGGCAAGGTCGGCTCGGTTGCGGCTGCCGTGTTCTACAAGACGCTGGATGGCTTCATCTCGACCAAGACGGCCAGCAACGTCCCCTACAGCACGACCGGGCTGCCGACCAACCTGCTGCCGGGTCTGACGGCCGATACGACGGTGACGTCGTTCTCGCGCCCGATCAATCTGGGCAAGACCGACCTGTTCGGTCTGGAACTGTCCGTGCAGAGCGACTTCACCTTCCTGCCCGCACCGTTCGATCACTTCGGCACGGCGCTGAACTTCACGTATGTCGATTCGAAGTTCGACTATGCGACGATCTATGGCGGCGGCGCCAACACCACACTGGAAGGCCTGAGCAAGTACAACGGCAACGCTACGCTTTATTATGAAGATGCGAAGTTCGACATGCGCGTCTCGGCCAATTACCGCAGCGGCTATGTCTACAGCGTAGCGCAGATCACCAGCGCTGGCGGGCAGGATCAGGATCTCTCGGGCTATGCCCCGACTGTCTATGTCGACATGTCCGCGCACTACAAGCTGACCGACAATATACAGATCACGCTGGACGCGGTGAACCTCACCAACCAGCATGAGAAGCAGTACTCGGACAGCACCAAGCGCCTCTATGTCGTGACCCGTTCGGGCACCACGATCCTGGGCGGTGTCCGCTTCGAGTTCTGATCGCAGCACGGCCAAAGGGCGGGGCCCGGCCGGATCGGGCCCCGTCAGTCCGCTTTTCCTACGGTGATGTTCCAGCCTGTCGTTTCCCGCCGGCTGGAACATCACGCGGGACCAGAGGGGACTTTCCCCCGCCCCCCTTGTTCCCTTCCATTCCGGTCACATCCTTGTCACGCATGACTGATAGCGGCCCGCGACGGAGGGCGCTCTTGTGTATCTGCGCGGCCGGGGTCGTATTGTTGTCATCTGGACCTGTCTCGCGCTCGCGTGGCCGCTGGCGGCTGTGCCTGCCCAGGCTCAGGACCGGGCGCAGAACACGGCCGGCACGGTCGAACGTACCGTTTCCTTTCGCATTCCCGCGGGCAGCCTCGTCAACGCACTGAAAGCGGTTTCGCGGCAGGCAGGGGTTCAGATCGTCACCTCGATCGGGCCTGACTTGCGCGTAGCGCGTCCCCTGAGGCGGCATTGTACGGCAGGCGAGGCATTGACGCGCCTGACCGATGGCCTGCCGGTGCGGGTAACACGCCTCTACGGGGGCTATGCCGTTTTCTCCGCACCGGCGGGGGCTGCCACGCCACTGCCACTCGCCGAGGCGCCGCCGCCTGAGACGCACGGCCCCCCCATCATCGTCACGGGCTACCGGGAAAGCCTGCGGCAAGCTGCCTTCATCAAGCAGCGCGCCGGCACGATCGTCGAAGTCACCCGCGCCGAGGACATCGCCGCCTTTCCCGACCACAACGCTGCCGACGCGTTGCAGCGCCTCCCCGGCGTCACCATCAGCCGCGATAATGGCGAGGGGCGACAGGTTTCGCTGCGCGGGCTGGGGCCACTGTTCACCCGCACAACGCTGAACGGCATGGAGGCGCTGGCGACGACCGCATCGGGCTTCGACAACCGGGGCTCGGCCGCGCGGCAGCGCCGGTTCGATTATTCGGTGTTCGACGCGGGCCTGTTCTCGCAAGTCGAAGTGCGCAAGACCTGGAGAGCCGACCGCGATGCCGGCGGCGTAGGGGGCACTGTGGCCCTCAGCACCATGCGGCCCTTCGATCAGCCGGAAAGTGCCGCTCTGATGGAAGTGCAGGCGCGCACCCGCGGCAACAGCGCGGGCGTGACCCCGCAATTG
The DNA here is from genome assembly GCA_037384205.1 of Novosphingobium sp. Classification (GTDB taxonomy): domain Bacteria; phylum Pseudomonadota; class Alphaproteobacteria; order Sphingomonadales; family Sphingomonadaceae; genus Novosphingobium. The sequence continues at coordinate 5,452 of JARROF010000104.1, read as the reverse complement.
ACCGCCGAACTGTCACGGCGTGGCGCCGAATGGGGTGCGCTCGTGGCCCTGTCCTACAGCCGCAACCGGGTCACGGAATACGGCTACCGTAACTGGGACTGGGTCCCCGTCACATTCGGCGCGGCCAATGTCGGCCCTGGCGTGAACGATGCGGACCGCGCCCGCCTGACCGGGGAGGGCGATCCGGTCTACATGGCCCGCGCGCAGACTTATTCGACCTGGACCAACCGCTTCGAGCGCCTGAACCTGGCCGGTTCGATCCAGCATGAGAGCGACAGCGGCTTCAAGCTCACGCTAGACCTCGTCCATGCCCGGCTGGCGAACCACCGCGACGAATATTCGCTGGCGGCCGCCGGCACCAATGGCCTCACCGGCGATGTCACGGGAACGCAAGTGCTCAACTCCGCGACCATCGTTGGCGACAGTCTCGCTGCCGCGAGCCTGAGCGGCGTGGACATGCGCACCGAGCACAAACGCACCGAGGACCACACCCATTTCGATCAGGCGGTGCTCTCGCTCGAATATCCATTCGCGCAAGCGACCACGCTGACGGCCCGCGCCGGCTATGCCCGGTCGGATTTCGAGGAGCCGGTGTTCGACAAGGTTTTCCTCGAATCCACTGGACAGACTTTCGGTTTCGTTGCCACCGGATCGCACCCCCATAACAGTTATGGCTTCGATGCCGCCGATCCCGCCAACTGGACGCTGATGCGCGCCGACACGCGCGAGGATTCGATCGTCAACGAGAACGCGACGGCCCGCGTCGAACTGGCGCACCGGCTCACGCCCGGCCTCGAACTGCGTCTGGGCAGCGCCTACCGTTTCTTCGGCAACGACGGCTACGAGCGGCGCGCCCGTGTCGATTATGAGGACGATCCCACGGCTCCGGCGGCCGTGGTCTCTCTATTCGGCGGGCCTTCGCTCGCGCCGTACATCGTCGGCGATGTCAACCGGACGTTCGCCGTGACCGGCCAGAACCGCGACCTGACCAGCGCTGACGATATTCCCGGCGGCGATTACCGCATCGCCGAAAGAACATGGGCCGCCTTCGCGCTTGCCGTGTTCAAGGGGCGCATCGCCGGGCTGCCGGTGCGGGCCGAACTGGGGGTGCAGTACCAGCAGGCCTCGATCCGCTCGACCGGCAAGGCCAGCGACGATCTCGGCCAGGTCAATGTCAACCGCAGCAGCTCAAACCACGCCCTGCTGCCCTCGTTTGAGGCGCGCGTGGAACTGCAGCCCGATCTGCTGCTGCGGCTGGCGGCGAGCCGCAATATGAGCCAGCCGGACGTCGCGGACCTGCGCGCCGCTGCTGAAGTGAACGCCACGCCGTTCGGCGGCACGATCACCACCGGCAATCCTGCGCTGCGGCCATTCACGGCCGACGCTCTCGATCTTGCAGTGGAACACTATGCCGGCAAGGACGGCTACGTATCGCTGGGCCTGTTCTACAAGCATCTGGATTCGTTCATTACTTCCGAAACCCGTGTCATGGCCTATGCCGATACCGGCTACCCGCTGGCGTTTCTCTATCCGGGGCAGGACGGGTCGATCCGGCTACCCGCTGGCGTTTCTCTATCCGGGGCAGGACAAGGCGATCCTCTACAACGTCATCCGCCCGGTGAACGGGGCGGGCGCTACGATCTTCGGCATCGAAGGCGCCGTTCAGCAGGACCTCAAGTTCCTGCCCGCGCCACTCGACCGGCTGGGCGTGCAGGCCAATGTCACATTCGTTTCGGGAAACAGCGGTGTCACCTACAGCGGAGAGAGCATCGATCTGCCGCTGATCGACCTCTCGCGCTGGTCCGGCAATGCAACGCTTTACTACAGCGGCCGGGGATGGGACGCGCGCCTCGCCACCGCTTACCGGGGAACCTACCGCTCGGGCCTGGGCAACAACGGCAATATCGGCCAGTGGATCAAGAGCAGCGTGACGCTCGATTTCGCGGCCCACCTGGCGCTGGGCGGCCACATCCAGGCCGTCTTCGAAGGGCGTAATCTCACCGACGCGCCCGTCATCCAGTACACTGGCCGGGATGCCCGCCGATTGCTTGCGGCGACCCGCAGCGGCCGGGTCTTCTCGGCGGGCATGCGTTACCGGTTCTGACCATGCCGACGGTGCGCCCGGCTCTTTTTTACTCCCCCCTGTCCCCGCAAAGCCTTTGCGCGGCTCTAACTCAAATGCGCTTGGGATGGCCGGGACGGGCATCCTTACGATCGGGATGCCGAACATGTACATGAGCAGTGCCGCTGCCCAGCTCTCCACCGGGATGTCCCGGCTCAAGAGCTACATCCGCAAGCGCATGCGCGATCCCGATCAGGTGGAGGACGTGGTGCAGGAAACGCTTGTCAGAGTGATCGAGCAGGAGCGCCGGCAAGTGATCGACCAGCCGCTGGCCTATGCCTTCCGGGTCGCGGATTCGGTGATCCTGTCCGGCGCCCGCAAGGCCGCGCGGGAAACCGAACTGGATGGGCCGGAACTGGTCTGCGATCTGCCGCTGGCCGATGAAGTGCTCGATTACCGCCAGCGCCTGGCCCGGTTCGAAGCCGCGCTGGCCCGGCTGACGCCGCAGCGGCGCACGGTGTTCCGGATGCGGCACATCGACGGCAACTCGCGCCAGGAGATCGCGCAGGACCTGAACTTGAGCGTCGAGGCCGTGAAGAAACACCTCGTGCGCGCGATGGCCGACCTGACCCTGTCGCTGGGCGACGATCTGGGACCGGCCCGAGTGGGAATGAAAGACAATGGATAGAGACCGCGCCGAATTGCTGGAAACCGCGGCAGACTGGGCCGACCGTTTCGGCGAACTGACCGAAGCCGAACGGCGGGAGCTTTCCGCATGGCTGGAAGAATCGCCGGAACACGCGCAGGCTTTCGCCCAGATACGCCGCCTGATGACCGATACGGCACTGATTGAAGCGCTCGAGCAGCCTGAGCCGCGCGCTGAGTCTGCGCCTCTCCCGGCCGCGCGGTCGAGGCGCCATTCGCGCACCCGTTCGCCGCGGGGCGCTGCACCGGTGCTCGCGCGCCGTCAGGCGATGGTTGCCGGGTTGGCCAGCGCATTGGCCTTGCCGCTGGCCGGGTACTGGCTGCTTCATCAGCACAAGGAGGTAGCGCCGTCCCAGCCGCTGCGTTTCGCCAGCGCCGTGGGCAAGCGGCGCCATGTCGTCCTGCCTGACGGATCCGGGCTTCTGCTCGATGCTTCGTCGGTGGTTACGGTACACTTTTCCGGGGACCGCCGCCGGATCGTGCTGGACCAGGGCGCCGCGCGCTTCGATGTGCGCCACGATGCCAGCCGGCCCTTCGAGGTGCACACACCGCTTGCAACCATGGTGGCGCTGGGAACCAGTTTCAGTGTCGACCATTTGTCGGACGCCAGCGAACTCAGGGTGTTCTCGGGCCGGGTGCAACTCGACGCCAGGAATGGCCGCAGTCTTGTCTTCCCGGCCCGCCAGTGGGCGTTGGTGAATGGCACGTCACTGCAAACAGGCGCCTTCGATCCCGATGCCCGCAGCGACTGGCAGAACGACTGGCTGGACGCCAATTCGATGCGGCTGGGTTTCGCGGTCGAGCGGCTGGCGCGTTACAGCTCCACGCCTTTGAAACTGGGCGATCCCAAACTGGCCGATCTGACGTTCAGCGGCCGGTTCAGGCTGGAGCAGCCGGTAGACTCCCTCGAACTGATCGGCGCACTTTTCGGGTTGCGGCCCGAAAGAAGGGACGGAGCTGTATATCTTGTTCGAGCCGTTCGGGGGTGACGATCGACCACATATCGAAAAAACGCCTGCCTCTTTGCGCATCGGCCGGTTTTGTGCATTTCCGGTTCGAATGACTGACCTGAATATGTTCTGAGGCAGAGGATTCGTATAGCCGCCCACCTGAATGTGCGGCAGCTTCGGTCAATCGGTGCTGTAGGAAGCCGTTCCGGATCGCCCCGAACCCGGCGGAGAGTTCCGGTAACAGGCGACCAGCCCCGGACATTCGCGCATCAAACTTTGGATGGCGGCTTGCGACAAAAGCAGTCGTTCGGGTCGTACCGAGCGGACAATTCTCCGGCACCGCCTTGCACAAAGCTCCTTATGTTCTCTTTAACTGCCTATTACTTCCGCGTTTGGCGCTCCCTTTTCATAAGAATGTTAGTGATAAATCGCCAAGGGATCACGTCTCCTGCACGGTTCGCGCAGCCCTTGCTTTCGAAGGGCTGGCGGCATCGGGAGGCAGGGCCGGGTCTCAGTCGGCAAGGGCTCACCATGCACGTTACGGTGGCGGTTGGGCGACGGGAAGTCACCCGGCCACGCCATCGCTCAGCCTTCGTTCGGCCGCCGACATGCCACCTCACAGAACGACTACAGGCTCAAGCGCTGATTCGTATGCACAAGGTGATTACGGCGCCGGCCCGAATGAGCGCTTCCCCGGGGAATTGCCGCATCAAATCCCGTTCCAAGCAATGGCTTCGATCTTCCATCGCAAGCGGCCGGTAGTCTATCGGCGTCGCTCATGATGGCGGAGGCAGGTGTGAGCGAATATCAATATTATGAATTCCAGACGGTTGATCGCCCGCTCGAGGAGACGGATCGCCAGGCGCTCCGGGCAATATCGACACGGGCGCGGATAACCGCGACAAGCTTCACCAATTCCTACGAATGGGGCGACCTGAAGGGCGATCCCGCCGATTTCATGAAACGCTGGTTTGACCTCCATCTCTATCTCGCAAACTGGGGAACACGGCGGTTTATGATCCGATTCCCGAAAAGGCTGGTCGATCAGCGATTTCTCAAGCCGCTACTGCTCGGGATAGATTGGGCTACGCTGCAGGCGGCAGGCGACACCCTGATCCTCGATATCGCGCGTGACGAAGTCGAACTGGATGAGGACTGGGATGATGGCTCCGGCTGGCTCGCCGCACTTGCGCCGCTCCGGGCCGATATCCTCGCGGGTGACCTGCGGCTTTTCTATCTGTTGTGGCTGGGAGCGGTCGAGAGCGACGGGCTGGGCGATGACGAGATCGAACCGATGGCGGGTATCGGCCCACTGACCGGGGCGCTCGGAGCCTTCGCAGAATTTTTCGGCATCGATCCGGATCTCGTGGAAGCTGCTGTCGATCACCCAGTGACTGCGACGGCAACATCTCCCGACGCTGCCGGAAAAGTCATTACGGGCATGACCGATCGTGAGAAGACAGACCTGCTCACACGCCTGTTCGATGGTGATCCCCATATCGCGGCGGAACTGCGCGCCCTCGTTCGAAAACGGCTGGGGAAGCACGATGCCGGTTTGTCCCGTGGTACGCGAACTGCGGGCGAATTGCGGTCCCGCGCCCGCGCCATCCGTCTTGCCCGCGATCACGTGACGGCCGAGAAGGCCGCAGTTGAGCGCCGCCGGCAAGCAGAGGAAGCTGAGAAAGCACGCCTTGCCCGGATCGAGGCCATGACCCGGCGGGGCGAGAGCGTCTGG
>JARROF010000103.1:0-11725 GCA_037384205.1 Novosphingobium sp. | reverse complement strand
GCTGGTTGCAGTACTCGACCGTCTGGATCACTTCGTCTATGTCCGAAAAATCCAGTCCTGGATCAACACCTTGCGTGTACATGTTGAGGGCGACTGTAACGAGACAGCAGTTGCCGGTGCGCTCGCCATTGCCGAACAGGCAGCCCTCGACGCGGTCCGCGCCCGCCATCAGGCCCAGCTCCGCCGCCGCAACGCCGGTGCCCCGGTCGTTGTGGGTGTGCAGGCTGATCACCGCGCTCTCGCGGTTGGGCAGGTTGCGGCAGAAGTATTCGATCTGGTCGGCGTAGATATTGGGCGTTGCTGCTTCCACCGTCGCGGGCAGATTGAGGATGATCGGGTTTTCCGGCGTCGGCTGCAGGACCTTCATCACCGCTTCGCAGCACTCGATCGAGAAATCGAGTTCGGCGGTCGAGAAAGTCTCCGGCGAGTATTCCACATGCCATTTGGTCTGCGGATACTTGGCGATCTGGTCGCGAATGATCTTCGCACCGTTTTCGGCAATCCCGCGGATTTCCGGCTGGGTCATGCCGAACACGACATTGCGCCACAGCGGCGAGACGGCGTTGTAGACGTGAACGATCGCGGCATGGGCACCGGCCAGGCTCTCGAACGAACGCTCGATCAGGTCCTGGCGCGACTGGGTCAGCACCTGCACCAGCACGTCTTCGGGAATGCGCCCGGCATCGACGAGGCCGCGGATGAAATCGAACTCGGTCGCGCCCGCGCTGGGGAAGCCGACTTCGATTTCCTTGAGGCCGACTTTCACCAGCAGGTCGAAGAAGCGCGCTTTCTTTTCCGCGCCCATCGGGTCGATCAGCGCCTGATTGCCATCGCGCAGGTCGGTGGAAAGCCAGCGCGGCGCTCTGGTGATCGTCTGCGAGGGCCACTGGCGGCTCGGCAGGTCGATTTGCGGGAACGGTCGGTACTTGACCGAGGGGTCTTTCAGCATGGTCATGGTCGTGTCTCGCTCGGAATATCGTCTTCTACTGGGCCTGTTTGGCCGGGCGTCGTCTTGTCAGGTCCCCTTGAGCGCCGAGCGCGCCGCAGGAACGACGCGTCATCTCACGCCCAAGGGCGTGTAAGTCGCAGGAGAAGGCCGAGACGGAGATTCACAGGTGCGCCTATGGGCATTGAAGGCCCGGATGTAAAGGAAAAAGGCGCTGCGCTACGTGCAGCGGAACCCCTTGATCACGCCGTTCGCGTCCAGATCGATGATCAGCCGGTCCAGGCGGTAGTCCATCGTCACGATCGAGCCGGGCTTCAGCACGCGCACGGGATGCCCGTTGCGCCACTTGCGGATGGCGGCAATCACATCCTCCGTCGCCTGCTTGCCGATATAGGCGCCGAGCTGCTCCGCACCGCAAGCGGGCTCCGCGCTTGGCCGCGGCGGCATTTGCGGCTCCGGCGAGGTGTCCGCCGCGCACGCGGAATGGGGGAGCAGGACGGCGGCGGCGGGCAGGCGGAGGCGGGTCAGGGGAATCTCCTCTCTGCGGTTCCGGCCTGCGGGCGTGATAAGTGTCACTTTGCACGGGGCAAGTGTAACCGTGTGTTCCGGAGGCGGGCAGGACGGCTAGGGGCATGAGCGGGAGATTACCGCATGTCCGGGGATGTAGGAAAAAGGTTTGTGGATAGTGGCCGGAATATCGCGGCCGACAGGCTGTGAGGCCGGGACAAGCGATGCTTGCTACTTGGCGATCAGAGTAAAATAGCCGATCAGTCCTGTTCCATCTGCCAGCGGTTGCTGTGCCATGGCGACAGCGAAAGCCTGTTCCCCATGCTCCGCCGGATAGACGTCAACCAGATCGTGAACAACCTTCCCGCCTTCGTCGCGAAAGGAAGGCTTCGGGGCATTCCCGTTTTGGAACGAAGGTTTGCAACGTGCTTTTGCACTTGGTTCCAGCCGATTGACTTGTCGAGTTTGAAGTAGCGCGCGTTTTCGATCCTGTAGGTGCCCGTCACGTGCCGGGCCACCTCGTTGGTCAGTGCGATGGCCGCCGGATCATCGCTTGCCATGGGCTGCGACAATTCGGTTGACGGCGGGGCGATCATCGATGCGGTTTCCTTTTCGGCAGTGCTTGCAGTGCATGCCGCCGCGAAGGGCAGAGTGAACAGCACTACCATAGCCTGTCAACGCGATCGCATGCTGTATTGTTCTACATGTTGCATGTCGTTTTGGGTGAGCCGCTTCCCGTTGTTCGCTCCGGCGGACGTACTCGCGGTGAGCGTCGACAACATGTTCATGGCCCAATTTCTCATATCAGGTCGATATAAGGACTGGATATCCCGAGTTGATGAGTGCGGTCTCTAGTTGTTTAGTCCCATCATGTAATGGTGTAAGATTGTCATCGTCACAGCGGAGGGATTTATGGGCCAGGTTCTCCACGGCAGCGCCAAGACCACGCACGCCATTCGAGCGGAGCTACAGCGATCGCAAGCTTCGGTCGCGAGCCTCGCGAGGAAGTACGCGATCAACGAGAAGACAGTCCTGAAGTGGCGGCATCGACAATCGGTCGAAGACATGCCGATGGGACCGAAGGAACGGCGCAGCACGGTGCTTTCGCCGATGGAAGAGGCTGCGATTGTCGCGCTGCGCGTGCAGGCACGCTTGCCGCTCGATGATGTCTACATCGCCCTGAAGGACGTGATCCCGCATCTGTCGCGTTCCTCTCTGCATCGCTGCCTCCAGCGTCATGGCATCTCCCGCCTGCCTAAAGCCGACCGTGAGAAGCCGAAGAAGTTCAAAACCTACGAGATAGGTTACTTCCACATCGACATTGCCGAACTACGCTACGAGGGCGGCAAGGGCTTCCTGTTCGTTGCTGTCGATCGCACCAGCAAGCTGGTCTTCGCGCGTATCTATCGTCGGGCTACCAAGCTGATCGCCGCCAGCTTCCTGAAGGCTCTTATCCGGACGATACCTTACAAGATCCACACCATTTTGACGGATAATGGTGTCCAGTTTATCCAGCGCGAACGCGGTGCAAAGGGCCTGACCTTTCCGCACATCTTCGGGCGTGTATGCCAGGAGAACGGTATCGAGCACCGGCTGACCAGGCCCTATCATCCATGGACCAACGGCCAGGCCGAACGCATGGTGAGAACCATCAAGGAAGCGACTGTCAAATCCTTCCACTACGCCTCAATCAACGAGCTGCGAGGCCATGTCCGCGACTGGTTGACAGCTTACAACTTCGCCAAGCAACTCAAGGCGCTCAAGTTCCGAACACCCTACGAGGCCATCGAGGAACTCTGGAAATCAAAGCCAGACGTCTTTATCGTCAAACCCGACCATCACATGATGGGACTAAACATCTAGTCGCAGCGATTAGAGAGAACTCGATTACCGGTCGATTGCACCGGCGTGCCGCAAAGCAGATACAATCTAGCCGCCGTCCACTGCTGATTGCAGGCAGAAACCGCCAATCGATCCCATCGGCATCTCCCCAAACGAAAACTCCCGGTCCCGCCGAAGCGGAACCGGGAGCGAATACCGTCAGGTGCAGGGCGGAGCCTGCCGCGGGATCAGTTCTTCGACTTGTCCACCAGCGCGTTGGCGCCGATCCAGGGCATCATGGCGCGCAGCTTGGCGCCGGTTTCCTCGATCTGGTGGCGCTTGGCGGCAATGCGCGAGGCTTTCAGTTCGGGCTGGCCGGCGCGGTTGTCGAGCACGAAGTCCTTGACGAAGCGGCCCGACTGGATGTCGGCCAGAACGCGCTTCATTTCCTTCTTGGTCTCTTCGGTGATGATGCGCGGGCCGGTCTTGATATCGCCGTATTCGGCGGTGTTCGAGATCGAGTAGCGCATGTTGGCAATGCCGCCTTCATACATCAGGTCGACGATCAGCTTGAGCTCGTGGAGGCACTCGAAATAGGCCATTTCCGGGGCGTAGCCGGCTTCCACCAGCGTTTCGAAGCCGGCCTGGACCAGCGCGGTGGTGCCGCCGCAGAGCACGGCCTGCTCGCCGAACAGGTCGGTTTCGCATTCCTCGCGGAAGTTGGTCTCGATGATGCCCGAACGGCCGCCGCCAACGCCCGAGGCATAGGCGAGCGCCACGTCATGGGCATTGCCGGTCACGTCCTGCGCCACCGCGACGAGGCACGGTACGCCGCCGCCACGCTGGTATTCGCTGCGCACGGTGTGGCCCGGGCCCTTCGGCGCGATCATGATCACGTCGATGTCGGCGCGCGGCTCGATCAGGCCGAAGTGGACGTTGAGGCCGTGGGCGAAGGCCAGCGCCGCGCCGGGCTTCATGTTGTCATGCAGGTCGGCGGCGTAGATCGCGGCCTGATGCTCGTCGGGCGCGAGGATCATCAGCACGTCGGCCCATGCCGCCGCTTCCTTGTTCGAAAGCACCTTGAAACCGGCGTCTTCTGCCTTCTTGGCGGTTGCCGAACCTTCGCGCAGGGCAATGGCGACGTCCTTGACACCGCTGTCGCGCAGGTTCTGGGCATGGGCGTGGCCCTGGCTGCCATAGCCGAGCACGGCGATCTTCTTGTCCGTGATCAGGTTGATGTCGCAATCGGCGTCGTAATAGACCTTCATTACATTTTCTCCGTCACCCCGGCGATAGCCGGGATCGTTATCGTTCAAGCGCATCGCCTTGCGGCCGGAGATCCCGGCTTCCACGGGGATGGCGCGCGGTAAAAATCAGGCTTCCTCGGCGCCCCGGATCATGCCGACAACACCGGTGCGGCCCACTTCGACAAGCCCCAGTTCGCGCATGATCGCCACGAACGTGTCGATCTTGTCGGGCGCGCCGGTCAGTTCGAAAATGAAGCTTTCGGTGGTGGTGTCGACCGGCTTGGCGCGGAACACATCGGCAATGCGCAGCGCCTCGACGCGCTTCTCGCCCGCGCCCGCCACCTTGATCAGCGCCAGCTCGCGCTGGACGTAGGGGCCAGCCTCGGTGAGATCGACGACCTTGTGTACCGGCACCAGCCGTTCGAGCTGGGCGTGGATCTGGTCGATCTGGCTCGGCGGGCCGTGGGTGACGATCGTGATCCGGCTCACCGCGTGGTTTTCGGTGATGTCGGCCACGGTCAGGCTGTCGATGTTGTAGCCGCGCGCGGTGAACAGGCCGGCGATCTTGGCGAGAATGCCCGCCTCGTTGTCGACCGTCACGGTCAGGACGTGCCGTTCCTCGGCCTCGTGCTTGATGTGCATCATGTCATTCATGTCCTAGGAAAGGCCAGCGCTCAGACGAGCGCCTTGGCCTCGTCATCCATGGTTCCGGCGACCGTATCGCCGTAAAGGATCATCTCGGTGTGCGCCGCGCCCGAGGGGATCATCGGGAAGCAGTTCGCCTCGTTATGGACGCAGCAGTCGACGATCACCGGGCCGGGATAGTCGATCATGGCCTGGATGCCGGCATCGAGCTGGCTTTCGTTCTCGATGCGGATGCCCTTCCAGCCGTAGGCTTCGGCCAGCTTCACGAAATCGGGCAGGCTGTCCGAATAGGAGTTCGAATAGCGGCTTTCGTAAGTGAGTTCCTGCCACTGGCGGACCATGCCCATCCACTCGTTGTTGAGGATGAACACCTTGACCGGCAGGCGGTACTGCGTGGCGGTGCCCAGTTCCTGGATGTTCATCTGGATCGAGGCGTCGCCCGCGATGTCGATGACAAGGCTGTCCGGGTTGCCGAGCTGCGCGCCGATCGCGGCGGGCAGGCCGTAGCCCATGGTGCCAAGGCCGCCCGAGGTCAGCCACTTGTTCGGGCCGAAGAAGTGGAAGTGCTGCGCCGCCCACATCTGGTGCTGGCCCACCTCGGTCGAGATGATCGGGTCCTTGGGCTTGGTCAGCGCGAAGAGGCGCTGGATCGCCAGTTGCGGCATGATCGCATCGCGGTTGTCCGGGAACGAGAGGCTCTTCTTCTCGCGCCAGGTGTCGATGCGGTCCTTCCACGGGGTCAGGTCCTGCGGCTTGCGGTTGCCCCAGACTTCGAGGATCTGTTCGAGCACTTGCGCGCAGTCGCCGATGATCGGCAGGTCGACCGGCACCGTCTTGTTGATCGAGGCGCGGTCGATGTCGATGTGGATCTTCTTCGAGTTCGGCGCGAAGGCATCGAGGCGGCCGGTCACGCGGTCGTCGAAGCGGGCGCCGACGCAGATGATGAGATCCGACTGGTTCATCGCCATGTTGGCTTCATAAGTGCCGTGCATGCCCAGCATGCCCAGCCAGTCGCGGCTGTCGGCCGGGAAAGCGCCGAGGCCCATCAGCGTCGAAGTGACGGGCGCGCCGGTCTTCGCCTGCAGTTCGCGCAGCAGCGCGGTCGCGTGCGGTCCGGAGTTGATGACGCCGCCGCCGGTGTAGAACACCGGGGCCTTGGCGGCCGCGATCATCGCGACAGCATCCTCGATCTCCTCGACGGCGCCCTGTGTGCGCGGCGCATAGCGCTGGCGGCGCTGCGCCGGCCCGTCGTTCCAGATGGCCATGGCGATCTGGACGTCCTTGGGAATGTCGATCAGCACCGGGCCGGGACGGCCGGTGGTGGCGATCTGGAAGGCTTCGTCGACAACGGCGGCCAGATCGGCCGGGTCCTTCACCAGATAGTTGTGCTTGGTGCAGTGGCGCGAGATGCCGATGGTATCGGCTTCCTGGAACGCATCCGAGCCGATCAGCGCGGTGGGCACCTGGCCGGTGATGACGACCAGCGGAATCGAATCGAGGAACGCATCGGCAATGCCGGTCACGGCATTGGTCGCGCCGGGGCCGGAGGTGACAAGCACGACGCCGGGCTTGCCGGTCGAGCGGGCATAGCCTTCGGCGGCATGGGCGGCACCGGCTTCGTGGCGCACGAGAATATGGCGGATGCGTTCTTCGCCGAAGAGGGCATCGTAGATCGGAAGCACGGCGCCGCCGGGATAGCCGAATACGAATTCGACGCCCTGCCGGACCAGGCTTTCGACCAGGATGTTCGCGCCGCTGCGCTCTTCACTCACAACACATTCCTTTATCAAGTTTGGCCCGTTTGGCGCGGGCCGTCTCGAAGCGATGCACACCCGGTGGCCCGGGCTATATTAGAAAGCGCGCATCCATAGTGGGGCTGCCCCAGGAAACAAGCGTTTCGCAGGGCATCGCGCTTCCTAAAGAAACCGACCCGGCACGACAATGGCCGCGCCGGGTCAATCTATCCTCCCCGCAAAACTTTCATCAGCAGGCGTTGGAGGTCTCTAAGGGACCGTATGTGTTACGTCAATCCGAAAATTCGTAATAAAATATCTTCAATATGGCTTCTTTCGAAATTATGAAATTCAAGGCGAGGCCATGGCGCGGGGGGCTGGTGGCGCAGCCACGTGTATTGCCGCTTCGCATAATTGCGCGTTGCCTGCGATCCGCGCACGATGGCTTGCTCCAGAGGCCACGATCCTGATGCGAATCCGGCCAGCTCCGCCACGCCGATGGCGCGCATGACCGGTAAGTCAGGGTCGAGTCGCCGTGCCAGCAGGGCTTCGACTTCCGCCACGGCGCCGCGTTCGATCATCCGGACAAAGCGCAAGTCGCAGCGCGCATAGAGGGCCTGCCGTTCGGGCAGCAGGATGGCGGGAAAGAGCGTGACGGCCCCGGCAATGCCGCCGGTGGTCATGGCCTGCCAGTGCGCGATCGGCTTTCCGGTGGAGCGCACGACTTCCAGCGCGCGGGCAATGCGGGTGGTATCGGCCGGGGCGAGGCGGGCGGCGCGTTCGGGATCTTCCGCAAGAAGCGCCGCATAGGCCTGTTCGACCGGCAGGGCGCGGACGTCCTCGCGCACTTGCGGGTCGATCGCCGGCACCGGCGCAATGCCGTCCAGCAGGGTGCGGATATAAAGGCCGGTGCCGCCCACCAGGATCGGCACTGTGCCCCGGGCCTGGATATCGCTGACCGTTTCACGCGCGGCGCTGGCCCAGTCGGCGGCGGAACAGCCTTGCGCGCCGTCCCAGGCCCCGAACAGGCGGTGTTCGATCCCGCCCATCTCTTCCGCGGTGGGCCGGGCGCTGAGGATCGTCAGATCGGCATAGACCTGCGAACTGTCGGCGTTGACGAGCACCGCTCGCCGCCCGCGCCGCTCCAGTTCCTGCGCGAGCATGACCGCACAATCGCTCTTGCCGCTGGCGGTCGGCCCTGCAATGAGCGCCAGCGGCGGCCGGTCTCCGGTTGCTATATCGTATGACGCATCAAGGGAATTCGCAGTGCTCATTGCCCGGCTGATAGCAGAACCGGATCATCTTTCGACCCGGCTCGATGCCGCGAAGGCGGACCTTGCCCAATCGAGCGTGCGGATCGCTTCGGCGTCCATGCTCGATTTCTGCGGGCAGACGATGGAGATCGAATCTCCGGATGACGATGCCGCTGCGCTGCGGGCCGGGCTGGACGCGCATTTCGCGCCCAGCGACGGTCTGGTCTGCGCCGAGGAACCCGCGGTCCCGCAAGTGTTCATTTCCGACATGGATTCCACCATGATCGGCCAGGAATGCATTGACGAACTGGGCGATTTCGCAGGTCTCAAGGACCGCATCGCCGCCATCACCGAACGCGCGATGCAGGGCGAGCTCGATTTCGAGCAGGCGCTGCGCGAGCGTGTCGGGCTGCTCGAAGGGCTTTCCGTCGATGCCATCGACCAGTGCCTCACGGGGCGCATTCGCCCGATGGCCGGGGCCAGGGTCCTGGTCGAAACGCTCAAGAAGCTGGGCTGCCGCACCGTGCTGGTGACTGGTGGCTTCCACCATTTCGCCGATCCCGTGGCGGAATGGCTGGGTTTCGAACAGGTCGTGGGCAATCGTCTCGGCGTTTCGGGGCGCAAGCTTACGGGGGGGCTTGTCGGCGGGATCGTGGACAGTTCGGTCAAGAAGGCGACCTTGCTATCGCTTCTGGCTGAGGAACCGGAAGGGGCGACAGCCTCGCGACAGGCGATGGTGCCAATGACATCCCGATGCTGGAAGCCGCGACCTATGGTATCGCCTACCGCGCCAAGCCCAAGGCCCGCGCCGCCGCCAACGGCTGGATCGACCGGGGCGACCTGACCAGCGTGCTGCGCCTGCTGGGCGTGCCCGAGAAAGACTGGGTGCGGGAATAACCGCCCACAATTTTAACTCCCCCAATCCTCCCTGTTTTGCATAGCAAAATGGGGAGGGGGACCGCCGCGAAGCGGTGGTGTAGGGGAGTTTCCATGCCGCCAGTGCAAACGATCCGGAAAGCGCGCCGCTTATGCCGGGAAATGACACTGCCGGAAGTGCTGGTGTGGCAACGTCTGCGCAAAGTGCCGATGGGGATCAAGTTCCGGCGGCAGCATCCGGTGGGGCCCTATGTGCTCGATTTCTATTGCCCGGCAGTGAAGACGGGGATCGAGATTGACGGTCTTGCGCACGATATGGGCGCCAGTCCGGAACGGGATGCCGAGCGTGATGTTTGGCTGCGGGGCAAGGGGATCAGGATGATCCGGATTCCCGCGCGTGACGTGCTGCAGAACGTAGACGAAGTGGTCGAGTCTATCGTTCAGGCTTGCCGAGAGCGCTGAAACCCCTCCGTCATTCGCTGCGCGAATGCCACCTCCCCATTTTGCTGTGCAAAACAGGGAGGAGTTTACCTTTCGAAAATCCTCCCTGTCGCGAAGCGATGGTGAGGGGGGACCGCCCGCGAAGCGGGTGGTGGAGGGGTTAGCCCTCCATCCAGTCCCTGAAGAACGCCTCGTTGGCTTCGCGCAGCGCGGCGATTTCCACACCGGCGACCGTGCTGCCGCCAACCGTGCCGATCTTCGTCGCACCGGACAGCTGCGTCCCCGCTGGTGCCGTCACCACGTAGCGGCTCTGGTCCTCGCCGAAGGCTTCGGCGGTGGTCAGGGGCTTGTCGAGCGTGCACCCCTTGCCGCCTGCCAGTGCCATTTCCGCCAGAGCGACAAGCAGGCCGCCGTCGCTGACGTCATGGACGGCGGTGACTTTGCCTTCGCCGATCCAGCTGCGCACGGCGGCGCCATGGGCTGCTTCCGCCTTGAGGTCGACCGCCGGGGCATCGCCCGCCTCGCGGCCGGCGATTTCGCGCAGCCAGAGCGACTGACCGAGGTGGGTGCCCTCGCCGCCGAGCAGGAACACTTCGTCACCGTCGTTCTTGAAGGCGATCGTCGCCATCTTGTCGTGATCGTTCAGCAGGCCGACGCCGCCGATCGCGGGAGTCGGCAGGATCGCCGAACCGCCGCCGGTTGCCTTGGATTCGTTGTAGAGCGAGACGTTGCCGCTCACGATCGGGTAGTCGAGCGCGCGGCAGGCATCGCCCATGCCGTTCAGGCAGCCGACGATCTGGGCCATGATCTGCGGGCGCTGCGGATTGGCGAAGTTGAGGCAGTTGGTGATCGCCAGCGGCAATCCGCCGACCGCGCTGATGTTGCGGTAGGTCTCGGCCACCGCCTGCTTGCCGCCTTCATACGGGTCGGCGTAGCAGTAGCGCGGGCTGCAGTCGGTGCTGATCGCCAGCGCTTTTTGCGTGCCATGGACGCGCACCACGGCGGCATCACCGCCGGACTTCTGCATCGTGTCCGCGCCGACCTGGCTGTCGTACTGTTCCCAGATCCACTTGCGCGAGGCGAGATCGGGGCAGCCCATCAGCTTGACGAGGTCCGCGCCGAGATCGCTGCTTTCCGCCACCTCGCCGAGCGCCGGGACCGCGGCCCAGGCCTTGTATTCCTCGGGCGAGACATAGGGGCGCTCGTATTCCGGGGCATCGTCGGCCAGCGGGCCAAGCGGAATGTCGCACACCACTTCGCCGTTGAATTCGAGCACCATGTGGCCGGTATCGGTCACTTCGCCGATGACCGCGAAATCCAGTTCCCACTTCTTGAAGATCGCTTCGGCCATGGCTTCCTTGCCGGGCTTGAGCACCATCAACATGCGTTCCTGGGATTCGGAAAGCATCATTTCGTAAGGCGTCATCGCCTCTTCGCGGCACGGCACCTTGTTCATGTCGAGCCGGATGCCGGCGCCGCCCTTGCTGGCCATTTCGACCGAGGACGAGGTCAGGCCCGCCGCGCCCATGTCCTGAATGGCAACGATCGCGTCGGTGGCCATGAGTTCGAGGCAGGCCTCGATCAGCAGCTTTTCAGTAAAGGGATCGCCCACCTGCACGGTCGGGCGCTTCTCGTCGCTGTTCTCGTCGAAATCGGCACTGGCCATGGTGGCGCCATGGATGCCGTCGCGGCCGGTCTTCGAGCCGACATAGACGATCGGATTGCCCAGACCCGTGGCGGCGCAATAGAAGATCTTGTCGGTATCGGCCACGCCCACGGTCATCGCGTTGACCAGGATGTTGCCGTCATAGGCCTTGTGGAAATTGGTCTCGCCGCCCACTGTCGGCACGCCCACGCAGTTGCCGTAGCCACCGATGCCCGCAACGACGCCCTGCACGAGGTGCTTCATCTTGGGGTGATCGGGGCTGCCGAAGCGCAGCGCGTTCATGTTCGCGACGGGCCGCGCGCCCATGGTGAAGACGTCGCGCAGGATACCGCCGACGCCGGTGGCCGCGCCCTGATAGGGTTCGATGTAGCTGGGGTGGTTGTGGCTTTCCATCTTGAAGATGGCGGCCTGGCCCTTGCCGTCCGGACCCGGACCGATGTCGATCACGCCGGCATTCTCGCCGGGGCCGCAGATCACCCAGGGGGCCTCGGTGGGCAGTTTCTTGAGGTGGAAGCGGCTCGACTTGTACGAGCAATGTTCCGACCACATGACCGAGAAAATGCCCAGTTCGACCAGATTGGGCTCGCGGC
>JARROF010000102.1:0-11009 GCA_037384205.1 Novosphingobium sp. | reverse complement strand
ATCCAGCGGCCGCCTTCCTGCTTCCAGTAATAGTGCTCCACCCCCTCGCGCCCGCGCAGCATGCGCCAGGTGTCGCGGGCGTGCTGGATGGTGCTGTCGTCGAACAGGAAGAACGTGCGCGCGAAAGGCGTTTCGCCCTCGCGCCACTGGCCATCGGCAATGGCCAGGAACTTCGCGCCGTTGAGCGGCTGCGGCGCTTCGGAAAGGAGGATCGGCTGGCGCTCCTCCTGCCCCTCCCCCGCCATGCCGGTGGCGAGGAACGTGTCCTCGCCCCGCGACCACAGCGCCTGACAGAGGCGCTGGCGCTGCGTCGGATCGGCCGAAACGACAAGGAGGCGCTCGCCCACTTTCATCACGTTGCGCGCGATGAGGGGCAGCGCCGCCTCGGCGGGATCGCGACTGAGCTGGTAGAAGTCCACGCGCATCAGCCGCGTCCCCGCTTTCGTTCTCAGCCTTCGGCAGTGTCGCGCACGAAGCGGTCGAGCAGGCGCACGCCGAAGCCGGTCGCGCCCTTGTCCCACGTCGCGCCCGGCTTGTCGGACCAGACGGTTCCGGCAATGTCGAGGTGCGCCCAGGGGGTGCCGTTCTCGATAAAGCGCTGGAGGAACTGCGCCGCCGTGATCGAGCCGCCGAAGCGCGAACCGACGTTCTTCATGTCGGCAATCGCGCTGTCGAGCTGCTTGTCGTAGGCCGGGCCCATCGGGAAGCGCCACAGGCGGTCGCCCGAGGCATCGCCCGCGGCGCTGAGCGCGGCGGCGAACCAGACGGCCCTCGGCATCGGTATTGATAACCTCGATCGTCTGGCCGGACATCGAGGTGACGACGTCCCCCGGGCGCTGGGCCTTGCCGTCGGGCATGTTTTCCACGAGACCGCACACGCCGATGACATTGGCCTTCGCCTTGCGCAGCGCGAGGGCGAGCATGGTTCCGGCCACGGCACCGGCGCCGCCCATGTCCCACTTCATGTCTTCCATGCCGGCCGGCGGCTTGAGGCTGATGCCGCCGGTGTCGAACGTCACGCCCTTGCCGACGAAAGCGACGGGCTTGTCACCCTCGGCGCCGCCCGGCCATTCCATTACCAGCAGGCGGGCCGGACGCACCGAACCCTGCGCCACGCCAAGCAGCGAGCCCATGCCCAGCGCGGCCATTTCCTTTTCGTCGAGCACGCGAATCTTGAGGCCGGTGCCTTCCGTCTTCGCCCGGCAGCGTTCCACGAACGTCTCGGGATAGATCGTGTTCGCCGGTTCGGTAACGAGTTCGCGAGTGAAGGACACACCGGCCGCCACGGCCTGTTCGACCGCCCACAGCGCCTCGGTACCTTCGGGCGCGCCCGCCAGCGCGATGTCGGTAAGGCTCGGCTTCTTGTCGTCGCTCAGCTTGGTACGGTAGACATCGTGGCGCCAGGCCCGCAGCACCGCGCCGAGCAGAGCCCCGGCAGCCTCTTCCGCGGAAAGGCCCGCACCGGTAAGGTCCAGCGTGAGGGCCGTTTCGCCCGAAGTCAGGTACTTCGCGACAATCGCGGCGCCTGCCTTCTCGATCGCGCCCTTGCGGTCCTTGGCATCGGCTCCGCCGATCCCGGCCAGCACCACGCGCACGACCTGGCCTTCACGCTCCGCAAAGCCTTCGAACATCTGCCCGGCCTTGCCGGAAAAGCGCGCCATCTTCGCGGCTTCGGCCAGCACCGGCTCGAGATCGGCGGGCACGGAATCCTGATTGACGAGACGGGCAACAAGACGCCCGGAAGTGGTTGCCGACGCGTCAAGGAACTGGATCTGCATGAAATCTCCTGGATCTTCGCGGAGGAACGCCCAACTTGTGCGCTTCGCCGCATCACTGGATTGCAGTTAGGCACGGGCGGTGCGATAGGCAAGCCATGCTCCCTGCCGTGCAGATCCTTCCTCGAGCGCTGCCCAGTCATCCGCGCTCCCTGTCGTTAAGCGCGCTGGCCCTTGGCATTGCGGCCATTGGGCTGCCCCACGCCGCCAGGGCCCAGGACCTTTCGAACGCTGCCGACAGCGCGCTGGCCGCAAACCAGCCGCCGGCGCCCGCAAGCCCAGCTCCCGTGAACGAAGCGGGGGAACAGATCGCCTTCGATGCCGACACCGTCGATTACGACGAGAACTCCGGAGAAGTGACAGCCAGCGGCAATGTCGTGCTGCGGAGGCAGCAACAATCCGTGCGGGCCGACACCGTCACCTGGAATAGCAAGACCGGAGAAATCCTCGCTTCCGGCAACGTCCGCCTGCTCGATCAAAACGGTAATCAGCTCTACACAGACAATGTCGAGCTGACCGACGAACTCAAGACCGGCATGATGGAAAACCTCCTGCTGGTGATGCGCGAAGGCAGCAGGCTGGCCGCGCTCAGGGGCGAACGCATCGCCAATGGCGACGTGATCCTCAATCAGGCGGCCTATTCCGGCTGCGATGTCATGGACGCGGACGACTGCCCCAAGACACCGACATGGCGCGTCATCGCCAAGAGCGTGACCTATAGCGAGGAACGCCGGCGAATCCGCTTCAAGAATGCGCGGCTCGAACTGTTCGGCGCTGTGCAGGTCCCGCTTCTGGGTCTGACCGTCAGCACGGACGGGCATGCCGTCTCGGGCTTTCTGATTCCGGACATACAGTCGACGCCGTCCAACGGCTTCCAGATCGCCGAGTCGTACTACTGGAAAATCGACGAGAACCGCGATCTGACAGCCAGCCTGGCCGCTTATGCCAAGGCAGCGCCGATGGGCTCCGTCGAGTACCGCGCGCTCACCGGCAACGGCGCCTACCAGATTACCGGCTATGCCACGGCCAGTAACAAGATCCCGATCTTCAGCTCCGATTCGTCCGCGCGCAATGACAGCGTCAGCGCCTTTCGCGGCTATATTTTCGCCAACGGCAAGTTCCAGCTCGACAAGCACTGGAGCGTAACCGGATCGATCCGGCGCGCGACCGACCGCACCTTCCTGCGCCGCTACGATATAAGCCGCGACGACCGCCTGCGCTCGATGATCAATGTCGAGCGGATAGATCAGGACAGCTATTTCTCGTTCGCCGGCTATGCCACGCAGACCCTGCAAGCCAACCGCGACCAGGGCCTGATCCCGGTTGCCTTCCCGGTACTCGACTATCGCCGCCGCTTCGAGGATCCGGTGCTGGGCGGCAAGATCGAGACGCAAGTCAACACCCTGGGCATCTCCCGTGCCAATGGTCAGGACACCCAGCGCGCTTTCGCCAGCACCCAATGGACGCTGCGCCGGATCACCGCCATGGGTCAGGAAGTGGTGCTGACAGGCCTTGCCCGCGGCGACGTCTACCATTCCGACGAGAACGCCGCGACCAGCACGGCCATCTACCGGGGCGATCCGGGCTGGCAGACGCGCGCCATCGCGCTGGCAGCCGTGGACGTGAAATGGCCGCTGGTCGGTTCGGTTCTGGGCGGCACGCAAGTCTTCACCCCGCGCGTCCAGCTCGTCGCCAGCCCCGCGATCCGCAATCTCCAGGTTCCCAACGAGGATTCGCGCGCGATCGAGCTGGAAACCAGCAATCTGTTCTCGCTCAACCGTTTCCCCGGATATGACCGGATCGAGGACGGCGTGCGCTTTGCCTACGGTTTCGACTGGAAGTTCGAGGCCTCGCGCTGGCGGATCATGACCACCATCGGCCAGTCCGTCCGCCTGAGCAACAAGCCTACGCTGCTGCCTGACGGCACCGGTCTGACCGGCAAGACATCGGATATCGTCGGCCGGACCGAAGTGCGATATCGTGATTTCATCAACGTCGTCCACCGTTTCCGCATCGACAAGGACAGCCTGGCGATCCGTCGCAACGAGTTCGATGCAGTCGTCGGCAACACCAAGACTTATGCCGAAATCGGCTACACCAAACTCAACCGTTCCATTTCCAACAGCATCGAGGGCTTGCAGGACCGCGAGGAAGTGCGGGCCGCGGGCCGCGTCGCCTTTGCCCGGTATTGGTCGCTATTCGGCTCCGCCGTCATCAATCTGACCAGTCGCAAGGAAGATCCCACTTACGGCTCGGACGGCTTCCAGCCGCTACGTACCCGCGTGGGGGCAGCCTATGAGGATGACTGTATGCAGATCGCCCTCACCTGGCGCCGTGACTACCAAACGACCGGCGACGCGCGAAAGGGCGACTCTTTCCAGGTCCGCTTCAGCCTCAAGAACATCGGCCTGAGATAAGCCGCCCCCGTTCTATCCCTGATCCGGGGATTGGCGGACATCCTTGACTTGCCCCCGTTGGCACGCCGGTGCAAAGCCGCTATCGGGTGTGCTCATTTTCGGTTAAGCCGCTGCGCGGCAGAAGTTGCACCTTGGGTGCGGCAGGTCTGTGCGACAGGTTTCCTGCCATGAATTGTCCGGCCCGGGCCGGTTGAAAACGGGATTGTGATCACGGTGCAAGCAGTCAATCGCAGCAGATCCATCAAGCGTGCGTTTATCTCCATCGGCAGCCTGGCCGCACTGGCCGGAGCGTTTGCCGCTCCGGCGGCCATGGCCCAGAATACGCAGCAGGGTGAGATTGTCATTCCCGATGATGTGAAGATCTTCGGCAATGACAATCCGAACGTCCGCCGGGCCACGGCCGTGGTCAACGGCGATGTGATCACCGGTACCGACGTTGACCAGCGACTGGCCCTGATCGTTGCCGCGAACAAGGGCAAGATCAGCGATGACCAGATGAAGCGACTGCGCCTTCAGGTGCTGCGTAACCTGATCGATGAAACACTCCAGATTCAGGAAGCCAAGGCCTCCGATATCAAAGTATCTCAGGCCGAAATCGACCAGTCCTATGCCCGCGTCGCCGCGCAGAACTTCAACCAGAACACATCGGCGATGGATGCCTATCTCAAGCGCATCGGCTCATCGCCGGCATCGCTCAAGCGCCAGATTCGCGGTGAAATGTCATGGCAGCGCCTGCTCCAGCGCAACATTTCTCCATTCATCAACGTTTCCGATGACGAAGTGAACGAGATGCTGGCCCGCCTGAAGGCCGCCAAGGGAACCGACGAGTATCGCCTTGGCGAAATCTACCTTTCGGCGACGCCCGACGTGCGCCAGCAGGTCTATCAGAACGCCTCGCAGATCGTGGAACAACTCAAGCAGGGCGGCAGCTTCGTCGCTTATGCCCGTCAGTATTCGCAAGCCTCGACGGCGGCGGTCGGCGGCGATCTCGGCTGGATCCGGCTCGCGCAGCTTCCCTCCGAACTGGCGACCGTCGCTCGCGAAATGCAGCCCGGCCAGCTCGTCGGCCCGATCGAGGTGCCCGGCGGCTTCGATATTCTCTACCTGATCGACAAACGTCAGGTGCTGACCGCCGATCCGCGCGATGCGATCCTTTCGCTCAAGCAGATCTCGATCAGCTTCCCCAAAGGCACCACGGAGGCGCAGGCCGGACAAAGGGCCGAAGCTTTCGCAACCGCGATCAAGGCCGCCAAGGGTTGTGGCGACGTTGACAAGGTCGCTTCGGGCATCGGCGCCGAAGTCGTCACCAACGATCAGGTGAAGGCGCGCGATCTGCCCGGCCCGATCCAGAACGCCATTCTCCAGCTCTCGCCCGGCGAGACGATGCCGCCGTTCGGCTCGGTGAAGGACGGCGTGCGCATCCTGATGCTGTGCGGCCGCGACGATCCGCAGCAGGCCGATCAGGGCCCCAGCTTCGAACAGCTTCAGGCCCAGCTTGAGGACGACCGCATCAACAAGCGCGCGCAGATGTACTTGCGCGACCTGCGGCGTGACGCCATCATCGAGTACGACTGACCGCTTCCGGCAAGGCTTCTGACATGACGATCCCGGCTCCGCTTGCCGTTTCCCTGGGTGATCCGGCGGGCGCAGCCCCGGAACTGATCGCAGAAGCCTGGATGCGGCGCGAGGAAGCGGGGCTCTCCCCGTTCTTCGTCACCGGCGGAGCAGGCATACTGCAAGCTGCCGCCGCGACGCGCGGGATCGATCTGCCGGTGGCGTCCATCGCCGCCGCCGGAGAGACCGCCGCAGCTTTCGGCATGGGACTGCCGGTTCTGGGCCCGCAAGACTGCGCACCTTCCTTCGGGAAGCCCACGCACGAAGGCGGCCGTCTGGCGCTGCACTCGCTCACACAGGCCGCACAGCTTGCGCTTTCAGGCGAGGCCAGCGCTATCGTGACCGGCCCTGTCGCCAAGTCGAAACTGGCCGAAGTCGGCTTCACGCAGCCCGGCCAGACCGAATTCTGCGCCGATGCCTGCAGCGTGCCGCCCGAAGATGCCGTGATGATGCTGGCAGGGCCACTGCTGCGTACCGTGCCGCTGACCGTGCATGTTGCGCTTTCGGCCGTGCCGGGCCTCATCACGCGCGCGCTGATCGAGCGCAAGGCGCGGATCGTCGCGCGCGCGCTGACCCGTGATTTCGGGCTGCTCGCCCCGCGCATCGCCGTGACCGGCCTCAATCCGCACGCGGGCGAGGACGGACGCATGGGCCGCGAGGAAATCGAAACGATCATCCCTGCCATTGCTGCGCTGCAGGCCGAAGGGCTCGCCGTCACTGGCCCGCATCCCGCCGATGCCCTTTTCGCGGCACACGAGCGCGAGAAGTTCGACGTGGCGCTGTGCATGTATCACGATCAGGCGCTGATCCCGATCAAGACGCTCGATTTCGATCGGGGCGTGAACGTCACGCTGGGCCTGCCGATCGTGCGCACGTCGCCCGATCACGGCACCGCCTTCGGCATCGCGGGCAAGGGTATTGCCAGCGCAGGCGCGATGATCGCCGCCATCCGCATGGCCGGCGAATGCGCGGCACGGCGAGCCACTCTCTGACCTCCATTCGCGCCGAGTGAAGTCGAGACGACATGCGGACACCGCGCCAACGTGTCTCGACTTCGCTCGATACGAACGGCTAGGGGAATTCTGTGAACAACACCGCCCCTTCCCTGCCCCCGTTGCGCGACGTGATCGCAAGGCACGGCCTTTCCGCCAGCAAGGCGCTCGGCCAGAACTTCCTGTTCGACGAGCAGTTGCTCGACCGCATCGCCGCCATTCCCGGATCGCTGAAAGGCGCACAAGTGCTGGAAGTCGGCCCCGGCCCCGGCGGCCTTACCCGCGCATTGCTGCGCGCCGGCGCGACGGTGACCGCCATCGAGATGGATCGGCGCTGCCTGCCCGCGCTGGCGGAAGTGCAAGAGGCCTTCCCCGGACAGCTCAAGGTAATCGAAGGCGATGCGATGAAGATCGCGCCTGCCTCCCTGTTCGACGGCCCCTATCACCTCGTCGCCAACCTGCCCTACAATGTCGGCACGGCGCTGTTCACCGGTTGGCTTTCGGGCGAGGAATGGCCGCCGCAATGGCGTTCGCTAACGCTGATGTTCCAGGAGGAAGTGGCCCGCCGCATCGTCGCCCCGCCCAATACCTCCGCCTATGGCCGACTTGCGGTTCTGGCGCAGTGGCGCAGCACGGCGAGACTGGCAATGAAAGTCCATCGCAGTGCCTTCACCCCGCCACCCAAGGTCATGTCCGCGATTGTTCATGTCGTGCCGGGGACTGCCCCTGAAGGCGTATCCATGCGCGTGCTCGAACGCGTTACCGAGGCCGCCTTCGGCCAGCGCCGCAAGATGCTGCGCCAGAGCCTGAAAGGTGTGCCGGGCGCGCTGGACGCGCTCGAGAGCCTCGGCATCGATCCGCAGCGACGCGCCGAAACACTGAGCGTTGCGGAGTTCGTCGCGGTCGCCCGCGCCCTCTCCTGATCGGCGCCAGACCTCGCTCCCCAATCCGAGGGGATGCTTTTACTTCATTTCCGATGCATTCGGTTTTCCGGTTTCTCCGAGGCTCGGATAGGCTTGCACCGGCTCCATGTCTTCAGCAGCCAAGGTGTGAGGGAGTCTTCCTATGGCCGACACAGAGACCGGCGAATGCCCGCCGGGTAAGATATGCATTCCCGAATTTCCGTCCGATCCCGACCGCTTCATCGGTTCGGAAAGTGATGACACGGTCAACATGGGAGGCGGTCATGACGTCGCTCACGGCAGAGGCGGCAACGACACAATCGAAGGCGGCGCCAACGCCGACCGGCTCTATGGCGAAAGCGGTGACGACATCCTGATGGGGCAAGGTTCAGCCGACAAACTTGTGGGTGGGACCGGTAACGACACGCTGGATGGCGGCGGGCAGGACGATCGCATCTACGGGGGCGACGGGAGCGACCTGATCGTCGGCGGCGATGGAGACGATGTGCTCTACGGCGACAACCCTGCTGATGCCGACGACGCCGAAGGCTGGGCTGACACCTTCGTCTTCGATGACGACGACGGGCAGGATAAAGTCTTCGATTTCGAAACCGGTCTGGACAAGATCCGGTTGACGAGCGGCGGCAGCTTTACGTTCGCCTACGACGGCGATCACAGCACGCTGCGATATGGCGGCTCGACCATAAAGTTCTACGACGAAATCGTGAGTGCGGCGGACATCGTGTACGCCTAGGGCTAATCGAGAGAAGCGGGCACTTCCCCCTTACGGGAAGCGCCCGATCCTCTTCATCGGTCTCAGGCGTCGACCAGCGCCGCCTTTTTCTTGCGGCGCCAGGCGTGCAGCAGCGGCTCGGTATAGCCGCTGGGCTGTTCCACGCCCTTGAACACCAGATCGCAGGCCGCCTTGAACGCGTAACTGGTATCCCAGTTGCCTGCCATCGGCTCATAGAGCGGATCGCCCGCGTTCTGCGCATCGACCTTGGCCGCCATGCGCCGCAGCGAATCCATCACCTGCTCCGAACTGCACACGCCGTGGAGCAGCCAGTTCGCCATGTGCTGGCTGGAAATGCGCAGCGTCGCGCGGTCTTCCATCAGGCCGACATCGTTGATGTCCGGCACCTTGGAACAGCCAACGCCCTGATCGATCCAGCGCACGACATAGCCCAGCAGCCCTTGCGCGTTGTTGTCCAGTTCCTCGCGCACTTCCTCTTCGGACCAGTTGGCGCCTTGCGCCAGCGGCACCGAAAGCAGCAGATCGAGGCCGGGCACCGGCTCTGCGGCGATGGCATCGCGCAGGCCAAAGACATCAACCTGATGATAGTGTGTCGCGTGCAATGTCGCGGCGGTGGGAGACGGCACCCAGGCGGTGTTGGCGCCGGTTTTCGGATGGCCGATCTTCTGCACCATCATGTCGTGCATCTTGTCCGGCGCGGCCCACATGCCCTTGCCGATCTGCGCCCGGCCCGAAAGGCCGTGCCGCAAGCCAATGGCGACATTGCGCTTTTCGTATGCGGCGATCCAGGCCGAGTTCTTGATGTCGTTCTTGCGGATCATCGGACCTGCGCGCATCGAGGTGTGGATCTCGTCCCCCGTGCGGTCGAGGAAGCCAGTGTTGATGAAGACGATGCGCTCCTTCACCGCCGCGATGCAGGCGCTGAGATTGGCCGAAGTACGGCGCTCCTCATCCATCACGCCCACTTTCAGCGTGTGGCGCGGCAGGTGCAGCAAGTCCTCAACAGCATCGAACAAGCTGTTGGTAAAAGAGCATTCCTCCGGCCCGTGCATCTTCGGCTTGACGATGTAGATGCTGCCCTCGCGGCTGTTGCCATACTTTGTCAGCCCCTTCACGTCCTGCGTGGAAATGGCGCTGGTGATGACGGCGTCCATGATGCCCTCGGGGATCTCGCTGCCATCGGGCAGCAGGATTGCCGGATTGGTCATCAGATGGCCGACATTGCGCACGAACAGCAGGCTGCGGCCCGGCAGGCAGACCTGCTCGCCGCTTTCGAGGATCACCGCCTTGTCTGCGGACAGGGCGCGGGTCATCGTCTGCCCGCTCTTTTCGAAGGTATCGGTCAGGTCGCCCCGGATCACGCCCAGCCAGTTGGCATAAGCGGCGGTCTTGTCCTGTGCATCGACAGCGGCGATCGAATCTTCCAGATCGCAGATCGTGGTGATCGCGGCTTCGAGAACGACATCGGAAATGCCCGCCTTGTCGGTGCTGCCGACCGGGCTCGACGGATCGACCACCACTTCGATGTGCAGGCCGTTGGACCGGAACATCCGGCCCTTTTCCGTCGTCCCGACATATTGCGTGGAATCGGCAAGCGTGACCTCCACGCTTTCCACGTCCGCCCAGCTTCCCGAAGCCAGCGGCAGCGCGGCATCGAGGAACTTGCGCCCCTGTGCGATAACGGCGGCGCCGCGTGCCGGATCGTAGCCCTTGCCCGCAGCGGGCGGCGCATCGAGCGCGTCGGTACCGTAATAGGCGTCGTAAAGGCTGCCCCAGCGCGCATTGGCTGCATTCAGCAGAAAACGGGCATTGAGCACCGGCACCACAAGTTGCGGCCCGGCCATCGTCGCGATTTCGGGATCGACGTTCTGCGTGGCGATCGAAAAAGCTTCCGGTTCGGGCACGAGATAGCCAATCTCGCGCAGGAACGCCTGATATTCGCCCTGCTCGATCGGCTTGCCCGCGCGTTCCATATGCCAGGCATCGATTCTTGCCTGCAGATCCTCGCGCTTTTCCAGCAGCGCCCGGTTCTTCGGCGCCAGATCGGCTACGAGTTCGGCAAACCCGGCCCAGAAAGCCTCCACATCCTGGCCGATCGGCGCCAGGACCTGCTCCTCAATGAACTTCGCCAGTCCGGCATCGACCCGAAGGCCCGAACGTTCAACCCTGTCAGTCATCTTTCCTCGCACTTGTTCGAACGCACACGCCGGGCTTCCGGCACGCAACGCAAATGACGCATGTAAAACTGTCCTGGGGAAGGATGGGTGCCGTATGACTCATGATTGCACGAATGGCAACAGCGGAGCCGCGCCCATTCACGATCAGATGCGAAGCCCTGCCTTACACCTTGCGTCGGAATCGCTTACACTACAGGAATTGTTAAGCATCGGATTCGGCGGGAACCGTCGCCTGGCACGAACGTTGCTGGAGGGAGATGAGACAAGAGGTTGGGAATGCTCCGGAAAATCGCACGCCTGTTCATCATCAAGACGCATTGGGAAGCGTATATGATCATATACGCCCTCGCGCTTGGTGCCGTGGAGCGCGGCAGCGTG
>JARROF010000101.1:0-13847 GCA_037384205.1 Novosphingobium sp. | reverse complement strand
GCGGGGCCATCGTGCCCGGCGCCGGATGACTGAGCGGCAGCGCGCGATCTTCTGGGCGATGCGCTTGGAGGAAAACAGTTTCGCCAAGGTGGCAGAAGAATTGCTTGCCAAGCGGGAAAAGGAAGGGCTCGCCATCATCTGAATGTCGATCCGTTCCGAGAGGCCATCATTTTCGTGGGGCCCAGACGCCAGTTGACCCGGCGGGCGTTATTGCCCGCCGGGTGCTTTCGGGACCTGGTTTGGTCTCGCTGGGGATTACTTGAGCAGGCTCAGGACGTTCTGCTGGCTCTGGTTGGCCTGCGAGAGCATCGCGGTCGAAGCCTGCGAGAGGATCTGTGCCTTGGCCATCGCGGTGGTTTCCAGCGAGTAGTCGGCGTCTTCGATCCGCGAACGAGCGTCCGCGAGGTTCGTCACGTTGCTGGTCAGGTTGGTGATCGCCGATTCGAGGCGGTTCTGGCCGGCACCCAGCGAAGCGCGGGTCGCGTTCACATCGTCGAGGGCTGCATCGACGTTGTCGAGCGTCGTCGCCGCGGTGGTGGACGTGGACACGTCGAGAGCCGAAGCGTCGATGTTCGTACCGTCGATGGCGGTCGAGGTCAGCGTCACGGTCTCGCCCGAGTTCGCACCGGTCTGAATGTCGAACGTGACATTAGAGCTCGAGTTGGTCGAGAACAGCGTGTTGCCGTTGAAAGTGGTCTGTGAGAGGACGTCATCGATCTGGCTGGTCAGGGCCGTCACTTCGGACTGCATCGCGCTACGATCGGTATCCTGATAGGTGCCGGAAGAAGACTGAACAGCCAGTTCGCGGACACGCTGCAGCATGTTGGTGACTTCCGAGAGCGCGCCGTCGGCGGTCTGGGCCAGCGAGATACCGTCGTTGGCGTTACGGATGCCCTGGTTCATGCCCTTGATGAGCGAGGTCATCGAGGTGGCGATCGCGAGGCCGGCGGCATCGTCCTTCGAGCTGTTGATGCGCTTGCCGGTGGAAAGGCGTTCCATTGAAGTGCCCAGCATCTTGTTAGCTGAGAGTGAAGCGTTCGAAGCGCGGATGGCGCTGATGTTGGTGTTGATAACGGACATGCTTAATTCCCCAGTTTTCAGTCGCTTGTGAGCGCCGTTTCGGGGCACCCGTTGGACATGAAGGAGAACGGTGGATGGCGGTGGGCTTTTAAGGGGTTTACGCCGATTAACCGACTTCGGTTGCATTCCCGTCATGCTTTTTCCGCCGGAAATCTACGCTATTTCCATGACTTCCGGCAGTTTGGCTTGCCTGCCGAAAAAAATCTCCGCATGTCATTTTTCGTCAATTTATGTAAACGGGGATCGTCGTTTCATGCCTTCCGGCCTTGTCGCTCTTCTCGATGACATCTCGGTTATCGCCCGCGCCGCCTCGGCCTCGCTCGACGATATCGGGGCTGGGGTGGCTAAGGCCGGGGGCAAGGCCGCCGGGGTCGTGATCGATGATACCGCGGTTACGCCCGGCTATGTTACCGGGTTTACCCCGGACCGGGAATTGCCGATCATCTGGAAAATCACCAAGGGCAGCTTGCGCAACAAGCTGTTCATCCTGTTGCCGCTCGCCTTGCTGCTGAGCGCGCTGCTGCCGGTGGCGATCGTTCCGATCCTGATGCTGGGCGGCTGCTACCTCTCGTTCGAGGGGGCGGAGAAAGTGATCGAGAAACTGGGCGGCGAAAAGCACGGCGATACGCTTGAGGACCCGATCGAGAATGCCGCGACTTTTGAAAATGCGCGCGTCTCCGGGGCGATCCGAACCGACCTTATACTGTCCGCCGAAATCATGGCTATCGCGCTTTCGCAAGTGGAGGATGCCACTCTGCTGACGCGGGCCGTGGCGCTGGCTGTGGTTGGCGTGCTGATTACCGTCGGCGTATACGGCGCCGTGGCGCTGATTGTGAAGATGGATGACGTCGGCCTGCATCTGGCGCACAAGTCGGGCTCTCTGACTCGAGCCGCCGGCCGCTTGCTGTTAAGGGCGATGCCGGTGGTGCTCCAGGTTCTGGGCAGTGTCGGAACGCTCGCCATGCTCTGGGTGGGCGGGGGCATTATCCTGCACGGGCTGGAGGAACTGGGAGTTCCCGGGCCTGCGCATGTTGCACATGGCATCGAACGGGCGCTGGCTGCCTTCGGCGGGCCGCTTGGCGGAGTGCTGGGCTGGCTGGGATATGCTCTTGCTTCGGCGCTGGCAGGGCTGGTGCTGGGCACCGTCATCGCCGTCGCGGCACACGCTATAGGGGCGCTATGCGGCAAACGGCCTTGAGAAGCGCTGTCGCTTCCCAAGGCCGGGTGTTCAGAATTCGGACCAGTCTTCGTCCGGCGCGTTCGCGGCCTTGAGCGCGTTCGCGCCCACCGTGCGCAACTGTACAGCAGCTTTGCGCGGCGCGGCGGTCGGCTTCGACGCGGAAGCCGATGCGCGGCGCGCGCGGTTGGTCTGATCGGCGGAAAGCTTGAACATCCGCACCAGCCGGGCGAGTTCTTCCGCCTGCGTGGCGAGATTGGTCGCCGCCGCGGTGGCCTCTTCGACCATCGCGGCGTTCTGCTGGGTCATGCGGTCCATGTCGCTTACCACCGAATTGACCTGGCTGAGCTGACTGGCCTGCTGCTGCGCCTGTTCGGAGATTTCGGAAGCCAGGACAGTGATCCCGCTCACTTTCTCGACAATGCGGCGGAACACGTCGCCGGTGCGGCCGACAAGCGTGACGCCCCGTTCAACCTGCTGCTCGGAGTCGTTGATCAGGTCCTTGATGCTCTGCGCCGCTTCGGCGGAGCGCTGGGCCAGCGCGCGCACTTCCGTGGCGACGACGGCAAAACCCTTGCCTGCATCGCCGGCGCGGGCCGCTTCGACGCCGGCATTGAGGGCCAGAAGGTTGGTCTGGAACGCGATGGAATCGATCACGTTGACGAAAGCGCCGATTTCCTGCGCGGATTTCTGGATACCGTCCATCGCCTGGACCGCATCCTCGACCACCTTGCCGCCTTCGAGCGCTTCGGCTTCGGCCTGACCCACCGAACGGTTGACTTCGCTGGCCCCTTTCGCCGCCGATTGCACACCGGCAGTGAGCTGATCGAGTGCGGAGGCCGAATCCTGCAATGCGGATGCCTGATTTTCCGTGCGGTGAGAGAGATCGTCGCTGGCGGCGCGAACTTCCGAAGCGCCCACATGGATCTGGTCAGAGGCGGTCTGGACGCCGCTGAGCGTTGAAATGACAGCGTCGCACATTGTTGCGAAATCGACTTCGACTTGCTCGAACTCCTTGGGCAGGCCTTTGATCCGCACGGTCATGTCGCCGTGGGAGACTTTGGCAAGCGCTTCGGAAAGGCTTGCCAGGGTCGCCTCGCGGCTTTCGTCTTTCGCCTTGAGATAGGAGGATGTCGCAAGTTCCATATCCAGCAGCGCCATCTTGATGAGCGTGCCGATCGTACGGGCTTTGGACCTGGCGAGCAGGCCGCCGATCGAACGCGTCAATTCGGCTTCGATCAGTTCGGACAGGATGGATGCATAGCCGCCGATGTAGAACGCCGGTTCCAGACCGATTTGGGCGTGGATCTGGCCGATGCGCTCGGCGCGCTTCAGGTAGCTTTCGTTCACCGTGCCGGAAAATAGATCGCGCCAGTGTTTCAGCTGCCGAGACCGGGCGCTGTCCATCAACTGTTTCGAGGAGAAGAACTCGCGCCGTGCCGGATCGGCATTCACGTCGGCATAGAACTTGTCGAGGATCTTCGGGGCAGACCGTTCCACCGATTTGCCGATAGCTGCAAAGCGTGCGAAATCAGCCGAATTCAGCGAAAACGCGCGGAGTTTTGCGCCGATATCGGGCGGAGAGGCCGGGTTGGACATGCGAATTCCTGTCTTTGAATGAAATTCTCCAGTAGGGATCGTGTCCCCTATTTCGGGTATGCAGATATCTAGGTATTATTCCTGCACCTTCCTGTCGCAGCGCCTGAACACTGCTGTTTAGAGAGACAATGCATCGCGCCGTGCATTCGTTTGCAGGCGGAAAGTCATTTAGATTCCACAATCTATGCGGACGGGTCGTCCATTAGACGGGGCGTCAGAGGGGCAGGTGTGAAAATATTCCTTTGGCAAAGGTGCTCAGGGTATCGTCGCGCGCGCCCATGATGACGATGCGGTCTCCCGGCCGGGCCATGGCTGCGATTCGCGCGCCGCATTCTTCGCGCGAGGGAATATATTCGGCTTTGCCCCCGGCCTCGCCGATCAGGCGCACGATCCGCTCGCTGCCTTCGCTGCGGTCCACGGTGCCGCCGAAATAGACCGGATCGCACAGGATGGTCACGTCGTCCGGCCCCAGCTTGCAGGCGAAGACTTGCGCCAGTTCCGCGCCCATCTGGCGTAAGGGGCCGTAGCCGTGCGGCTGGAAGAAGGCGATCACCCGTCCGGGATGCGCCTTGAGCGTGGCCAGCGTTGCAGAGACCTTGTCCGGATTGTGGCCGAAATCGTCGATCACTGTAATGCCGCTGGCGCTGGTGCCCACGATATCGAAACGGCGGGAAAGGCCGGTGAAGCAGCCCAGCGCGGCAACGGCTTCGGAAACCGGAACACCTGCGGCATGGGCCGCCGTGATGGCTGCGAGGGCATTGTAGAGATTGTGCCGCCCCGGCACCTTGAGGTGGAGCGGGTGCGCGTTGCCTTCGCGCCGGTCCAGAACCGTCGCGGTCAGCGCGGTGGCCTGTTCCACGATATCCATGGCACCGATCTGCGCGTCCTGCGAGGCGATGCCGAACGTCAGCACCGCCTTCGCGCGCGCGGCCAGCGCGGCGGTTTCCGTATCGTCGAGATTAATCGCCGCCACATCGGCGCGGGCGATGAAGTCGCCGAAGAGCTGGCGCAGTTCCTCCAGGCTCTTGTGATCGAGGCTGACATTGCCGAGCACGGCCACCTTGGGCCGGTAGAGTGCGATCGAACCGTCACTTTCATCGACTTCGCAAACGAAAATATCGCCTTGCCCCACGCGCGCGCTGGCAAAGGGCGCATCGGGCGTGACGAAGTTCTTCATCACTGCACCGTTCATGATCGTGGGATCGCGGCCGGCCTCAGCCATGATCCACCCGATCATGCCGGTGACGGTGGACTTGCCCGAAGTGCCGCCGATGGCGATGCCGGAGGGCGCGGCGTTGAACAGCGTTGCCAGCAGCTCGGCCCGGCTCATCCGCGCGCAGCCCAGCTCTTTGGCACGCACGACTTCGGGCACCGTGTCTTCCACCGCCGCCGAGGCGACGAGCGTCTGCTCCGCCGCAACGATGCCGCTGCCGTCCTGCGGGAACAGATCGAAGCCGAGGCTTTCGAGCCAGGTGAACTTTTCGGGGGTGCGGCCCTGATCGCGGCTGCGGTCCGACCCGGCGACTGCGGCGCCTTGCCCTTTCAGGATCAGCGCGAGAGGCAGCATCCCCGAGCCGCCGATACCGCAGAAGAACCAGGGGTGGGAGGTGAGGGCGCTCGCTTCTGTCATGCCCGCTTCGGTATGCGGCCTTGGCGGTCAAGACAACTGCCATGCCGCGAAAGGGGGTATGCGCTCGCCTGCCTGTCGTGGATAAGCAGGCACCCCGCTTTCACGGGGATGCCGAATGAGGGTAGGGGAACGCCATGACCCGTATCGCCGTCTGTGCGCCATCGGCGCCTATCGCCCGTGAGGATGCGGAGCGCGTGAAAGCGCTGGCGCTTGCCGAATTCCCGCAAGTGGAACTGGTGATCCACGAACAGTGCTTCGCCACGGAAGGACACTTTGCGGGCAGTGACGCGGTGCGGATGGAAGCGCTGGTGGAATGTGCCAACGATCCCGCTGTCGATGCGGTGTGGTTCGCGCGCGGCGGCTACGGCGCCTGCCGGATCGCGGAAGAAGCGCTGGAGCGCTTCGATCATGCGGCGCAGGATAAGACGTTCCTCGGCTATTCGGATTCGGGCTATCTGCTCGGCGGCCTCTATCGGGAGCGGATCGGCAAGCCGGTGCATGGGCCTTTGCTGGCGGACGTGCGGCGCGAGGGCGGCGAGCAGGCGGCGCGGCGCGCGCTGGCCTATCTGGCCGGAGACCGTTCAGGCCTTGAACCTTCGCTTTCCGGAGAGAAGCACCCCGCCGCCGCTTTCAACCTGATGACGCTGGCGATGCTGTGCGGCACGCGGCTGATGCCGGGGCTGGCGGGGCATGTCGTGATGGTCGAGGAGGTGTCCGAATATCTCTACGCGGTCGACCGGCTGTTTTTCCATGCCAGTGCGCATCTTGGCGGCATTGCCGGGCTGCGTCTCGGCCGCGTCAGCGACGTGCCGGAGAATGACCGGCCCTTCGGCACCGGGATGCTCGATATCGCCCGCTACTGGTGCGAGCGGCACGCCATCCCGTTTATGGGAGAGGCCGATATCGGCCACGACGCCGCCAACAGGATTGTGCCCTTCGGGCTTGCGGAGGCGCGCCAAGGGCAATAACCCGCCGCGCCACACCTGAGATTCGCAAGCGGCAGGCGCATGGAAGCCTGCCGGACAGATATGGAGCGGCCGCAATGCGTGCATTTGTTTTTCCGGGACAGGGCAGCCAGAAGGCCGGCATGGGCGCGGACCTTGCCGCCGCGAGCGCCGCGGCGCGCGAAGTCTTCGAGGAAGTGGACGAAGCTCTCCGCCAGAATCTTTTCAAGCTGATGACCGAAGGCCCTGAAGACCAGCTTACCCTTACCGAGAATGCCCAGCCCGCGATCATGGCCAATGCCATTGCCGTGCTGCGCGTGCTTGAACAGGAAGGTGGCATCGCGCTGGCGGACAAGGCGGACTTCGTGGCCGGCCACTCGCTGGGCGAGTACACCGCGCTCTGCGCTGCCGGGGCTTTCAGCCTCGCCGATACCGCGCGTCTGCTGAAGTTGCGCGGGCAGTCTATGCAGGCGGCCGTGCCGGTGGGCGTGGGTGCCATGGCGGCGCTGCTCGGCGCCGATATCGAGAAGGCGACGGCATTGGCCAAGGCAGCCGCCGAAGGGCAGGTCTGCACGGTCGCCAATGACAACGATCCGGCGCAGGTCGTGCTTTCGGGCCACAAGGAAGCGATCGAGCGCGCTATCGCGCTGGTGAAGGAGCACGGCATCAAGCGCGGCATCCTGCTGCCCGTCTCGGCGCCGTTCCACTGCCCGCTGATGCAGCCCGCCGCCGACGCCATGGCCGAAGCGCTCGACAAGACGTGCCCGGGCACGCTGAACGTCGCGCTCTTCGCCAACGTCACCGCCAGCGTCGTCACCGATCCGGTGGAAGTGCAGCGCCTGCTGGTCGAACAGGTCACGGGCCGCGTGCGCTGGCGCGAGAGTGCGATCGCGATGAAGGATGCGGGCGTCGATAGTTTCGTCGAGCTGGGCGGCAAGGTCGTGGGGCCCATGATCAAGCGTTCGGCGGGCGAAGTCGAGGTTACTTCGGCGGTGTCGATGGAAGACATCGAGGCGCTGGCCAAATCCCTCTGATCCCGGCTAGAAGCCCTCTTCATGTGGGATGAGCGTTTCAGCGAGCCGGGCTATGCCTATGGCACAGAGCCCAACGATTTCCTGAAGGAACGTGTGGCGGACCTCAAGCGCGGGCGCTGCCTGTGCCTGGCCGAAGGGCAGGGGCGCAATGCGGTGTGGCTGGCGCAGCAAGGTTTCGATGTCACGGCGATGGACCAGTCGCCCGCGGGGCTGGAGAAGGCGCGCGAACTGGCCGAAAGCCGGGGTGTGACGATTGCCACGCAAGTGGGCGATCTGGTCGATTTCGACTTGGGCGAGGGCGTGTGGGACAGCATTGTCTCCATTTTCGTGCATCTGCCGCCTGTCTTGCGGGCCGATGTCCATGGTCGCGTTGCACGGGCGCTGGTGCCGGGCGGTACGGTGCTGCTCGAAGCCTATACGCCGGACAAGTTCGATTATCCCGGTTTCGGCGGGCCGCCGCGCGATCAGCTCGACCGCACGTTTACCCGGCCGATGCTGATCGACGATTTCAACGGCCTCGATGTCATCCACGCCAAAGAGACGGTGCGCGATGTCAACGAGGGCAAGTACCATCACGGCCGCAGCGCGGTCGTCCAGTTCCTTGCGAAAAAGCCTGGAGAATAGGAAATGAGCATGTTCGACCTGCACGGAATGACCGCACTCGTGACGGGGGCCTCCGGCGGGATCGGCTCGGCCATCGCGCGCGGCCTTGCCGCGCAGGGCGCGCGGCTGGTGGTTTCGGGCTCGAACGCCGAAAAGCTGCGCGCGTTCCGCGACGAGCTGGACGAGCACACCCCGCAGCACCTGCAGGAAGTCGATCACGCGGCCATCGCCTGCAATCTCTCGAACCCGGAACAGGTCGAAAAGCTGGTACCTGCTGCGCTCGATACGCTGGGCAAGATCGACATCCTCGTGAACAACGCGGGCATTACCCGCGACAATCTCGCCATGCGCATGAAGGACGAGGAATGGGACGCGGTGATCCGCGTGAACCTCGAATCCACCTTCCGCCTGATGCGCGCGGTGGCCAAGCCGATGATGAAGGCGCGCTTTGGCCGCATCATCAACATTACCTCGATCGTCGGCACCACCGGAAATCCGGGCCAGATGAACTATTGCGCGGCCAAGGGCGGCATCACCGCGATGTCTAAGAGCCTGGCGCAGGAACTGGCGACCCGCAACGTCACGGTGAACTGCATCGCCCCGGGCTTCATCCGCACCGCCATGACCGACGTGCTGCCCGATGCGCAGAAGGAAGCGCTCAACGCCAAGATCCCGGCCGGCCGCATGGGCGAGGGCGAGGACATCGCCTCGGCCACCGTGTTCCTGGCGAGCAAGGAAGCGGGTTACATCACCGGCCAGACGATCCACGTCAATGGCGGCATGGTGATGGTCTGACCGTCAGATGGGGGTGACGTCGCCTTCTATGGTTTCACCCCTGTCGTCATGAACTTGCGCCCCGAGTTCGCCCGCCAGTTTGCGGGCGAGGGGCAAGACGGGATTTCCGTCCATTTCCGGCTCGGCAAAGCGTACGGTGCCATCGGGCGTCCAGAACAGGGCGCGCATCCAGCGCTCGCAGTCCTGACGGAACACTTCCGCATCGCCGCCCCGGTTGGGCAGGGTGACGATCTGCTCGGTCAGCGGGTTGGGCATGGCGGCATCGCCAAAGGCCATGCGTACGCCGTCCACATGGCCGACGGCGTCGGTCCATTCCTCCAGTGTGATGGCCGTGCGCTTGCCTTCGGCATCCTGCCGTTCGATGTGAAGATTGCGGACCAAGTCTCTTACCTCCGGTCTTTCCCTCCGTTCGCGGCCTGTTCGCGCGAATGCAGGCCAAGTTCATTGGTATAACGCAATAAACCCCGAATTTATCCCCAGATTCGCGGATTTGCAGGTATAACCTGCTTGCCGCGAGCCATGGCCGCGTTAGAGATATCTGTCCTGAATTTGGGGATCATCTGCATCCCCAGGCCTACACAAGGGGACCTGAGGCTGTCATGAAGGCCACAATCGAACGTTCCACCCTCTTGCGCTGCCTGTCCCACGTGCAGTCCGTCGTAGAGCGGCGCAATACTATTCCCATCCTCTCGAACGTCTTGATCGAGGCTGCCGCCGGCGGCGCCGTAAAGATCATGGCGACCGACCTCGATCTGCAAGTGATCGAAACGCTGGCAGCCGTCTCGGTGGAGCAACCCGGCGCGATCACCGTATCGGCGCACCTGCTGTTCGACATCGCGCGCAAGCTGCCCGAAGGCAGCCAGGTCAGCCTCGATGCCGCGGAAAACCGCATGATCGTGAAGGCCGGGCGCAGCCGCTTCACGCTGCCGACGCTGCCGCGCGACGATTTCCCGGTGATTGCCGAGGGCGAACTGCCCACCAGCTTCGAGATTCCGGCGGCCACGCTGGCGCAGATGATCGACCGCACGCGCTTTGCGATCTCGACCGAGGAAACGCGGTATTACCTCAACGGCATTTTCCTGCACGTCACGGAGGATGATCTGAAGGCGGCCGCCACCGATGGCCACCGCCTTGCGCGCTTCACCATGCGCTGGATACCAACGTGCTGGTGGATCTGTCCGCCAGCAAGTTCCGCTTCAAGCTGGGCGGAGGTAACGGCGTGGTGCTGACCAGCAAGCTGATCGACGGGTCTTTCCCCGACTATAGCCGTGTGATCCCGACCGGGAACGACAAGCTGCTGAAGGTCGATCCACGCAGCTTCTTCGAAGGCGTGGACCGCGTGGCGACGATCGCCACCGAAAAGACCCGGGCGGTGAAGATGGCGCTCGAGCAGGATCGCATCGTCCTTTCGGTAACTTCGCCCGACAACGGCACCGCGGCAGAAGAAGTGCCTGCGGACTATTCCTCGGAAGGCTTCGAGATCGGCTTCAACGCCAATTATCTCAAGGATGTGCTGGGCCAGATCGAGGGCGACTCGGTGGAACTGCATCTCGCCGATGCTGGTGCGCCGACGCTGATCCGCCAGGACGAGAAGAGCCCGGCACTCTACGTGCTGATGCCGATGCGGGTGTAATTTCCGCTGGCCATGGCAGGTCATTGAAAAGGCCGGAATCCGAAGATTCCGGCCTTTTCTATTTGGTGCCGGCGGATCAGACCGCCTCGATCAGCATGGTGTCGATCGTGAACGAGCCGTCCTGTTCCACTGCAAAATGTGAGCGAACGTCGGTACTGGCCACCTGCTGGAGTGCGCGGATCGCGGCGGCGCTTTCGGGCGGAGTGCGCATTCGGCCTGTCCACGAGGGAAAGTCCATGCGCAGCCGCGCGGCTGTGAATGCTACGAGCGTGAAGCCGGCCCGTTCCAGCATGGATGCCCACTGCGTTAGCGTATGGTCGCGCACGTGGGAGGGATCGCGCAGCAGTTCCACGGCTTGCAGATGCGTGTCGGCGGCCGGAGCGGGCGGGGCGACGACATCGGCCAAGAGAGCCGGAGCGCCGGGGGCCAGAACACGCCGGGCCTCGCGCAGACCGGCTTGCGGGTCGCGCCAGTGGTGCGTCGAAAAGCGGCATGCGAGGAAGTCGAAAACACCGTCCGCGAAGGGCAGGGACTCCGCGGGGGCTTCGCAAGTGGCGATGTTGGCGATACCGCGCCGCTGCGCTTCCCCGGCAACCGCGGCCAGCATTTCCGGTGAAAGGTCGCTGGCGGTAACTTTCCGGGCGTGAGGGGCCACGGCGTAGGCGACATGGCCGCCGCCGGTGCCGAGGTCGAGTGCATGGCGGGGACGGACTTGCCCGGCGCGGGCAGCGATTGCGGCCAGATCCTCCCCATGGGCATGGACAGTACTGGAAACATAAGCGGCGGATGTCGGGCCGAATTGATGGCGGACCAGCGTTTCGTGTTGATCGGTCATGGCTATCTCCTTGTCCGCTTCGTCTGATCCGCGGATTAAACTGTTACAATGAACATAGTTATCCTGTTATAAAATGCGCCATGCAAACGGACGAACAACGCGATCTGCTGGGGGCTTTCGTACGGCAGCGGCGGGAAAGCATGGCACCGCAAGGGCCGGCCCGTCGCCGCCGCACGCCAGGGCTTCGGCGGGAGGAACTGGCCGAAAGGGCAGCGATCAGTTCCACCTGGGTCACCTGGATCGAGCAGGGCAGGGCCGTGTGCCCTTCGGCGGAAACGCTGGCGCGGCTGGCCGATGGACTAGCGCTTTCTCCCGCAGAGCGGGGCTATCTGTTCGAACTGTCAGGGCGCCGTGATCCCGCTGCGCCGGCTGCGGGCGACGTCGGGACAGCGCCGCCGGGTATCGCGGCCCTGATCGGCACTCTGGCCTGGCCGGCCTACGCACTCGATCCGGCGTGGACGGTGTGCTGCGCGAACGTGCCCGCTCGTGCGCTTTTCACCGGCCTTTTTGCTGACGGGCCGGCACCGAACCTGCTTTCCTATGCTTTCATGCATCCCGCAGCGAAGGACCTTATGCCCGACTGGGATATACGGGTACGGCGTCTGCTGGCCGAGTTCCGGCGCGACTACAGCCGGGCCATGCGCGACCCGCGCGTGAAAGCCACGGTCGATTGGCTTCTGGAAAACAGTTCGGCCTTCCGCGAAAGCTGGAACAATCAGTCTGTCCTCACGCGCGAGGGCGGGGCACGGGCGTTCAGGCGGGACGACGGCCGGACGGCCGAATACATCCAGCATACGCTGGCCGACGATGAACGGGACGTTTTTCGCGTGGTGTTCCTTGAGCCTGTGAGAGGCACAGGGGAATAAGCGGACTTTGTGAAAGGCCTGCCCTGTCTACTCCTTGCTCACCACATCGATCATGTGCTCGACGGCCACGAACTTTTCACGCGGGGCGCCTTCCCGGGCATTGGCGATTTCGGCCTGATCGATCTTCTGCCAGTCGGTGAATTTGACGACATGGATCCCCCGGTCCCGGGCGAGTTTGTCGAAGCCGGGGCGGCCCGGCTTGCCGCTGTCTTCGCCGATATCTTCGGCGATCTTCTCGACGATCGCAAAGCCGTCGGGACGGTTGGTGCCGATTGTGCCGGTTGGGCCGCGCCGCGCCCAGCCCACGCAGTAGAGTCCGGGCCGGATGCGGCCTTCCTCGTTGGTGAAGCGGCCGCCCTTTTCGTTAAAAGGGACGTCGGGAATCTTCGAGGTCTGGTAGCCGATGCAGGCGATCACCAGACCGGCGGGAATACGGTATGTTTCACCGGTGCCTACAGCTTTCCCCCCTTCCAGCCGGGTGCGTTCGACTTCCACTTCCTCCACGCGTTCGCCGCCGATGATCGCCCTGGGCGAGGCGAAGAAATCGAACTCGATCACGACGTCCCGATCCGCACAAGGTTCGGCTGCGGCAAAAGTGCGCAAGTGGCCGACCGATTTGCGCTGACCGGGATCGAGCGCGGCATCTTCCGTCTCATCGGGCAGGTCTGCGGGATCGACGCGCGGGCAGGCACGGGAAAGGTGCGCGAGTTCGCCCAGTTCCTTGGGGGTCATGGCGATCTGGTGCGGTCCGCGCCGCCCGAGAATGACGATGCGGCGGACTTGCGAGGCATCGAGCGCGGTCAGCGCGTGGGCGACAATATCCGAGCCGGAGAACTCTTCCTGCGACTTGGCGAGAATACGCGCCACGTCGAGCGCGACATTGCCGTTGCCGATGATGACCGCCGTGTCGTGGCTCAGTGCGGGATCGAGTTCGGCGAAATGGGGATGTCCGTTATACCAGCCCACGAACGAGGCTGAACCGAAGACATTGAGCAGGTCCTCGCCGGGCAGCCCCAGCTTGCGGTCGTTCGGGGCGCCGGTGGCCAGAATCACGGCATCATAAAGACCCTGAAGTTCGGCGATCGACACGTCCCGCCCGATCATGACGTTGCCAACGAAGCGGACATTGTCTGTCAGCGCGGTTGCCTCGTACCGGCGCGAGACGCCCTTGATCGACTGGTGATCGGGAGCGACGCCGGAGCGGATCAGGCCGAAGGGGACGGGCAGGGTATCGAAGATATCGACCCGGACCGATTCGCCCCACTGCTTGAGCGCGGCCTCGGCCGTGTAATATCCTGCAGGGCCCGATCCGACGATTGCAATGTGCCGCACGTGAGTACCTCTCATCTGGACGGATCATGTGCCGCCTTCTTTACCGCAAGCAAGCATGGCTGAGGGGCTTGAGCAAGCGAAATCGGGGCGGGTTGCAAAGCATGCGGGGCCTGCGCTCGACCGTATGGTTACCCGGATGACCGTGTGTGTGCTTAACCGTTTTGAAATGGCGTTCAGGCAATGTCGGGTCATGGCCAGAGAACGGGTTCGTTCGACATCATTGGAGGCATGTTCGCCTGCCGAACCCGTGCGGGCGCCGGTTCGCGCCGGGCGAAACCGTGCCCGGCGTTCGGCCGACGCGGCAAGCGGCGACGTTGCG
>JARROF010000100.1:0-10411 GCA_037384205.1 Novosphingobium sp. | reverse complement strand
GCCGCTTCGGACATTCCTGTGGCTGTGGGCTTCGGCGTGCGCACCCCCGAACAGGCCAGCAAGATCGCCAAAGTGGCGGACGGCGTGGTCGTCGGCTCGGCACTTGTCGATCTGGTCAAGCAACATGGCGACAAGGCAGCCGGGCCGCTGAAAGAGCTGGCCTCGGCGCTGGCCGAAGCGGTGCATTCGGCGCGCTGACCGCCCCATGACGCGGCCTTCCGACTTCGCGGTTTCGGACGACCCGCGCGTGCAGGCGCAACTGGACCGCCTTGGCGCGCTGTCCCTGCCGCAGGGGCGACTCGGCATTGATGCGATCCGCGATCTGCTTGATCACCTGGGCAATCCCCAGCGCGCCCTGCCGCCCGTCTTTCATGTCGCCGGGACCAACGGCAAGGGTTCCACTTGCGCCTTCCTGCGCGCCGCGCTGGAAGCGGCGGGCAAGACCGTCCACGTCTTCACCAGCCCGCACCTCGTCCGCTTCAACGAGCGTATTCGCGTGGCGGGAACGCTGATCGAAGACGCCATGCTGGCGGACCTGCTGGCCGAAGTGCTCGACGCGGCCGAGGCCGCCGGGATCGGCGCGAGCTTCTTCGAAGTCTCCACGGCAGCAGCCTTCCTCGCCTTCACGCGCGTGCCCGCCGATGCCTGCGCGATTGAAGTTGGCCTGGGCGGCCGGTTCGACGCGACCAATGTGATAGAGACACCGGCGGTCTGCGGTATCGCCTCTCTGGGCATAGACCACGAGGCGTTCCTCCTAGCCGCCGAAGAGGGGGTGCCGGACGATCCGCTCACCCGCATCGCGTTCGAGAAAGCCGGAATCGCCAAGCCCGGCGTGCCGCTGGTGACGCTCGACTACACGAGCGCCATGGACAGGACGATCGCCGAACGCGCCAGACTGGCCGGCGCACGGCACATCCAGCGCGAGCGCGACTGGTCAGTCTCCCCCGCCCCCGATGGCTTCCTCTATCGCGACGGCAAAGGCACCCTCACGCTGCCGGAACCGGCAATGCCGGGCGCGCACCAGATCACCAACGCCGGCCTCGCGATTGCCATGCTGCGCCACCAG
Organism: Novosphingobium sp.; assembly: GCA_037384205.1. Taxonomy (GTDB): domain Bacteria; phylum Pseudomonadota; class Alphaproteobacteria; order Sphingomonadales; family Sphingomonadaceae; genus Novosphingobium. Next base: position 9,345 of record JARROF010000100.1, on the reverse strand, counting down.
AGCGCCATTGCCGTGCCCGATACGGCGCTGACGGAGGCCATGCGCAGCGCCCACTGGCCCGCCCGTCTGCAACGCCTCCACGAAGGCCCTCTCACGGCCCTGCTCCCGCCCGGCACGCCATGCTGGCTCGACGGCGGACACAACCCTGACGCGGGCCAAGCGCTGGCCCTCCATTTCGACCGGACCAGTGCGAACATCCACCTCATCATCGGCATGCTGGCGAACAAGGATCCGGCGGCGTTGCTGGAGCCCATGCGAAAGCGTCTGGCCAGCGTGACCATGGTGCCGGTGCCGGGCCATGCCTGCCACGAGCCCTCGGCCTTCGCCGCGATCCCGTCGATCCCGTCGATCCCTTCACCCTCGATTGCCGCCGATGTGACTGAAGCGCTGCGAACACTGACCATCGATCCGGCCAGCGGTGACATTGTGCTGATAGCTGGCTCGCTCTATCTGGCGGGCGCGGTGCTGCGCAAGAATCGCGAACTGCCGGACTAATCCTGCCTGGGCGAACGGCGCGACACCCGCCACCATTCCAGCCCTGTCAGCACGACCGCGATCAAGCCGATCCAGGTCACGAAGATAAACATGGCATAGTAGCCCTGCTGCTCGATCATCTTGCCAAGCGCACCGCGCCCCAGCGTCCCCACCAGCAACGTCAGCGACGACAGCAACGCATATTGCACGGCACTGTATCCCTTTGCCACCACAGAGGACAGCCAGGCGATATAGGCGGCCCCGGCAATGCCGGTCGCCAGATTTTCCAGCCCGATCGTTGCCATCAATGTGGCCAGCCGAGGTTCCCCGCCGAAAGTCTCGACCAGACCAGTCAGCCCCACCATTCGCGAGAAAGCCGCCATATGCGCGCCTCCCACGGCCAGATCGGCGTACAAGAGGTTGGTCACGGCGGCGAGCACAGCGCCCATCAGCATCGTCGGCATACGCCCGAGAACGGTCAGCAATCCGCCGCCAACTGCAAGGCCCAGCACAGTGGCGCCAACGCCAAAGAACTTCGACGCGATCGCCACCTCGTCATTCGTGTAGTTCAAGTAGCCCAGATAGAAGGGATAAGCGAAAGTCCCCCAGATCGCATCGCATATACGGTAGGTCAGCACGAGCGCGAGAATCAGCACAAGCGACCACCCCATGCGCCCGACAAACTCCACCAGCGGTGACAGGAGAGCATGATAGAGCTGGTCGAGAACGGGCCAGCTTCCATCCGCCGGATGCGCATCCTCGATCAGGACATTGCGCCCCTGCCGCTGCTGCGTGGCCAGCCACCCTGCTATCAGCGCGGGCAGCACGATCGTGGCGATAACGATCAAGGGCCCGGCCGTGGCAATGAAAACAGTTGGATTGGGGCGCGCGTCGGGAGCCGACGTCATCGAAAGCACCATGAACGTGATAACCGTGATGAGCGCCGCCGCCCAAAGCGAGCCGACGATCAACAGCGCGCGCAGCCGCACTTTAGGAGCCAGCTCTCCCCGCCTGCGCAGCGCCAGCAGTGCATCCATCTGTTCGGCCGTGGGCCCGCTGGCTTCCGCATCAGGCGCAAAAAGCCCAGCCACCCCGATCACGAGCAAGATGAGGCCCATCGCAAGATAAGTCTCCGGCCAGCCGATACGCGCGGCCAGAATCAGCGCCAGCGCGCCACCGGCAAGCGAAGCGAGCCGGTAGCCCATCTGGTAGATTGTCGAGAGCATGTCGAGCGGCGCATCTTCGTCCGCAACGTCGATACGCCAGGCATTGATCACGATGTCCTGCGTGGCGGAGGCAAAGGCACCGATTGCGGCGAGCAATGAGAACCAGCCCAGTTCGTCGCTGGGATTCAGCAAACTCAGCGTCACCAGAATCACGCCCAGCAGCACTTGTGCGAGCACGATCCACTGTTTGCGCTTCCCCAGCCTGCGCATCACCGGGATATCGACCCGGTCAAGCAAGGGGGACCACAGGAACTGGAACGCGTAGGCGAGCCCGATCAGCGAGAAAACGCCCATTGTCTCAAGATCGACACCGGCTTCGCTCAGCCAGGCGTAGAGAGAGCCCAGAAACAGCGCGAAAGGCAGTCCGCTGGCGAACCCGAACAGGGCCATGAAACCGGTTTTACGGTTGCCAAGCGCGGCAAGCAAAGCATGACGCCCCTTTCGAGGACGGCTTGCGGCGGTAGCGGACATCGAGGGCGAACTCCCATGCAAAGACTAGCCCGGCACTGTCCGGGGAACAATCGGGGGACGGTAGCCTATGGTGGCAGCAAGGGAAGGCTGGATGAAGCCGCCATCAACAGGTATGGCGCCGCGAATGTCCAGACCACCTCAAAAATCGGGCGGCCCGCGGCGCGGCGGCGATTCCAGCAATGGCTCTCGCAGTGGCGCACCTTCTCGCGGGCCGCGTAGCGCCAAGCCGGTCAGCCGGAATCCGGCAAAGACAGCACCGACACCCAAGGACCCCGCGCTCCCGCCCCGCGAAGGCGAGCGGATCGCCAAGCTGCTGGCGCGCGCCGGTGTCGCCAGCCGCCGCGAGGCCGAGCGGATGATTGCCGAAGGGCGCGTCAAGCTCGGCGAAGAACGCATCGAAGCCCCCTCCACCGTCCTTACCAGCCTCCGGGGCGTGACGGTGGATGGCAAGCCGGTCAAGGAAGCCGAGGCCACGCGGCTGTTCGTGTTCCACAAGCCCGCGGGGCTCATCACCGCCGAGCGCGATCCTGCCGGGCGGCCGACGATCTACACCGCGCTGCGCAATGCCCTGCCGCCTGGAACCGGGCGGGTCATGCCGGTCGGCCGTCTCGACTTCAACACCGAGGGGCTGCTGCTGCTGACCAACGACGGCGAATTCAAGCGCCAGCTCGAACTGCCCGCGACAGGCGTGCCGCGCACCTACCGCGCCCGCGCTTTCGGGGCCGTCACGCAAGCGCAGCTCGAAGGCCTGATCGAGGGGATCGAGATCGACGGCATCCGCTACGGCAAGATCGACGCCAACATGGAGCGCAGCAGTGGACGCAACCGCTGGATTGAAATGACACTGACCGAAGGCAAGAACCGTGAAGTCCGGCGCGTGCTGGAACATCTCGGGCTGGAAGTCAGCCGGCTGATCCGCACCGCCTATGGCCCCTTTGAATTGCTCGACCTGCCCAAGGGTGCAGCGGTTGAAATCGATTCGAAAGCGCTCGAAAGGTTCCGCAAGACCTTGCCGGGCGGGAAGGCATGAAGGGCGGCCTGAGGGTCGTTGCGGGCGAATGGCGCGGGCGCAAGCTCGCCACGCCCGAAGGCGATGCCACCCGCCCCACGGCGGACCGCACCCGCGAAACGCTGTTTTCGATGCTGAACAGCCGCCTCGGTTCGTTCGAAGGGCTGAAAGTGGCAGATCTCTTCGCCGGATCGGGCGCGCTGGGGCTGGAGGCGCTTTCGCGCGGGGCGGTGTATTGCCTCTTCGTCGATCAGGATGCCGCCGCAGTCCGGGCGATCCGCCGCAATATCGCCGCTCTGCACGCGCAGTCCCGCAGTGACGTGCGGGCCTCCTCGGCGCTGTCGCTCGGTCCGGCGAAGGAACCGCTGGACCTCGTCCTGCTCGATCCGCCCTATGAGACCGGCGCGGGCTCGGTGGCGATCGACAAGCTGGCCCGGCTCGGCTGGATCGGCGAGGCGACCTGGGTGAGCCTGGAGACCGCCAAGGGCGAATCGGTGTCGATCCGGGGCTTCGAGACCGAGACGATGCGCGATGTCGGCAAGGCCCGGCTGCATATCCTGCGCCGGGCCTGACGCCCTTCCGGTCAACTGGCACCGGCGGCCTTGTCCGGCCAGTGGTTAAGCGGAACATTGCCAAAGTGCAGCCCGGCCTGCCGCGGGTTGATGCACTCGTCCTGCATGCTGCCTTCGCAGACAGGATAGCTTTGCCCGTCAATACGCACCTCGATCGCGCGGCCATGCGCGTCTCTGGCGAGAATCTGCGGGGAGGCCGGCGCGGCAAAGGCGGTTCCGGCAATCGGTGCAGTGGCTGCGGCCATAGTCAGGGCCAGAACTGTCAGGGTCTTGGCATTCATGACGTATCTCCTCAAGAGATGTCCCCTGTCGCAAAGGAAATGCCCGGCCAGCGCATCGGTTCCCGCCCGGGTGCAAGGAAGGGCGCCACGCGAAGCGGCGCACGTCCCGCTCAGCGCGATGTCCGGCTCAAACGCCGCTGCGGTTCCGGCATTCGTCCCGCACGCTCTTCGAGCATCGCGGATAGCTCTTGTTCATCGCCTGATGCGACGGTGCGGTGGCTGCCGGGCTTTCCGCCAGCGGCGGGCGACCCGGCGCTGCCTCGTCGTCCATTCCGGAAGGCTGCGCGTCCCCGGTCTGTCCCGCCCCGGCCTGCAGGGTGGAAAGCTGCTGCATGATCGAGGCCCAGACCTGCTCCTGCTGCTCGGCCGGAAGCGCGGCGACTTGCGCACGCTGCTCCGGAGACAGCGCCCAGAAGGCCTTCTGCCGGTCCGACGCCAGACTGGCGTAGTAGCTCTTGACGTCTGCTGGCCATGTGGCCAGCTCCGCTTGCTGGCCGGGCGTCAGATCCGCGCCGGAGCCGGGATCATCCGGCGCATCCATGGAACCGGAACTTTCCGGCGGCATGGCATTGCCCGGCGGCGGCATGTCCTGCGCGATCAGCACCATGGGCGTAGCCAGCAGGGCAAGCGCGCTCAACCTGGTAAAATGGATCTTTCGCATGTCATCTTCTCCATGGGTAAACGGGTAACGACAGCGACGATTTAGCGGGGGGTTTGTTCCCCGGACGCGATGAAGCGGCCTTGCGCCACGCCGCACCGTTCCCTAGTTGTTCGCCTGTGAACACCCAGCAGCCACCCCAATCCGCCGGTTCCCAAGACCCTTTGATCGAAGGCCTGAACGAGCCCCAGCGCGAAGCCGTGCTGACCACCGAAGGCCCCGTGCTGATGCTGGCGGGCGCGGGCACGGGCAAAACCGCCGCGCTCACGCGCAGGCTGGCGAATCTGGTCCGCAGCCGCCTCGCCTGGCCTAGCGAAATCCTCTGCGTCACCTTCACCAACAAGGCCGCGCGCGAAATGCGCGAGCGCGTGGGGCAACTGATCGGGCCGTCCGTGGAAGGCATGCCCTGGCTCGGCACGTTCCACTCGATCGCCGCCAAAATGCTGCGCCGCCATGCCGAGCTGGTGGGGCTGCAGTCCAATTACACCATCATCGATACCGACGATCAGCTCCGCCTGCTCAAGCAGCTGATCCAGTCTGAAGGCGTGGACGACAAACGCTTTCCCCCGCGCCAGCTCGCGGGCTGCATCGACCGCTGGAAGAACCGCGGCCTCAACCCGCAAGACCTCGATGCCGGGGAGAACGAGGCCTATGCCAACGGCAAGGGCCGCCATTTCTACCAGATCTATCAGGACCGGCTGAAAGCGCTGAACGCCTGCGATTTCGGCGATCTGCTGCTGCACATGCTGAACATCCTGCGCACCCACCGCGAGGTTCTGGAGCAATATCAGCAGCGCTTCAAATACGTGATGGTGGATGAATATCAGGACACCAATCAGGTCCAGTACCTGTGGCTGCGCCTGATCGCGCAAGGCCGCCAGAACATCTGCGTGGTGGGGGACGACGACCAGTCCATCTATTCATGGCGCGGCGCAGAAGTTGCCAATATCCTACGGTTTGAAAAAGATTTTCCAGGCACGAAAGTGATCCGGCTGGAGCAGAACTACCGCTCCACCCCGCAGATCCTCGCCGCCGCTTCGGGCCTCATCAACGAGAACAGCCAGCGCCTTGGCAAGACGCTGTGGACCGAACGCCATCCGGGAGACAAGCTGCGCGTCATCGGCGTGTGGGACGCGCCCGAGGAAGCTCGCCGCGTGGGCGACGAGATCGAGCGGCTGGAGCGCGAAGGCGCCCCGCTCGACCAGATCGCGATCCTCGTGCGCGCGCAGTACCAGACCCGCGAGTTCGAGGACCGGTTCATAAGCATTGGCCTCAAGTACCGGATTATCGGCGGTTTTCGTTTCTATGAACGTGCCGAAATCCGTGACGCCCTCGCCTATCTGCGCGTGATCGCCCAGCCTGCGGACGATCTCGCATTCGAACGCATCTACAACGCGCCCAAGCGCGGCCTTGGCGCCAAGGCGCTGGAAAAGCTGCACATGCTGGCCCGCCGCCGGGGCATCCCGCTCGCCGCCGCCGCGATCGAGATTGCCGATACCGACGAACTGCCCGCCCGCGCACGCAACACCTTCCTGGCCCTGATGCGCGACTTCGCCCGCTGGCGCGATCTGGAGAAGACGGAGAACCCCGCCGATCTGCTGCGCACGGTAATGGACGAAAGCGGCTATACCGATGCCCTGCAGGCGGAAAAAACGCCCGAAGCCGCAGGCCGTCTGGAAAACCTCGTCGAACTGGCGCGCGCCATGGAGGAATACGAGAGCCTCGGCGATTTCCTCGAACACGTCAGCCTCGTGATGGACAACGACGCCACTGCCGACGAGGAAAAGGTCACGATCATGACCATGCACGGCGCCAAGGGGCTGGAGTTCGACAACGTGTTCCTTCCCGGCTGGGAAGAAGGCGTGTTCCCCTCGCAGCGCTCGCTCGACGAAGGCGGGCTGGCCAGTCTGGAAGAAGAGCGCCGCCTCGCCTACGTCGCGATCACGCGGGCGCGGCGCCAGTGCACGATCCTGCATACCGCCAACCGGCGCATCTATGGCCAGTGGACCAGTTCAATCCCCTCGCGCTTCATTGCCGAACTGCCCGAGGACCATGTCGAGAGTGAGACCACGCTATCGGGCGGCGCCTCGCTGTGGCGGGCGCAGTGGTCGGAACATTCAGATCCCTTTGCCGATGTTGCCCGCGCCCAGCCCGCCCGCACCGCTACACGCGGCCCCGGCTGGCAGCGCGCCGCGCGGCAGGACTACGATCCCAAACCGCGCAAAATCGCCGAAAGCACCCGCAGCGCCGCCAGCTTCGCCGCCAAACCACGCACCGACATCGCGATCGGCGCGCGCGTGTTTCACGAGAAGTTCGGCTATGGCACCGTGGCCGCGCAGGAAGGCAACAAGCTGGAAATCGATTTCGAGCAGTCCGGCCGCAAGCGCGTGATCGACAGCTTCGTGAAAGCGGCCGAGTAGTTCGGCGGGCTCAGTTCTCGTTGGCCGCCAAGGGCATCCTCTATCTGATCGCGCCGCGGGTCCGGGCCATATTGCGCCGTACCGTCCAGGGGGAAGTCCATGATCACGGCAGGATCATCCTGCGGCTGCTTCCATTGCGGTGCGTTGCAGCCTGCCGCTTTCCACGGCGACGCCAAAGCGGCGAGAATTCAGTCTGCATGTCATGGTCTTGCGCTCTCCTCTTCCCATCGGGCGCGCAAGTTTGCGCGGGCATGACCCGCAGGCAATCCTTCAGGCTAAAGCGGAGACGTTGAGAAACTCCGGCACCGGACCGTTCCAGCCATCGTCGACAGGCTCGGGTTCCCGCTCGCGGCGGCGCGAACGGGCGGGTCCGGCAACAGCTTCCTTGCTCACTTCCTTCGCCGAGGCCTTTTCCGACACCGGAGCCTTCTCGCGCTGCGGCCTGCGCTCGCGCTTCTCGCGCCTCGGCTTCTCTTCCTGCGCAGGTTCTTCGCGTTCGCTCTCAGCCGCGAATTCGAATACGGGAATCGCTCCGCCGGTCAGCTTCTCGACATTTTCGATCGCTTCGGCGTCTTCCGGCGCCACGAACGTGAAAGCCCGGCCTGTAGCGCCGCCACGGCCAGTGCGGCCGATGCGGTGCACATAGTCGTCCGGGTGCCAGGGCGTATCGAAATTGAAGACGTGGCTTACGCCCTTCACGTCGAGACCGCGCGCGGCGACATCCGACGCGCACAGGATGTTGACGTCGCCCGCCTTGAAGCGTTCCAGTTCGGCCAGACGCGCGGGCTGATCCATGTCACCGTGAATCTCGCCGGCGGCGAAACCGTGGCGCTTCAGGCTCTTGGCGAGTTCGCGCACGGTGGTCTTGCGATTGCAGAAGACGATTGCGGTCGAAACGTTGTCGGTCTCCAGCAGATGGCGCAGCACTTCGCGCTTTTTGCGCGCGTTCACCGCGACCTTGTGCTGAACGATATTGATGTTCGTGGTCGCCGGGCGGGCCACCTCGATATATTTGGGGCTCGACAGGAAACGGTCCGCCAACTTCTTGATGACCGGCGGCATCGTCGCCGAGAACAAAAGCGTCTGGCGGTTGGTGGGCAGCTTCGAACAGATCGTCTCGATATCGGGAATGAAGCCCATGTCGAGCATCCGGTCCGCTTCGTCGATCACCAGCAGTTCGCAGCCGGTAAGCAGGATCTTGCCACGCTCGAACAGGTCCATCAGGCGGCCGGGCGTGGCGATCAGCACGTCCACGCCTTCGGAAAGCGCCTTGACCTGATCGCCCATCTGCACACCGCCGATCAGCAACGCCATCTTGAGATCGTGGTTCTTGCCATACTTCTCGAAATTCTCGGCCACCTGCGCGGCCAGTTCGCGGGTCGGCTCCAGAATCAGCGAGCGCGGCATCAGTGCGCGGCGGCGTCCGTGCGCGAGGATGTCTATCATCGGAAGCACGAAGCTGGCGGTCTTGCCGGTGCCGGTCTGCGCGATACCGATCAGGTCCTTCATCATCAGGACCGGCGGAATGGCTTGCGCCTGGATCGGAGTCGGCTCGGTATAGCCTGCGGTTTCAACCGCTTGCAGCAATTCGTCTGACAGGCCGAGATCGGCGAAGCTCATAGGCAGTGCGTTTTTCCGGAAAAATCGAGAGTGCCCGCATTTTACAAGTCCAGAACTGGAATTAACGTCCCGTCCGCAAACCTTGAATGCGATTGGGGCGCCCTATGCGCCAAAGGGCACCAAAGTCAAGGATTTCCGGCACGAAATCCTGTCCAGAACCGTTACAACGGCTAGTGATCGCTCTGAACCAGTTCCCGGATACGTGTCAGTTTGCAATTCATGCCGCTACGCGAAAGCAGCGTATCGCGGTCCACACAGAGCTGTCCGTCAGGCGTATGCGACAGATAGAACCCCGAATAGAAATCCCGCGCGCGGCAGGACCGCTCCAGTTCGGCTGCCACCAGCCGCCGGCCCCGCATATAGAGCAGCAGGCGGTTGCCCCGGTCCGGTTTGACACCGGCGATTTCCGAGATCGAAAGGCACTTGCCGATCTTGCGCTCCCGGAACTGCATGCTCACGTCTCTGCTCGGCGTTTCCACCAGCATGTCCCGCGGCATTCGAGGCGCCGCCCGGGGCGTTATGCGGATCTCCATCCGTTGCTCGATACGCACCTGCCAGGCAGGCTGCGGCACGGTGCCCCGCAACATTCGCACGGCAATCGACCATTGCGGAGC
>JARROF010000099.1:0-15534 GCA_037384205.1 Novosphingobium sp. | reverse complement strand
GACGTCTTCTGGCAGTGGGTGAGGAAGCACATCTGGTGAACGGCTTCTTTGAGAGGCTCAATGTCGCCGAGCGAATGACCTACAAGGGGCGTGTGCTGCCATTAAGCAAAACGGCAGCTATGTCGGCGTCTCCGGAACATCCGCTTACAGGCAAAAACCCTGAAAAGCAGCCATGAATGTCCTCGATAAAATCTGTCCGCTCAGCCCGGCCCGGTCCGCCACACCCGTTCATTCCGGACAAACAGGTCAGGCGTCGATCACCCGGGTGTGCGGATGGTGCTTGTCGAGGTGTTTGCGGATGATCTTCAGGTTGCGGCTGTTCGAGCGGTAGAGAAAATCGAACAGGTCGCCCGCCACCGGCACCGCGCCGACCAGCGTATCGAAGCCGACATTGGCCGTCATGCGCGCCAGATGCCACTTCGACATACCCAGATTGCGCGCTTCCCATACGAGGTAGAGCCCCATGGCCGCCGCGATCACGTCACCGACGACGGGCACCAGCCCGATCAGTGCATCGAGGCCGAACTGGCGACTGGTGCCGGGCACCGTGAAGGCCCTCTCCAGCACATGCTCCATCGCCTCGACACGGCGCCGGATCGAGACCGGATCAGTGCCGAGCGGAAGCTCGTAATCCATGCGGCGGGTGGAATTATGACCTGCTGCCAATGCGTACCCTCGTTCAACCGGCGCTTGCCGCTGCATCTCATTTGGGCAGCCAGGCCAGCGGCATCAAGGGGTGCCAGCCCCAGGCATTGGGCGAGAACCCGCTCACGCTGCCGCGCACCAGCGACCAGCGGATCGGCGTTCCGAAGGGAATGAAGACATTGGCGGACGTCAGTTCCGCCTCGGCCTCGGTCAACAAAGCGGCGCGGTCCGTCGGCGTGGGGGCCTTTTCGGCCTCGGCGACCCGCGCGTCGGCCTCCTGCGAGCATAGCCCCTTGCGCGCCGCACAGGACAGCCGGTTGAGGAACCACGCCGCGCGCGGATAGCGGGCCACATCGTCCACGAGCATGAGATCGGCCTTCTGCGCATCCTCGGTACGGGCAATTGCAACCCCGATCGCCGTGAAGTCGGCAGCCAGGTGTTCGAAGAGAATCTGCGAGCCGTCTCCCTCAGGTAGCCAGATCTGCAGTTTCACGGCAGGCAGCCGAGTCGTCGGGGCTGCGCCGTCGGTCCGGCCAGCACCGCCGGTTTCGGGCGTTGCTGCAGCCGTGTCCTTCTTCTCCGCGCCTCCCCCCGTGCCCGAAGCCCAGCCGCGCACCCGCGCCGCCGCGATCTGCCGCCGCTCGTCCAGCGACTGGCCCGCCCAGCGCTCCCCGATGGTCCCGAGATCGCCTTCGAGGCTGGGCGTAACAATACGCGTGGTGGAAGACCAGCCACCCACGCCGAACGGCTTTATCAGGGCGTCGCGGTCAACCGCCATCGCCAATGCCTCGCGATTGGCGGGATCGGCAAGAAAGCCGCGGTCGTTCATCACCTGCAATCCGAACAGGCCGATCACCGGATCGATCTGGATCGTCCCGCGCAGGATGCCCACCGACCGCGTCAGCAGGAAATCCTCGATTCGCCCGCCAAGCACGAGGTCGACATCGCCATCGTTGAATTTCCCGACCGCCTCGGGCCCGGCAAGGGCGTGAAGCACGATCTGCCGGGTGCGGGCATCCCAGTTCTCGACAGGGGGCAGACCAAGCTCGGACGGATCGACCGGGGTCAGCCGAGCCAGCCCTTCGGTTTTTTCCAGCGTCATCGGCCCGGCCCCGCGCCCGGCATGGTAGAGCCCGAGTTCAGGCTGGGCCAGCAATTGCAGCAGATAGGGCATCGGCCGTTTCAGGCGGATCTCGATAACACGGCCCGCCATCGTCCTGATATCCTCGATCCCGGACAAGTCGAACGCCAACGGTGTCCCTGCCAGCGATTTGAGCGCACTGTTGAGCGCTCGCCGGGCTGAATCGGCAGTGATCTCGCCTCCGTTCGGCCAGGTTCCGTCTCGCAGGCGGAAAATGTAGCTCTGGCCATCGTCGGTGACGATCCAGCGATCCGCGAGAGCAGGGATCACCCGCGCCTGTTCATCGAAAGCCACGAGCCCTTCAACCGTGGCGCCGCGAACCAGTTGCCCCGCCAGGGACAACCGGATCCCGCTCTGGAACGGATCCTCGGGCGCGCCGATAACGGCCACATCCAGCGCCGAACGGTCACGCGAACCGCACGCGACGAGCGGAAGCAAGGCCAGGAGGGCCAGAACCTTCATCGCTGTGCGCTTGGCCTGCATGAAGCCCGGTTAGCCCATTCCCGCGGCGCCGCAAATGCGGGCACGACAAAATTTCATGCGGAAACCGGACAGGCGCAGCGTCAGATCTTGCGCAGGTTTTCGCCGGGGGAGAATCGCGCTTCGTGATTCCGGACGAAACGCGGCGTGGAAGTCTCCGCGGCCCCCACCGGCGCACGGGCAAGCTTGGGATCGATGTCTTCGCGGAAAGCCACGCCGAACCGGTTTTCCTGAACCCAGGCAACCGAACCCTCGACCCAGCCGACATTGCGGATGTTCACTTCGATAATCGTGCCGCGCACCACACGCACCGGCCCTTCGCCCATCATTCCGCCGGCAGACAGGTTGCGCACCTTGACGCGGTACTCGCCGTCCAGACCGTCCACACGCATGTCAGCCATGAGAAACAGGCTGTCGCGCGAGACCTGACGATTGTCATTTTCGTTCATGAGCTCCGTCCGGCATTCGAACCAGCATGCCCCTTTATTGTCGACCCCGAAGTGCGAGACAACAATGGGGGCACCGCTTATGCGTGCCTACCGTTAAATGGCAAACAAACGTTTAACACCACGCTGAGCCGCCCCGGCATACCGCGACGAATAGCCCCGCCGCATTTCACGCCGGAATACCGGATCAATCGTCGCGAGAGACCTTTTCGCGGCGCTCGTGGGCTTCCTGCGCCTCGACCGTCATCGTCGCGATCGGCCGCGCTTCCAGTCGGCCGAGACCGATCGGTTCGCCGGTCACTTCGCAATAGCCGTATTCGCCTTCCTCGATCCGGCGCAGCGCCGAATCGATCTTGGCGATCAGCTTGCGCTGCCGGTCGCGGGTGCGCAGTTCGATACCCCAGTCGGTCTCGCTCGACGCGCGATCATTGAGATCGGGCTCGCGAATCGGGCCGTCCTGCAATTGCTGCAGGGTATCGGCCGCCGCGTCGAGAATCGAACGCTTCCAGGCCTGAAGCAATTTCCGGAAATAATCCTGCTGCGCCTCGCTCATATACGATTCGTCGGCAGCGGGAACATAGGCACCGCCAATCGCACGCTTTGCCTTGGCGAGAACATCAATTTCGTCAGATAGGGCCGTTGCCATCCAGAGAAACTCCGCACGTGTCTCCAATCGGATCGCCAACGCCCTGCAGTTCCGGACTTTTCCAGTAACCGTACAACGATCCGCGGTTGCGGCGGCCTATAGGTCGGCAGATTTCGGGGCACAAGCAGATATGACCACCCGTCCACAAAATTCCAGGCCGCCGTTCCGTTTCGGCATAGATCGAAAACGGTTTCGGAAAGCTTCCTATCTGGCGTTAACCATTTCTTGACAGGCTATGCCCCAGCGTGGCGGCATCGGAAGACCGGCCAAGCGGTCCGAAGAAAGGGGTACTGAAACAGACGGGGGTAACGGATCATGAAAACTGCCTGGAACACACAATTCGAACATGCCCGGCCGGCAACGGCTGCCGACTTTACCGGCGAGGACATGCTGGTCGCGGAATGCCTGGCCGCTGCGGCGGAAGGTGACTTTTCCGCCTATTTCGACCTTGGTGTCGCCTACTCTACCGGAAGCCACGGTGCCAGCTGCGATCTGATCGAAGCGCACAAGTGGTTCAACCTTGCCGCTGTCGCAGGTCATGAAGAAGCGGCCGCGTGCCGTGCCGAAGTGGCCGATGAAATGACAGCACGCGAGATCGCCGAAGCCCAGCGCCGCGCACGCCAATGGCTTGCCGCCGCGAATCGCGTTACCGGCCTCAGGGCCGCCTGAGCGTTAACCTTCCGCTTTGCGGAAAGGCGAACGGTCGCCGAGCCAGATCTGGTCCCGGGCAATGCCTGCCCGTTCCTGTTCCAGATAGTCGGCGACAGCAGCACACAGGCCTTCGTGAACGATGTAGTGCGCTGAAACCGTCCGCACGGGCTCATAGCCCCTGGCCAGCTTATGGCCGCCCTGCGCGCCGGCTTCCACACGCGACAGGCCCAGCGCGATCGCCGCGTCGATCGCCTGATAGTAACACAGTTCGAAATGCAGGAACGGCTTGTCGATGCGCGCGCCCCAGTAGCGGCCATAGAGCGCATCGCCGCCGATGAAATTGAGCGCGCCTGCCACCGGATCACTATCCATGAAAGCCAGAACGAGCAGAATCCGGTCCGCCATCGCCTTACCCAGCAAGGCAAAAGCCTCGCGCGTCAGGTAAGGCCTGCCCCACTTGCGGGCGCCGGTATCCTGATAGAATTCCCAGAACGCATCCCAGTGCGCTTCGGTGATTTCAGCGCCGCGCAAGGCGCGAATCTCCATGCCTTCCTGCGCTTTCGCACGCTCCTTCCGCAAATCCTTGCGCTTGCGGGAGGACAGTGCGCCCAGGAAGTCCTCAAAGCTGGCATAGCCGCGGTTTTCCCAATGAAACTGGATATCCTCGCGCAGCAACCAGCCCGCGTCCTCGAACAGCGGCACTTGCGCCGGTTCTATGAACGTGGCGTGCGCGGAAGAAAGGCCGCTGTCCCGGCACAGGGTTTCCGCCGCGCGCAGCAGCGGCAGCGCCAGTTCGGGATGCGGGGTCAGCAGGCGCGGCCCGGTGGCGGGCGTGAACGGCACCGAAATCTGCAGCTTGGGATAATAGGAGCCCCCCGCCCGGTGCCAGGCATCGGCCCAGGCATGGTCGAAGACATATTCACCCTGCGAATGCTCCTTCAGGTAGGACGGCAGCCCCGCCGCCAGCCGCCCGTCAGGCCCCTCGATAACGATCGGCACCGGCGTCCAGCCGCTGCGCCCGCCCACGCTGCCCGAATCCTCCATCGCCGCCAGAAAGGCGTGACTGACGAAAGGATTGCCGCCCCCGGTCAGCGTGTCCCACTCCTCTGCCGGGAGTTCCCCGATAGAACCGTGGACTTTCGCCGTGAATGCCCCCTCGCTCACGCCTGCCCGACCGTCTTTCCGGCCGGCTTTGCCGCCCCCTCGAAAATGTCGGCATCGGCATAGCTGGCCGCGCGTTCCGCGTGCTCGGCGCCCGCTATGGTCCATGCCACGATGGGCAGCCCGCGCCGCCTCTGCCCGGCGGCAAAGCGGCTGGGCAGATCGCGCACGTCGTAAGCCAGAAAATCCGGCCGCGCATGCCACAGCGCCAGACGGCGGCGCACTTTGCCCGGCAGCGCCCTGTCCTCGCCCTCGGTGATCGAAAGGCCCCGCAAGGTATGTGGCGAGTGCAGCCGGAACCAGTGCGATACGCGCGGATCGAAGCTCATCACCGCGTGCGGACCGGTATAGCCTTCCAGCACCCGGCGCACGGCCAGACACAGCGCCGCGACGCGGGCATCGCGGCCGGATTTGATTTCAACCAGAACCGGCACCCGGCCCGCCACATCCGCGAGCACTTGCCGCAAGGTGGGAATGGTCTGCGCCGTACCGGCCAGCCGGACAGCGCCCAGTTCCACGGCGCAGCGCCGCGCCAGCGGACCGGTTTCGGAGGTCATCCTGTCCAGCGTCTCGTCATGAAAGACGACCGGCAACCCATCAACCGAGCGCTGCACGTCGAGTTCGATCCCGCATCCGGCCAGAGCCGCGCGCTCGAACGCAGAGCGCGAGTTTTCCGGCACGCCGGCATCGTGCAATCCGCGATGGGCATAGCTGTATTCGCCCAGCCACCCGACCTTGCGTGGATCGGGCGGAGGCGAAAGCCAGCGGTCAAGCAGGACGAACGGCAACGACGGCGTCCACTTCGACAGCGGCACCCAGCGGCAGCACCGGCACGCCGACCGCGCTGCGGGCATGCTTGCCAGCCTCGCCGAAGACCGCGACCATCAGTTCCGACGCGCCATTGGCAACCTTGGGCTGGTCGGTGAAGAAGCCCGTCGAATTGACAAAGGCCCCCAGCTTGACCACCTGCTCGACCCGGTCGAGCGAGCCAAGCGCGGCCTTGAGCTGGGCCAGGATCATCACTGCACAGGCCTGCGCCGCCTCGATCCCGTCCTCCAGCGTCACGTCTTCGCCCAGCCGGCCCGTAACGAGCTTGCCGGCGATGAACGGCAATTGGCCCGACACATGGGCCAGCCCGCCCGCCACGACCACCGGCACATAAGCCGCCACCGGCGCAGCAGGTTCGGGCAGAGTCAGGCCAAGCGCGGCCAGGCGGCTTTCGATATCACTCATTCTCTTGCAGATCCTTTTCTTCGCAAGTCAGACTTTCCAGCAACCAGGGCAGCGCGCGCTCCCACTCGTCGATACGCGCATGGGCGTGCCCGGCCTCATGGGCACAGGGGATATGCGGCGCGATCTGCGGTTCGGCACAAAGATGCAGGCGCCGCACCTGCGGTGCAACCTCGAAGACGGACCCGTGATGCTGGGAGAGATCGTCAATGAACACGGCGCGTCCGGGCCGGTATTCGTCGAGAATCGCCTGCAGCGCCGGGCCTTTCGGCCCCTGATTGGTGAACACCCGCGCATCGATGCCGTGCCCCGCCAGTTGTGTGCGCCGCGCCTCCCGCCGGAAATCGAGCAGATTGGTCAGCACCACGACATCGGCATGTTCGCGAATAGCCTTTATCGCCGGAACCGCCCCTTCGACCGGCGTCTGGCGATCCATCTGGGTATCGAAGAAGCGGTTGAGCAGCGCCCACATCTCGTCCTGCGCCAGCGGCTCGCCCGTGCCGATACGCCGCATCGACTTGTAGAACTCGCCCCGCCCCATGTCGAAGGTCACGCCCTCGTCCTCGGCCAGCCATTCGCGGAAGTGCGCGATCATGTAGAGCAGCACTTCGTCGCAATCGGTGATCAGCAGCGGCCGGGTCATGCGCCCAGCCTTTCGCGCGCGCCGACAAGCTGCGCGGGCGTGACGCCCAGCGCATCGGCCGCGCCCAGCAGGTCCGGCTCGTGCGCGCACAGGAATTCGAGGACAGCACCCAGTGTGGACGATTCGCCCAGCGATGCGCGCAAGTCGTCTGGAGTCAGGCCGGTCAGCGCCAGGAACCGGGCGGCCCGGTCACTGTCGCCCAGAATCCAGCCGAGCGCGTTCAGTGCCAGCGCCTGCGGGTCCGGAGATGGGGATGGCGGCTCTCGGAGAATTGTCAGCCTCGCTTGCCTGGAATAGAGGGGAGCATACCCTAACATGGTGCGCGGGCGTCGAATGGCAAAGCGAATCCTCGTTGTCGAGGACAACGATCTCAATCGAAAGCTCTTTTGCGACGTGCTCAGGAGCCAGGGCTACGCGGTGGAGCCGGTCGCGGACGGGCTCGACGCGCTGGACAAGGCGCGCGAATTCGTGCCCAATCTGGTGATCATGGATATCCAGCTTCCCAATGTCTCGGGGCTGGACCTGATCGAGGCCGCGAAGAAAGACCCGGTGCTGCGGGCGATTCCGATGCTCGCCGTCACCGCCTATGCCGGCAAGGGCGACGAGGAACGCATCCGCGAGGCCGGCGCCGAAGGATACCTCGCCAAGCCGGTCTCGATCGGGCCTTTCATGCAGGCCGTGAAAGCTCTGATCTGATGTGTGCCGCCCTCCATCCGTTCGGTTCGGGCGAAGCCGGGAACCCCCGGGTTTTCCGGCCTCGACTGCGCCCGGGACGAACGGCGACAGGGAATCGGACCGGGAGTCGCTTGACTTTCCCTTCCCCCGCCGCTTTTGCGCCGCATTTCCCGGCCAGAGAGCCGCCCGGACTTACTCGGAGTTGAAAAGACCATGGATCGCGAAGAGACCTCGGCCCGGATCGCCGCGCTGATCGAACCCTTCAACAAGAAGGGCGTGGCAATCACCGATGCCACCCGCTTCACCGACGATCTGGAATTCGACAGCCTGACCGTGATGGATTTCGTCGCCGCCATCGAGGATGAATTCGACATCATCATCTCGATGAACCAGCAGGCCGAAATCGAAAACTACGGCCAGCTCGTCGATGCCGTGACGAAACTGCAAGGCTGAGGGATACGGCCATGACCGACATGCTCGACGATGACATGACCCAGGCCCACGTGGACCTCTTCAGCAAGTTCGATCCGCTGATCGAGATGCGGTGCAATCTGCTCGCCACCGGCGTGACCGATCCGTTCGGCCTCGTCATGGAGCGGGTGATCTCGCCCACCGTGGCGATCTGCAACGGACGCGAGACGATCCTGCTCGGCACTTACAACTACATGGGCATGACCTTCGATCCGGACGTGATCATCGCGGGCAAGCAGGCGCTCGACGATTTCGGATCGGGCACCACCGGCAGCCGCGTGCTCAACGGCACCTATGCCGGGCACAAGGCCGTCGAGCAGGCGCTGCGCGATTTCTACGGCATGGACCATGCCATGGTCTTCTCCACCGGATACCAGGCGAATCTGGGCATCATTTCCACGATCGCAGGCAAGGGCGATTACATCGTCCTCGACATCGACAGCCACGCCTCGATCTGGGACGGGTGCAAGATGGGCGATGCCGAAGTGGTGCCCTTCAAGCACAACGATATCGAGGCGATGGAAAAGCGCCTGCGCCGCATTCCCGGCCGTGCGGGCAAGCTGGTCGTGCTCGAAGGCGTCTATTCGATGCTGGGCGATATCGCCCCGCTCAAGGAGATGATCGCCGTCGCCCGGAAGTACGGCGCGATGGTGCTGGTGGACGAGGCGCACTCGATGGGCTTCATCGGCCCCAACGGGCGCGGCGTGGCCGAAGAGCAGGGTTGCCTCGACGATGTGGATTTCGTGATCGGCACGTTCTCCAAGTCGGTCGGCACCGTCGGCGGCTTCTGCGTCTCGAACCATCCCAAGTTCGAGATCATGCGGCTGGTCTGCCGTCCCTATGTCTTCACCGCCAGCCTGCCGCCGAGCGTGGTGGCGACCGCCTGCACCTCGATCCGCAAGCTGATGCACGCGGGCGAAAAGCGCGCGCATCTCTGGGAGAATTCCAAGACCCTGCACAAGGGCCTGCGCGATGCCGGTTTCCAGATCGGCACCGAAGAGCCGCAAAGCGCGATCATCTCGGTGATCATGCCCGATCTCGAACGCGGCGCGGCGATGTGGGAAGCGCTGCTGCACGAAGGGCTCTATGTGAACCTCGCCCGCCCGCCGGCAACGCCCGCCAACATGACGCTGCTGCGCTGCTCGCTGTGCGCCGAGCATTCGGCCGGGCAGGTGCAGCAGATCATCGGCATGTTCACCCGCGCGGGCAAGGCCACCGGCATCATCGGCTGATTTCGTGACTCTCCGCCTCCGCTTCGTCCTCACCGGGCTGGCGCTGGCGGCGGCCGTCTATCTGGGCCTGACCATGTGGCACGCCCACCGGCGCGCGGCGCTATCGGGCCTGACTGATGCGCCCTGCACGGCGGCCGGCCGCTCGATCACCGGCAGCGATTTCGACGACTGGGGCGCGCTGTGCTTCTACCACGCGCAGAACGCCCGGCTGCTGGCATCGGGCCAGCGCCCCGATGTGGTGATGATCGGCGATTCGATCACGATGGGCTGGCCAGACCAGGGGACGGCCGTGGTCAATCGCGGCATCGGCAGGCAGTCCAGCAGCCAGATCCTGCTGCGCTTCATGCAGGACGCGGTGGGACTGAAACCGCGCATGGTCCACATCCTCGCCGGAACCAACGACGTGGCGGGGACCACGGGGCCGGTGACGCCCGGGCAACTGGAAGACAACCTGCGCGCGATGATCGCACTGGCCCAGGCCCGGGGCCTTCCCGTCGTGCTCGGCACCGTTCCCCCGGCGGCAGGTTTCCGGGCCGACATCGCCCAGGTCAACGCCGTAATCCGGCGGATCGCCCGGGATTCCCATGCCGTGGTTCTGGCGGATTACCACGCTGTGCTGGCCAATCCGGACGGCACAGCGAAAGCGGGCCTTCTGGCCGATGGCATTCATCCCGGCCCGGCAGGCTATGCCGCCATGCAGCCTGTGTTCGCCCGGGCCGTGAGGTCCGCGAAGGCCATGGCCGGAGAACCGGCACGAAGACTGCCAACGATAGCGGGCCGATCAGCCGCTTGTGCGCGACCCGCACCGAATGCAGCGGCCCGTCGATCTCGCGCGCCCAGTAGTCGAGGAACTTGCGCAGCACGGGGAACGCGGGCGCCTCGTCATATTGCTGGAACGCGAAAAGCTGCAGGAGCTTGGGGTGGTCGGGCAGGAAATAGTGGATCTCCACCGTCGTGAGGCCGTAGCCTTCCATCTGCCTGATGAAGTCAGGCGATGCGTGAAATCCGGGTGACGCTCCGTCCAGTCGAACAGCCATAGTCCTCCTTCCGGCACCGCACGCATATTGCGGTGCAGCATTGGGAAGAATGACACAGGACGGCCTTCAGTCAAGTATCTGCGGATACCGGAAAAATGCGGAGTTGGGAGTTAGATTTTCTGCTTTCAGCCATCCGCTTGTGTCTCGACTTCGCTCGACACGAACAGGGATCAGGATGCTGGCCTTACTTCGGCCGCCGTGGCTGTGGCAGGCGCTGGCCGCTCGCATCGTTACGGTCGCGGGGCAGTTGTCCGCGCGCTCGTGGCGCGGTTACCGGAGCGTCGCCATCGTTGCCGAAGCGCACTTCTTGCGGGCCTGATCCGAACCGCCGCCCAGAAACGCCATGGCCAGGAACCCGGCGATGATGAGAACTACGAAGCCCACTGTCACCAGCCCCAGGTACTTGTCGATGAAGGCCTTGATCGGCGCACCGAACAGGCGGAACAGCACGCCCACGATCATGAAGCTGATCGAGCGCGAGATCACCGAGGCGCCGATGAACACCAGCAGGTTCATGCCGATGAACCCGGCGGTGATTGTCAGCAGCTTGAACGGGATCGGTGTCGCGCCCTTCACCACGATGATCTCCGCGCCGTATTCGCGCAGATAGCAGGCCGCCTTGGGGAAACTGTCGTACAAGTGCAGCGCGCGCAGCATCGATTCCCCGAACGCCTCGAACGCAAAGTGTCCGATGGCATAGCCGAGCAAACCGCCCACGACCGAAGCGAGCGTGGCGATCATGGAAAAGCGGATCGCCTTTTTCGGTTCGGCAAGGCACATCAGGCCGAGCAGCGGGTGCGGCGGGACCGGGAAAAAACTCGCCTCCATGAAGGCGAATGCGGCCAGCCACCAGGCCGCATGGCGGTGCGCCGCCTTTTCCATGGTCCAGTCGTAGAGGCGGCGCAGCATCGATGTCTCCGGCAAGTCGCAGTGCCCGGGTGCTTACCGGCGGCGCCGCGCTGCGGCAAGCGCGAAGGGGATGCACAGAAATAACCTCTCTGGTTTTTCATGTTGACATCGTCACGCTCTTTAGGTACATATCAGGAACATCGCGAAAGACTGAGTCGAAACGGCCCTGACCTCCCCGGTACGAGGAGGTCGCAGCCCGACAGGGCTGACGGAGGGGACTGGCGTCCTCGCGCGGTGCCGCGCCTGATCGAGAATCCCTTCCACCATGCTTCGCATGGTCCCCCTCCCCGTCCCGGGGAGGACAGCCCTGCCCATCCCCTGGAGATCGCCATGACCAAGCAGCCCGCGCGCCTGTCGCAGCGCCAGTGGCGCAAGCCCTTCCTTGCCGAACTGGCCGCCACGTCCAACGTCTCGGCCGCAGCGCGCAAGGCCGGGACCAGCACGTCGAGCGCCTATGCCCTGCGCCGCGCCGATCCCGAATTCTACCGCGAATGGCAGGAGGCACTGTGCGAAGGCTACGACCATCTGGAAATGAGCCTGCTGCACCGCCTGCGCGAAGGCGAGATCAAGCCCGCCCCCGGCGCCAGGCGCGGCACCCGCGTGTTCGACAACGCGACCGCCCTGCGCCTGCTCGCCGCCCACCGCGAAACGGCGGCCCGCCAGCGCGCGATCTACGAAAACCGCAATTCCGAAGCGATTCTCGCGGCGATCGATGCCCAGATCGACAGGATGCGCGAACGCAGCCTCAAGGCCCTCTCCGCGCCCCGGCCCGCGCCGGAGCAGGACGGATAATGCCGGATACCACAGCATCCTCCCCGGAAGGGGAGGGGCGTTCGCCGCTCAGCCGTCTCCTGGCCGAACTGAACCTCTCCGAACGTCTGGCCTATCTGATGGGTCTGCCACGCGCGGAACTGCTCGCCGGTCTCGGCCAGTTGAGCGCGGAACAGCAACAGGAAGTGCGCACCCACTGGAAGCTCTGGGCGCGGCCCGAACAGCTTGCCCCCGAAGGGGACTGGCGCACATGGCTGGTCCTGGCCGGGCGCGGTTTCGGCAAGACGCGCGCGGGCGCCGAATGGGTCCGCGCGGTGGCCGATGCCGATCCCGCCGCGCGCATCGCGCTCGTCGGCGCCTCGCTGCCCGAAGCGCGCGCGGTGATGGTGGAGGGGGAAAGCGGATTGCTCGCCGTCTGCCCGCTGCGGCACCGGCCGCTCTACGAGCCGAGCCTGCGCCGGGTGGCCTGGCCCAACGGCGCGCAGGCGCTGCTCTATTCGGCAGGCGAGCCCGAATCGCTGCGCGGCCCGCAGCACAGCCATGCCTGGTGCGACGAGATCGCCAAGTGGGACAACGCCTCGCAGCGCGCCGCCCGCGCCTGGGACAACCTGCTGTTCGGCCTGCGGCTGGGCGAGCAGCCCCGGTTGATGGCCACCACCACGCCGCGCGCGGTGCCCTTGCTGCGCCGCCTGCTGGACGAGGCCGGGGACGATCTGGCCCTGACCCGCGGCCGGACCGAGGACAATGCCGCGAACCTGCCCGAACGCTTCGTGCGCGATATCCGCCGCCAGTTCGGCCAGTCGCTGCTCGGGCGGCAGGAACTGGACGGCGAATTGCTGGAGGACGTGGAAGGCGCGCTGTGGACGCGCGCGCTGATCGAGCAGTGCCGTGAGGCCGAAGCGCCCGGACTGGTGCGCATTGTCGTCGGCGTCGATCCGCCCGCGTCGAGCGGCGGCGATGCCTGCGGGATCGTGGTTGCCGGACGGGCGGAGGACGGCTCTGCCCATGTCCTTGCCGATGCTTCGGTGGAGCGCGCCAGCCCCGAACGCTGGGCCCGCGCCGCCGCCCGCGCCGCCGGGCTCTGGCACGCCGACAAAGTGGTCGCCGAAGCCAATCAGGGCGGTGCCATGGTCGAAAGCGTGCTGCGCGCCGCCGAGCTGGCGCTGCCTTTGAAGCTGGTCCACGCCAGCCGGGGCAAGGTGGCCCGTGCCGAGCCCGTCGCCGCGCTCTACGAGACCGGCCGCGTGCGCCACGCCGGGACCTTTCCCGCGCTGGAAGACGAGATGTGCGGGCTCATGGCGGGCGGTGCCTATCAGGGCCCGGGTCGCTCGCCGGACCGCGCCGATGCGCTGGTCTGGGCGATGACCGAGCTGATGCTGGGCCAGGGCGCGGAACCGAAGATTCGCATGACGTAACCAGCCTGTCCTCCCCGGCGCGGGGAAGTGGCAGCGCGCCATGGCGAGAATCCCCTCCACCGCCGTTCCGGCGGTCCCCTCCCCGTGCCGGGGAGGACACAAAAACCGAAAGGAACCCCATGTCCTTCATCGATACGCTCCTCTCCGCCTTCAAGGGCGGGAGCGCCCGTGTGCCGCTCGCGCGCGGGCCGTCCTCGCCCTGGTTCTTCGCCGATAGCGGCCGCGGGCAGGCACCGTTCGACTACAACAGCGCCGTGCGCCGCGCCTATCTGGAGAACCCGGTGGCCCAGCGCGCGGTACGGCTGGTGGCCGAGGGGATCGGCGGCGCCCCCCTGAAACCGGCGCTGAAACCGGCGGACGCGGCGCTCGTGGCGCTCGTCACGGAAACCAGCGCCGGGCAATCGCTGCTGGAAACGCTCGCCGCGCACCTGCTGCTGCACGGCAATGCCTATGTGCAGGTGCTGAAGGACGCGCGCGGCCGCCCCGCCGAACTCTATGCGCTGCGGCCCGAGCGAGTCTCGATCGTCGCGGGCGAGAACGGGTGGCCCGCCGCCTATGCCTATGACGTGGCCGGGCGGCGCCTCTCGATCCCGCTGCTGGACGAGGACGCCGCGCCCAATCTGATCCATATCCGCCATTTCCACCCGGCGGACGATCACTACGGCGCCGGATGCCTTGCCGCCGCCGATCAGGCCGTGGCAACGCACAATGCCGCCGCCCACTGGAACCGCCAGCTCCTCGAAAACGCAGCGCGGCCCTCCGGCGCGCTGGTCTACGAGACCGGCGACGGCAACGCCCTCACCAGCGATCAGTTCGACCGGCTCAAGGCCGAACTGGCGACGGCTTTCGCAGGCTCGGGCAATGCGGGCCGCCCGATGCTGCTGGAAGGCGGCCTCAGATGGCAGGCCATGGCGCTGACCCCGGCCGATATGGACTTCGCCACGCTCAAGGCCGCCGCCGCGCGCGATATCGCGCTCGCGTTCGGCGTGCCGCCGATGCTGCTCGGCCTGCCCGGCGATTCGACTTACGCCAATTACCGCGAGGCCAACCGCGCGCTCTGGCGGCTCACCCTGCTGCCGCTGGCTGCGAAGATCTTCGCGGCGCTGGGCGAAGGGCTGGCCCCGTGGTTCCCCGATGCCGCGCTCGCCATCGACCTCGACCGCGTGCCGGCGCTGGCCGAGGACCGCGAACGGATCTGGGCGCAAGTGAGCGCGGCGGACTTCCTCGATCCGCAGGAAAAGCGCGCGCTGCTGGGCCTCGCCGCGAAAGACGGAAGGAACGTATCATGAACAATGACGATATGCTCGCCGGGCTGCTGGCGCAAGCCGCGGGTAGCGGCAGCGATCTCGTCACGCTGCGCGCGATTGTCGAGGAGGCGAGCGAACTGGGCGCGGCGCGCACACTCGAACGCATCGGCCTCGACGACGAGACCGCGCATCAGGACCTCTCCGAACTGCGCGAGCTGCTGCAGGCCTGGCGCGATGCCAAGGCGAGCGCGCAGGCCGCAGCGATCGGCTGGATCGTGCGCGCGGTGCTGGCGCTGCTGCTGCTGGGCCTCGCCGTGCGGCTGGGCGCGACGGAGCTGTTGCGATGATGCGCGAGGGGCCACTGCGCTTCGCCGGCTACGCCGCCCTGTTCGGCAAACGCGATGCCGGGCACGACACGATCCGGCCCGGCGCCTTTGCCCGCACGCTGGCCGAACGCAACGATCCCCTGCCGCTGTTCTGGCAGCACCGCGCGGACTTGCACGTGGGCTGGGTGGAAACCGTAGCGGAGGATACGCGCGGCCTTCGGGTGATCGCCGCCATCGACAATCCCGAAGGCGCGGCGGGCCTTGCCCTGACCCGCGGCGCCGTGAACGGCCTCTCCTTCGGCTACCGCACGCGGGACAGCCTGCGCACCGCCGGGGGGCGCGAACTGATCGCGGTTGATCTGTT
The DNA here is from genome assembly GCA_037384205.1 of Novosphingobium sp. Taxonomy (GTDB): domain Bacteria; phylum Pseudomonadota; class Alphaproteobacteria; order Sphingomonadales; family Sphingomonadaceae; genus Novosphingobium. Next base: position 44 of record JARROF010000099.1, on the reverse strand, counting down.
CGAAGTCAGCCTCGTCACCCACCCGATGCAGCACGGCGCCCGGG
>JARROF010000098.1:27775-35331 GCA_037384205.1 Novosphingobium sp. | reverse complement strand
GGGCGACACCGGCCTGGATCGCGGCGCTGACTTTGCGGTCCTGACTGTTGGCGCCCGAAATCTCGCGGATCAGACCGCGAAAGGGGATGAAGGAGGACACCACCCACTTGGCCACCCGGCCGCCGCTTATACGGTCGCGCTCTTCCTGGGGCAGATCGATATCGGGGCCCAGAACCGTGTCCAGATCGGTGATCGCAGTGGAAAGCTGACGGCACTTGCTCAGCCCGTCCAGCGTGTAGGGATCGGCTACCGCAGCGGTAAGAAGCGGCGGTATTTCGCCGTCGCGTCCGACATTGAGATCGTTGACCGGTGTCTTGGCCACGTCCATCGCATCGGGATTGCGCTCGTTGATCGGCTTGTCCTTCTGGGCAAGTGCCGGCGTGGCGAAAAGCGATGCCGCGATCGCGGCGCGGAGCAGCACAGGGTGCATGATTTTCCCTCCTGGTGCGTCTACCCTCTTTTTGCGGCTGTCGACTGCGGGAGCGCACGATGGCGTAGCATTAACTCATATCCTTGAACGTGTCACAGGCATCCTCGTTCCCGGTGTCGATGCCGGTCTTGAGCCATTTCATGCGCTGGGCGCTGGAACCGTGGGTGAAGCTTTCCGGGCTGACGCGCTGCCCGGCATTCCTCATCAGCGTATCATCGCCAATGGCGCTGGCGGCAGTGAGGCCTTCCTCCATGTCGCCGGCTTCAATCAGATCACGGTTCTTGCCGGCCCATACGCCCGCATAGCAATCCGCCTGCAGTTCCATCCGCACTTGCAGGGCATTGGCCTGCGAGGGGCTTTTCTGCTGGGCGTTGCGTACTTGCCGGTCAAGCCCGAGCAAGTGCTGGATGTGATGACCGTATTCGTGCGCGACCACATAATACCGTGCGAAATCGCCTCTGGCACCGAGCTGCCGGTCAAGCTGGTCGTAGAAGCTGGTGTCGATGTAGATGCCTTGGTCGGCGGGGCAGTAGAACGGGCCCATCGCGCTTTGGGCTACGCCGCATCCGGACTGGTCAGTGCCGTTGTAGAAGTGCAGCATGGGCTGTTCGAACGGGAGATCGGCTTGCCGGAACAGCGGCTGCCAGGTGCTGTTGAGCGAATCCAGCGCGTTGCAGGCTTCGAGCGAATAGCCGTTTTCGGTGCAGACCTTGGTCGCATCGTCGGACGCGGTCTGCGGCGCGGATGCCGGGCCTTGCTGTTGCTGTACGTTTTCGAGCGTCCCCAGCATCTGGGCAGGATCGACACCGAACACCAGCGCACCGACAAGCACGATCGCCAGTGTTCCGCATCCCAGCGTGCCGCCCCCGCCGGGAATATGCCCACCGCCTCCGCCGCCCCGGCTGACGCGGATGTTTGCGGGGTTGAACCTCTTCAAGCGCATGGAAACCATATCCTCTGTCACGGGCGTCGACGCCCTTGTGGCCGATGGGTAGCCGCGCAGCTGGCGAGGGATCAATCTCCATTGCGTGCGGCGATGTTATGGGTTTCGGGAAAAACGATGCAGAACCGGGCCTTGCCTGCAATTTTCTCACCCCTGCCGCAAAATCCTCGTATAGACTGGTTCCGATGGGTCCGGGTTCTTTGGCACGCATGGCAGGAAAAATGGGGCTGGCATCCCTTGGCATGCTGGCGCTTGCCCTGTCCGTTCCGTCGATCGCCCGCACCAGCCGGGCCGACCGCGAGCTCGAAGCCCGCCTGCGCGCGCATATCGAAGTCCTGGCGAGCGACGATTTCGACGGCCGCGAGCCTGGCACCGAGGGCGAGGCCAGGACGCTGCGCTACCTTGGCCGGGAATGGTACAATATCGGTCTCGTTTCGGGCACGAACGATCCGGGCAACGAATGGTTCGCGCCGGTGACACTGGTGGCACGTGAACCGGCGGCCTCGTCCGCACGGTTCCTGCGCAAGGGCTATCGCACACCGATCATGCCGGAAGACGTGCTGGTGCTGACATCGGGCAAGCGCAGCCTGGTGCGCAACGCGCCGCTGCTGTTTGTCGGACACGCGGAAGGGATCGACTTTACCCGCAACGAACTGGCCGGCCGGATCGCCGTGCTGCTGGATGGCGAGACGCCCGATTCCGAACGCCAGAACAAGCTGCTGGCAATGGGGGCCTCCGCCGTGCTGACCGTGCTCGACGGGGATCGCAGCCTGGAGGAAGTCGCCGCGCGGCGCCAGCGCTCGGGGTATGCGCTGGCGGACGATTCGCTCGGCGGCGATCTGGAAGCCTTCATCAGCCGCGCGTCGATGGCGGCCCTGCTCAAAAGCACGGCGCATTCGCTCGACGATCTGGAGAAGGCGGCGGCCGCGCCGGACTTCGCGCCGGTTACGCTCGACGTGACGGCCTCGCTGGAGGCGACGACCCGCGAAACGACGATCCACACCCACAACCTGATCGCCAAGCTGCCGGGCAAGCATCCGGAAGAAGGCGCGGTTCTGTTCCTGGCCCATTGGGACCACTTCGGCGAATGCGGAGAGCCGACCGCCGAAGACCGGATCTGCAATGGCGCCATAGACAATGCCAGCGGCGTGGCCGCGCTCACCGAAGTCGCGCGCCGTCTGGCCAAGGGGCGGCAGATGGACCGCGACGTCTATTTCCTGGCCACGACGGCTGAGGAACTGGGCCTGCTGGGCGCGCATGCCTTTGCCGAAAATCCGCCGCTGCCGCTGGACCGGATCGTGGCCGCCTTCAATATCGACAGCGATGCGATTGCGCCCAAGGGAACGCCTTTCGCCATTGTCGGCCGGGGCATGACCGGGCTCGATGCCGATATCGCCAAAGTCGCGAAGGACGAGCATTTCAAGCTGATCGAGAACGACGAGGCCAACGAATATGTGCGGCGGCAGGACGGCTGGGCCTTGCTGCAGCACGATATCCCCACCGTCATGGTCACGACCGCCTACGGCAGGATCGGGCTGATGCGGGAATTCTTCGACGGAGACTATCACCGCCCCAGCGACGATCTGCAGCACCTATCGCATCCTCTGCAGCTTGGCGGCGAGGTGGAGGACGTGAAAATGCTGACGGCACTGGGCCGCTGGTTTGCCGATCCCCGGAAAGTTCCGCTCAAAGTGTCGGGATGATGGAGGGCGGACAGCCCCGGTGCGATAGCTTCTGTATCTTGAGGAAACTCCCCTCTAGCCCAATCCCCTCCGCTTGATTACATGGGCCGCCACGATGTTTTGCTGCGTCCGGCCAAGTCCGATATCGTGCCGACCGAGGCCGATACACGCACGCGCCTGACCCGCGAAATCTGCCTCAACATCCCCGTCATTTCCTCGGCCATGGATACCGTGACCGAAGGCGACATGGCGATTGCCATGGCGCAGATGGGCGGCATCGGCGTGCTGCACCGGAATCTCACGATCGAGGAACAGTGCGCGGCGGTGCGCGCGGTGAAGCGCTTCGAAAGCGGCATGGTGGTCAATCCCATCACCATCGCGCCCGATGCCACGCTGGGCGAGGCGCAGGCGCTGATGACGGCGAACAGGATCAGCGGAATCCCGGTTGTCGAGGCCTCGGGCAAGCTGGTCGGCATCCTTACCAACCGCGACGTGCGCTTCGCCGACAACCCGGCCCAGCCGGTGCGGGAGCTGATGACGCACGAAAACCTGGCGACCGTCGGTCTCGGTGTTTCCCAGGAGGATGCGCGCCGCCTGCTGCACCAGCGCCGCATCGAAAAGCTGCTGGTGGTGGACAATGCCTTCCACTGCGTGGGCCTTATTACCGTCAAGGATATTGAGAAGGCGGTAACTTATCCCGATGCCACCAAGGATGCCGCCGGGCGCCTGCGCGTCGCCGCCGCGACCACGGTGGGCGACAAGGGCTTCGCGCGCACCGAGGCGCTGCTCGCCGCCGAATGCGACGTGGTGGTAATCGATACCGCGCACGGCCATAACAGGGACGTGGCGCTGGCGGTCGAGCGGGTGAAGAAGCTCTCCAACTCGGCGCAGGTCATTGCCGGCAACATCGCCACCGCCGAAGCGGCGCGGGCGCTGATCGATGCCGGGGCGGACTGCCTGAAAGTGGGTATCGGCCCGGGTTCGATCTGCACCACGCGCATTGTCGCCGGTGTTGGCGTGCCGCAACTCACGGCCGTGATGGAAGCTGCCGAAGAGGCGGACAAGTCCGGCGTTCCCGTGATCGCCGACGGCGGCCTGCGCACTTCGGGCGATGCGGCCAAGGCGCTGGCGGCGGGCGCATCGTCGGTGATGATCGGCTCGATGCTGGCCGGGACCGAGGAAGCGCCGGGCGAAACCTTCCTCTATCAGGGCCGCGCCTACAAGTCGTACCGCGGCATGGGCTCGGTCGGTGCGATGGGCCGGGGTTCGGCGGACCGCTATTTTCAGGGTGACATCAAGGACCAGATGAAGCTGGTGCCCGAAGGTATCGAGGGCCAGGTGGCATACAAGGGCCCGGCCAAGGATGTGATCCACCAGCTTGTCGGCGGCGTCAAGGCGGCCATGGGCTACACCGGATCGGCCACGATCGACGATCTGCGCAAGAATTCGAAGTTCATCCGCATCACCAATGCGGGCCTGCGCGAAAGCCACGTCCACGATGTGACGATCACCCGCGAAGCCCCGAACTATCCGACGCGCTGATGAAATGAGGGGACCAGTCCTCCCTGTCCCGGGGAGGGGGACCATGCGCAGCATGGTGGAGGGGACTCTCCGCCCGGCACGGTGCCATGGGCCGTGCCGGGGAGGACCGGCCCTGTGACCCCCGCAGCCCGCGTTCAGGCCGCCATCGATGTGCTCGACCGCGTGATCGAGGCCGCACGGACCAATGGCGCCCCCGCAGACCGTCTCATCACCGATTGGTTCCGCTCCCGCCGTTTCGCGGGCAGCGGAGACCGCCGCGCGGTGCGCGAACTGGCCTACCGCGCGATCCGCGCCTGCGGCGAAGTGCCTGAAAACGGTCGTGGCGCCATGCTGCGGGTGGCGCAGGACGATACGGCGCTCGCCGCGCTGTTCGACGGTTCGCGCCATGCGCCCATGCCGATAGCTCTGAATGAACCCGCGGCGGCGGGCGGCATCGCGCCCCGCTGGCTGATGGAGCGCCTCGCCGCGAGTGGTGTGTCCGAAATCGAGGCCGTCGCCCTGCTGGACCGCGCCCCGCTCGATATTCGCGTCAACACGCTGAAGGCCGGGCGCCTGACGCTGCCCGAAGGCGCAGAGCGGACCGTTGCAGCGAATGGCTGGCGCTATCCGCCCGAAACGCGCATCGAGCAGACGCCTGCCTACATCTCCGGCGCCATCGAAGTGCAGGATACCGGCTCGCAGCTTACCTGCGAAGCTGTGGCTGCCCGGCCTGGCGAACGGGTGATCGACTTGTGCGCCGGGGCCGGGGGCAAGACCCTCGCGCTCGCCGCCGCCATGGAGAACAGCGGCACGCTCGTCGCCTGTGATGTGGATCGCGCACGCTTGTCCCGCCTGGCGCCGCGAGCGGAAAGGGCCGGAGCCACCATAGTGGAGACCGTACTGCTCGATCCCGCCCGCGAGGCGCAGGCGCTGGAGCGCTTTGCCGGGAAGGCCGATGCCGTACTGGTCGATGCACCCTGTTCGGGCACAGGCACCTGGCGGCGCAATCCCGAAGCGCGTTGGCGGCTGACGGAGAAGCGACTCACCCGCTATGCCGAAACGCAGGCGCGCCTGCTGGATATCGCGGCCGGACTGGTCCGCCCCGGCGGGCGGCTGGTCTTCGTAACCTGCTCGCTGCTCGACGCGGAAGGCGCCCGTCAAGCCGAAGGTTTCCTGCAGCGCCATCCCCACTGGCGGGCCCGGTCTCCCGCGCTTCCTGCCGGGCAGCCGCGTGGGCAGGGCTTGCGATTGTCACCGTTTCATGACGGTACGGACGGGTTTTTCGTCGCACGCTTCGATTGCGTGTGATAGCGTCCGCCCCCATGATGAGGACGAAACCCTCGGCCAAGGACTTGCTGATGCGTTACACGCCCGTTGCTGTTGCCCTTTCCCTGCTTGCCGCCGTCTCTTCCAGCGTTTCCTATTCCGAAGCTCCCGAAACGCTCGATCCTCGCGCGGTGACGCTGCTGAACGAAGGGCGTGCGGCCGTGGCGGGCGGCCAGTACAACGCAGCAGTCGATGCCTATGAAGCCGCGCTGACGGTATCGCCGGGCAGTGTCAGCGTGCTGCTCGCACTGGCTGATGCCACGCGCAAGGAAGGGTTGCAGGGCAAGGCGCTGCACTACTACCGCGTCGCGCTGACGGCGGATCCGCGCAATGTCGAGGCGCTGGCCGGAGAAGGCGTTGCCCTCGCGGAAAAAGGCGCGACCGAAAAGGCCAACCGCAATCTTGCCCGCCTGCAGACGCTGTGCGGCAAGGACTGCTCCGAAGCGAAAACCCTCGCGGCCGCCATCGCCAAGGGCCCGTCCCAGCACGTGGTCACGGCCGAAGCGGTGACGCCCAAGCCGGTGATTAGCGAGAACTGAGAGGTTCGGCCGGATTTGATGACGGCTTTGGGAGGCAGGCTTCCGGCAGCTGCCTGTTCGGGCACGCCAACGTAGCGGACGTTGGCAAATCCTCCCTGTCGCGTAGCGACGGGGAGGGGGACCGCCCGCGTAGCGGGTAGGAACCCCTCCTCAGCCGCCTGCGGCGACTGCCACCTCCCCATTCCGCGAGCGGAACAGGGAGGAGTAAAGACCCCGGCTTTGCCGTCCTCCAGCCAAGCGGGATGATTGCATACAGGGGGCGGCGGTTCATCGGAACGGCGGCATTTCCGCATTTTAACCGGAAAGATCCCCCTGCGGAGCCGCCGACAAAACGGTCATCTCTCCCAAAGGCAGAAAACGACTCCATTACGGACGTTGACCTTTACAAGGTCCAGCTTCTGCTTATCCAAAGCAAACTATGGATCTCGAACTAACTGGTAGATGCCTCTGCGGCGAAATCACATATGTGGCTCGCGGAAGACCTAAGGTAGTTGCACAGTGTCACTGTGAAGAATGCCGTCGATTGAGTGGCACGGGCCATACCGTGGGAGCTTTGTTCTCCAATGAGCAGGTTACAGTGGTGGGGAACCCACTGTCTTTTAGTTATGGTTCCAGCAAAGACTCTCAGGTCACCAAGGCATTTTGCGGGAATTGCGGGAGCCCCATCTTCGGGAAGAATACACGTATCCCTGATCATTTGACGCTTCCACTTGGCTCGATGAACAATGCAGATAGCCTTCAAGTTGAGGTGGTGATCTTCACAAGAGACAAACAACACTGGGATCAGATTAACGACGATGCCATCTCGTTCGAAACCCAGCCAGATTGGACTCCTGTCTCCGACATTTAAGTCCGCTTCCCCAACATGCCGGTCATTCGGTACCCGGCCAGCAGATCTTGAAAGCCGACACGGGTTCAGGCGCCAAATTCACGGCCTGATCCAAGTCGGGCGCCTAATCAAATCAGCGCCCGGAACTCTTCCAGCACTGTGCGATAGACGCGCTTCTTGAACGGTACGATCAGATCCGGCAGCGTTTCCGCTTCCACCCATTTCCAGTCGAGGAACTCGGGCGGCTGGTGGGCGTTGAGGTCGATGTCGGCGTCGCTGCCTTCGA
>JARROF010000098.1:9932-27721 GCA_037384205.1 Novosphingobium sp. | reverse complement strand
CCTTCGAAGCGGCCGAGGAACCAGTGCTGGCGCTGGCCGCGGTACTTGCCCTTCCACAGCTTGCCCAGCAGCTCGTCGGGCAGGTCGTAGAGCAGTTCTTCCTTGGTGCGGGCCAGGATAGTGACGTGCTGTTCCTGGACGCCGGTTTCCTCCCACAGTTCGCGGTGGGCGGCGGCCTTGAGTTCTTCGCCCTTGTCGACTCCACCCTGCGGCATCTGCCACCAGTCGCCTTCCTGGGTGTCGATTCGCTTGCCGACGAAAACTTTCCCGTCGTGATTCACCAGCATCACGCCGACGCAGGGACGGTAGGGCAGAGTCGCAAAGTCATTCATTGGGAAGGGTAATTCCATGAGTTATGGGAGAGGCGCTGGCAGAAAGAGAGTGCTTCGATTGCCCGGTCGCAACGCATGAACAGGAGAATGGCCCATGGCGCCGCTCTTGACTAGCTTGTTTTATGGTTCTCAAGGCGGAAGGTCAGGATTGTTCGCCTGAGAGATTTTCTAGGTTGCGTCCCGGGCCTTGGAAGCTCAGGGGCGGAATAACACAGCAGTTCCGGCACGTTGCGGAAGAGGATGGAATGGCCACTATCACAGCCGAACACGAACACGAGGCGTCCTTGCAGGACGCCTCGCCCGAAGCCGTCGTCGTGCGTTTTGCAGGCGACTCGGGTGACGGCATGCAGCTCACGGGTGGCCAGTTCACCCTGTCGACCGCGCTGGCGGGTAACGATCTGGCGACGTTCCCGGACTTTCCGGCCGAAATCCGTGCGCCGCAAGGCACGCTGTTCGGCGTCTCCGCATTCCAGATCAACTTCGGATCGAGCGAGATCACCACGGCGGGCGACGCGCCCGACGTGCTGGTGGCGATGAATCCGGCCGCGCTGAAAGTGAACGTGCCCGCGCTCAAGCCGGGCGGCCTCGTGATTGCCGACACGGGCGAGTTCAACAAACGCAACCTCGAAAAGGCGAAGTACGAAGCCAGCCCGCTGGAAGATGATAGCCTTGCCAAGTGGGACGTGCTGGCTTTCGATATCTCGGCACTGACGCTGGAAGCGGTGAAGCCGTTCGGCCTTGGCAACAAGGAAGCGCTGCGCTGCAAGAACATGTGGACCCTTGGCCTGGCGCTGTGGATGTTCGACCGGGACCGCCAGCCGCTGATCGACTGGCTGAACGGCAAGTTCGGCAAGAAGAACCCGGTGTTGGCCGAAGCCAATATCGCCGCGCTCAATGCGGGCCATGCCTATGGCGAAACGGCCGAACTGGCCGGGCCGCTCAGGAAGCTGCATGTCGATCCGGTGCTGTCCGAGCCGGGCCTTTACCGCACCATTACCGGCGCGGAAGCGGTTTCGCTGGGCCTCGTCGCCGGGGCGCAGCTGGCCGAACTGCCGATGTTCTTTGGCGGTTATCCGATCACGCCGGCTTCGGCGATCCTTCACAACCTTGTGAAGATGAAGGAATTCGGCGTCACCACTTTCCAGGCGGAAGACGAGATCGCGGCGATCTGCTCCGCCATCGGTGCGTCCTATGCCGGGCAGCTTGGCGTCACCTCGTCCTCGGGCCCGGGCATCGCGCTCAAGGGTGAGGCGATGGGCCTTGCCGTGATGACTGAACTGCCGCTCGTCATCGTCAATTCGCAGCGCGGCGGCCCGTCCACGGGTCTTCCGACCAAGACCGAGCAGTCGGATCTTTATCAGGCCGTCTATGGCCGCAATGGCGATGCGCCGATGCCGGTGATCGCCGCCTGCTCGCCCGCAGACGCCTTTGAATGCGCGATCGAGGCCTGCCGCATCGCGGTGCAGTTCATGACCCCGGTCGTGCTGCTGACCGACGGCTATATCGGCAATGCTTCCGAACCGTGGAAGGTGCCCGATCCAAAAAGCTACGCGCCGTTCCCCGCGAAGTTCCTTGAAGAGAGCAACAATGGCGAAGGCCACGTGCTGCCCTTCAAGCGCGATGAGCGCGGTGTGCGCCCGTGGATCAAGCCCGGCACCGAAGGCCTGATGCACCGCATCGGCGGCATCGAGAAGGGTATAGATACCGGCAACATCGACTATGCGCCCGCTGTCCACCAGGCCCAGACCGACGCCCGCAAGGCGAAGATCGACGGCGTGGCCAAGGCGATTCCCGCGCAGGACGTGTGCCTGGGCGAAGAGGGCGGCAAGCTGGCGGTGGTCGGCTGGGGTTCCACCTACGGCCCGATCCATCAGGCCGTCCGCCGCGCCCGCAAGAAGGGGCTCGACGTTTCGCACGTCCACGTCCGCCACGTCTGGCCGCTGCCCGAAAATCTGGGTGATCTGCTCAAGGGGTATGACAAGGTGCTCGTGCCCGAGATGAACACCGGCCAGTTCAAGACCGTGCTGCGCGATCAGTTCCTGGTCGACGCCAAGCCACTTACCAAGACCAGCGGCCAGCCTTTCACCATCGCCGAGATCGAAGCGGCGATCGAAGACATGCTCAAGTGACAAGGCTTTCTCCGTTCATCCCGAGCGAGGTCGAGGGGCGAACGGACAAAGGGGATGAACTGATATGAACGACAGGACCCCCATTCAGACCACGCTCAAGGACTGGGAATCGGACCAGGAAGTCCGTTGGTGCCCGGGCTGCGGCGACTATGCGATCCTGAAGGCCGTGCAGCGCACGCTGCCGATGGTGAATGCGGACCCGAAGAACACCGTGTTCGTCTCCGGCATCGGCTGCTCCAGCCGTTTCCCCTATTACGTCGAAAGCTACGGCTTCCACACCATCCACGGCCGCGCGCCCGCCTTCGCGACCGGCATCAAGCTCGCCAATCCGGCCCTCGACGTCTGGCTGGTGACGGGCGATGGCGACGGCATGTCGATCGGCGGCAACCACACGATGCACGTGCTGCGCCGTAACCTGAACTGCCAGATCATGCTGTTCAACAACGAGATCTACGGCCTTACCAAGGGCCAGTACTCGCCGACCAGCCGCGTGGGCACCAGTTCGCCGAGCTCCTGCCCTGCGCTTTCGCGCTGGGTTCGGGCGCGCGCTTCGTGGCGCGCGGGTACGACATCTCGAAGGAACTGCCCGAAGTGCTCAAGGCCGCCTATGAGCATCAGGGCGCGGCGTTCGTGGAAATCTTCCAGAACTGCATCGTCTACAACAAGGACCGTTTCGACGACTTCACCCAAAAGAAAGTCGCCGACGATACGCAGGTCTGGTGCCGCGATGGCGAGCCGCTGCTCTACGCGAAGGGAACCAAGGGCCTCGCGCTCGATTGCGATACTCTCTCGCTCAAGGTCGTCGATGTCATCGACGGTGATTGGCAGGCGGCGGGCGTGGCCGTGCACAATGTGAAGAACCGCGGGCTGGCCCACATGCTGGTGGAAATGCCCTTCGGTGTGTTCCCGATGGCGCTCGGCGTGATCTACGACGATCCGCGCCCGACTTTTGAAAGCGAAGTCGTGGCCGAACGTGCCAAGCTGATCGAGGGCAAAACCGCCGATCTCGGCAAGCTGCTCTCCAAGGGTCAGACCTGGACGGTCGAGCCCCAGGCCACGCACGGGCTGATGGACTGATTTCTAAGAGGCAATGGTTATTGCAGTCCGGCAGCAAGTTCGCCGGGCTGCGGTTGCTCTCCATTGCAGCGGCTATCTTGTTTCGGAGACGGCCAAAGGACAAAAAGCCGACCCCGGTAGCGAATCCGAACGCCCAGAATAGCGCGATCAGATTGCCCGGGATATCTCGGGCCGCCGGGGTGTTGAGAATGACCGTGAACAGAAGCGCGAAGGTCGCGTATCATAGACCGGACGATATGTGATAACCCGCGTCTCTGTACTTGCCCTTCGATAGCAGATGCCATGGCGATGCAGGTGACGGCTCCGTTGAAGCTGTGGCTGCTGGGGAAGCTGCAGCCGCTCGCATCGGTCAGGTGGGGGATGGTCTCTGGCCGGTGACGCCTCGCACAATTTCCAGCGCGTGGGGCTGGGCCGGGACCGCTCCGCCGGAACGGCAGGCCTGCCTTGTCGAAGGCCGTGCTATGGCCGCTTGCGACGATCCAGGTTACGGCGGTGAAACCGGCCCAGCAGAGCATTGCCATGATCCGTGCTTTGTGCGGATCGATGTGGAATGCGCGTGGGTCGCAGGAGGGTTTCGGCAGAATCGGTCATGGGTTAGGAAACACAGGTCCGTAGGAGGCGTTTCGAGTTCATGCTTTCTCCTGTCATCGTCTGGCTGCGGCGCGATCTGCGCCTGTCCGATCAGCCTGCCATTGTCGAAGCGGCCGGAAAAGGCCCTGTTATTCCCGTCTATGTGCTTGATGACGAGACAGCAAAGCACCGCGCCATGGGCCGCGCCTCGCGCTGGTGGCTGCACCATTCGCTGGCCAGTCTTGATGCCATGCTGCGCGAAAAGGGCTCGCGGTTGATCCTGCGGCGGGGCAAGTGCGAGGAAGTGCTGCCCGCGCTGGCGGAAGAGACTGGCGTCAGCGAGGTTCACGCGCTGCATCATTACGAGCCCTGGTGGCGCAATGCCGAAAAGGTGGTGGGCAAGCGGGTAAAGCTGTGTCTGCATCATGGAAATTACCTTGCACCGCCCGGTTCGGTGACAACGGGGAGCGGCACGCTCTACAAGATTTACACCCCGTTCTGGCGCGCGCTGAACGAGCGGATGCCGCCATCGGAGCCGCAGCCATGCCCGGACACGATCCCCGTGCCGGAACGCTGGCCCCACTCGGACGATCTGGAGGACTGGAACCTGCTGCCGAGGCAGCCCGACTGGGCCGGCGGTCTGCGCGATTTCTGGGAACCGGGAGCGGGCGGAGCGTACAAGCGGCTGCTGGCCTTTGCCGGGAAGGCTTCGTGCTATCGGGAAGAGCGCGATCTGCCGTCCCGGGATGCGACCTCGTTTCTTTCTCCGCACCTGCACTTCGGAGAGATCTCGCCTGCGCAAGTCTGGCACGTCGTGGCCGGTGCGGGAGGATCCGTGGAGACGTTCCTCGGCGAAGTGGGCTGGCGCGATTATGCGCAGAACGTGATCCTGCAGTTTCCCGACTACGGCGGCAAATCCGCGCGCGCGCCGTTCGATTCGTTCCTTTGGCGCACCGGGCTGGAGTCCGAAGCGGACTTGCGCGCGTGGCAGCGGGGGCGCACCGGCTATCCCCTCGTCGATGCCGGGATGCGCCAGCTCTGGCACACCGGCTGGATGCATAACCGCGTGCGCATGATCGCGGCCAGTTTCCTCGTGAAGCACCTGCTGATCGACTGGCGCCGGGGCGAGCAGTGGTTCTGGGATACATTGGTGGACGCGGACTATGCTTCCAATGCGGTGAACTGGCAGTGGACGGCCGGTTCGGGGGTCGATTCGAATATGTTCGTGCGGATCATGGCCCCGCTTTCGCAATCGGAGAAGTTCGACGCGGCGGGCTATATCCGCCAGTGGGTGCCGGAACTGGCGGGGCTGTCCGACGCCGAAATTCATGATCCGCCGCCGCTGTCCCGGCCCCGCGGCTATCCCGTCCGGCGGATCGAACACCGCGCCGCGCGCGAGCGAGCGCTGGCCATCTGGGAGCAGGCAAAGGCCTGACTTCGACCGATCTTGGCATTGCCCGTGCCGCCAATCGGAGCCATACCATGGGCATGAACGCGCATACGCCAGGCAGAGGAGAGGATCTGGTCGCCGGCGGACGGGCGATCGGGATCGGCGCGCAGTGGCTGGCCCGCTTGTGGTCGGGCGGAATTGACCGGATTCTGGGCCGGATTGATAGGGGGCTGGAGAAGGGCTCCGTCCAGGCCACGTTCCCCGATGGGACGACTCGCATCCTTGGCGGCCGGGCAGCCGGGTTCGGCGCCGTGGTGGAAATCCGAAGCTGGCGCGCCTTGCTGCGGCTGGCGACGGCGGGTTCGGTCGGCTGGTATCAGGCCTGGGAAGCGGGGGAGTGGGAGAGTCCCGATCCGGTACCCCTGTTCGCGCTGTTCATGGACAATGCGGTCAGCATGGGTGACGCCGCCCGCGCGCATGGCCCCTGGCGGCTGGTTTCGCGCTTCGTCCACTGGCTTCACCGCAACACCCGTTCCGGTTCGCTGAGCAATATCCATGCCCATTACGATCTGGGCAATGATTTCTACGCACAGTGGCTGGGCGAAACGATGATCTATTCCAGCGCGCTCTATTCCGCGGTTGGCCGGGACGGGCCCAATGCGCTCAGCCAGTTCGTGACCGAACTCGATGCCGCGCAGTCCGCCAAAGTCGGGGCGATGGTGGAGCGGCTGGATCTGGAGGCGGGCAAACGGGTGCTGGAGATCGGCTGCGGCTGGGGCACGCTGGCCGCTTTCATGGCCGAGCACGAACGCGTGCATGTCGATGCGCTCAGCCTGTCCGACGAACAGCTCGATTTCGCCCGCACGCGCTGGTCGGTCAATCACGGCAGCGTCGATTTCCGCAAGGAGGATTACCGGGATGTGTCCGGTACCTATGATGCCGTTGTCTCGGTCGAGATGGTGGAGGCGGTGGGCCGGCAATTCTGGCCGGATTTCCTCGACTGCATAGCCCGGAACCTGAAGCCGTGGGGCAGGGCGGCGATCCAGTACATCGCCATGCGAGACGAGATATTCGAAGGCTATGCCCGCAGCGCCGATTTCATCCAGACGTTTATCTTCCCCGGCGGCATGCTGATCAACGAGGCTGAATTCCGCCGCCTTGCCGAAGAGCGTGGGCTGATCTGGGAAGACCGCCACGGCTTCGGTGCCGATTATGCGCGAACGCTGCGGCAGTGGCGGGGAAATTTCGACGCGGCGGTGGAGGAGGGGCGCTTGCCCGCAGGGTTCGACGAGCGCTTCGTACAGCTCTGGCGCTTTTACCTGATGTATTGCGAAGGCGGCTTTCTGGGCCGCGGGATCGACGTCGCGCAGGTTACGCTGGTCAAGGCGGGCTGAGAGTCAGCTTTCCGGCTTGGGAGGCTGGCCGTCTCCCCGCCAGCGAACGAGGATATTGTCGAGCACGATCGGGCTGAGCAATGACTCGAAAGCGCCACCTATGAGGCCGTTGTCCCACCATACCACTTTGGCGGAAAGCGACTCCATACCGGGCAATGTCAGCCAGCAATAAGTCCCGGGGTGTAACCGGGTCATCGACGTGGCGGAGAAACCTGAAAGCGACAAATCACGAACTGCGGTTTGAAAACCTTTCGATCCCGATGCGCGCAGCGTGGCAGGTATCGAAATCTTTACCCGGTGGGCGCTACGGTCTTCCTGCGCAGCGTTTTCGTAATTTTGTTGCTGGGTGTGAACCATGATCACCTGCGTCCCAAGCATTTGCGGCGATTCTATGCGCCTTGATCCGACCGAGAATGTCAGCCAGCAGTTACCATGGTCTTACTATGATTGGTTAATGTTTTCTCGGTGGCCGGTAGCGAAAGGTTCGCCGAGCAAGGCCACGAGGCGCTGAGCCACCACTTTCGGCGGCTTCACGGAATCGGGCGCTTCGCCGGGATAGGCGCGGGCGCGCATCGCGGTGCGGGTGGCGCCGGGATTGACGATAGCAACGCGGATCTTCGAAACATTGGCGGTTTCCTGCGCGTAGCAATCCAGCAGCACCTCGAAAGCGGCCTTGGTGGCGGCATAGGCGCCCCAGTAGGCGCGCGGTTTGGCCGCCACGGTAGAGGTCATGCCGATGATGCGCGGATCGTCGCTCTTGCGCAGCAGCGGGGTGAAATTGGCGATCAGCGCCTGGGTGGCGAGCACATTCGTGGTCAGGCTCTTGTTGAAGGCTTTCTGGTCGATATCGGCGACACTGGTCAGTTCCGGCAGGATCGCGGCGTTGATGACCAGAATGTCGAGCTTGCCCCAGCGCTGCGAGACGGCCGTGGCGAGGCGGGCGATTCCGTCCGGCTCGACCAGATCGACCGGCGCGATGGTGGCCGAGCCGCCAGCCTGGAAGATCTGTTCCTCGATCGCCTCGAGCGCTTTGGTGTCGCGCCCGGTCAGGACGACGTGCGCCCCGGCATCAGCCAGCGCGAGAGCCGTTGCCGCGCCGATGCCCCGGCTGGAACCGGTGACAAGCGCGACCTGGCCATCGAAGGTTTTACCGCTCATTGCCGTGCTCACGCCGCGTTGCGTTCCGTCGCCTCACGCTCGGAAAAGTCGGTCAGTTTGGTGGGATATTCTCCCGAGAAGCAGGCGTCGCAGAATTGCGGGCATTTGGACTGGCGCTGCTCTTCGCCGACCGCGCGATAGAGCCCGTCGATAGAGACGAAGGCAAGGCTGTCGGCCTCGATGAACGCGGCCATGGCCTTGGTGTCCATCCGCGCGGCGAGGAGCTTCGAACGTTCGGGCGTGTCGACGCCGTAGAAGCAGGAATGCTCGGTCGGCGGGCTGGCGATACGCATGTGCACTTCGGCGGCACCCGCATCGCGCATCATCTCGACGATCTTCTTCGAGGTGGTGCCGCGCACAATCGAATCGTCGATGAGGACGATGCGCTTGCCTTCCACGATGGCGCGGTTGGCATTGTGCTTGCGCTTCACATCGGCATTGCGCGCGGCGTCGCCCGGCTGGATGAAGGTGCGGCCCACGTAGTGCGAACGGATGATCCCCAGTTCGAAGGGAATGCCCGATTCCTGCGCATAGCCGATCGCCGCGGGCAAACCGCTGTCCGGCACCGGGACGACGATATCGGCATCGGCGAGCGCTTCCTTGGCCAGCTCCACGCCGATCTGCTTGCGCACCTGATAGACCGAGCGGCCGTCCATAACCGAGTCGGGACGGCTGAAATAGACGTGCTCGAAGATGCAGGGGCGCGGACCGGGATTGCCGAAGGGGCGGTGGCTGGAAATCGTGCCCTTGTGATCGACCTGCACCAGCTCGCCCGGCTCGACCGCGCGGGTGAATTCGGCGCCGATCACGTCGAGCGCTACGGTTTCCGAGGCGAATACAGTGGCATCGCCCAGACGGCCCATCACCAGCGGGCGGATGCCCAGCGGATCGCGGCAGGCGATCATGCCTTCGCTGGTCATGCATATCAGCGAATAGGCGCCTTCGACCATGCGCAGGGCATCGATGAATTTGTCGAGGATCGTGGGATAGCGGCTGGTGGCGACGAGGTGGATGATCACCTCGGTGTCGGAGGTGGACTGGAAGATCGAGCCTTTCGACACCAGATCGCGCTTCAGCGTCATCGCATTGGAAATGTTGCCGTTATGCGCGATCGAGAATCCGCCTGAGGCAAGATCGGCGAAGAGCGGCTGCACATTGCGCAGGCCCGAACCACCCGTGGTGGAATAGCGCACATGGCCCGAGGCCATAGTGCCGGGGAGGGTATCCAGTTCCTTCTGGCGGAACACCTGGGCCACATGGCCAAGGCCCCGGTGCGAGTGA
Source organism: Novosphingobium sp. (assembly GCA_037384205.1). Classification (GTDB taxonomy): domain Bacteria; phylum Pseudomonadota; class Alphaproteobacteria; order Sphingomonadales; family Sphingomonadaceae; genus Novosphingobium. The sequence continues at coordinate 18,390 of JARROF010000098.1, read as the reverse complement.
AACTCGCTGCCCGAGAAGCTGGTGATACCCACGGCTTCCTGCCCGCGATGCTGCAGGGAATGAAGCCCGGCCGCGGCTATGTTCGCCGCATCCTTGGCACCGATCACGCCGAAAATACCGCACTCTTCGCGCAGTTTGTCCCCGTCGGCGTCACGAAAGGGGTGAGTCATGTTCATGGATCTGTCCGGCCCGTTGGCGCGTCAAAGCGCCCGCGCATTTGGAAGGGATTGCCTTCAAATGCAAGGGGAGCCCTTCGGTTTTTGACGGATATGCCCATGAACCGTGTTCATGGGCCCGATGTGACAATCGTTGCCCGGTGAGAGAGCGATGCAATGGGCCGTTCAGCCTGTTTTCAGCTGTTCTCGCGATGGTAGGCGGGCGCGGCTTGCCAGCCCCGGCCCATATCCCTAAGGCCGCTTCATCAACCCGGTCACAGACGGACCCGTCGCTTGATCCTATCCCCTTTCGAATGGACTATCGCCAAGCGCTATATGCTGCCCGGAAAGGGCGAGCGCTTTATTGCGCTTGTTGCGGGCATCAGCCTTGTTGCCGTGATGCTCGGTGTGTGGGCTCTGGTGATTGTCATGAGTGTCATGAACGGTTTTCGCGCCGAACTGTTCGACAAGATTGTGGGGCTTAACGGTCACGCGATCATTCAGGCCTATGGTGGCCGGCTGGACGACTGGCAGAACGTGCTCAAGGACGTGAAGGCAACGCCGGGCGTTACCCGCGCCTCCCCGCTGATAGAGCAGCCGCTGCTGGCGAGTTTCAACGGCCGGGTCGAAGCGATACTGGTGCGTGGCAACACCCGCACCGATATCAATCGTCTCAGGGACAAGGTGAAGGCTGGCAATCTCGACCGGTTGCAGGTGGGCAGCGACAATGTCGCCATCGGCTCCCAGCTGGCACAGAACCTCGGCGCGCAAGTGGGTGATGTGATCACCGTGATCAATCCGCAGGGACGCTCCACGCCGTTCGGCACAGTGCCGCGCCAGATCGCCTACCGCGTCGCCGCGATCTTCGAGGTGGGCATTTATGACTATGACAGCATGTATGTGGTCATGCCCATTCCCGATGCGCAGACCTTGCTGCTTACCGGCGATACTATCGGCATGATCGAAGTGACCACCACCAACCCCGACCGGGTCGGCCAGATTCTCGCCCCGCTCTCGCGCAAGCTGGCCGGGCGGGCAGTGATCAGCGACTGGAAAACGATCAATGCCTCGCTGTTCGAGGCACTGGCGGTCGAGCGGGTGGTGATGTTCGTGGTGCTTTCGATCATCGTTCTGGTGGCGGTATTCAATATCCTCTCCTCGCTGATCATGCTGGTACGCGCCAAGACGCGCGATATCGCGATCCTGCGCACCATGGGGGCGACGCGCGGCTCGCTGCTCAAGGTTTTCGTGACGACGGGATTCTGCATCGGTGCCATGGGCACAATTTTCGGGCTGGTGCTGGGACTGATCTCGCTCCATTTCCGGCAGCCGATCGTGCACGCGGTGGAGCGGCTCACCGGACAGAATCTGTGGGATCCCTCGATCCGCTTTCTGACCGAATTGCCCAGCCGCCCGGATCCGGTGGAAATTACCGTGATCTGCGCGATGGCGCTGGTATTTAGCTTCCTCGCCACGCTCTACCCGGCTTTCAAGGCGGCGAGCACCGATCCGGTGCAGGTGCTGCGCTATGAGTGAGGCCGCCATGGAACCCGTTGTTCGCTTGACGGACGTGACCCGCAGCTTCGCGCAGGGCGGGGTTACTATCGACGTGCTGCGCGGGGTGAACCTGGCGGTAAATCCCGGAGAGATCGTGGCATTGCTGGGGCCCTCGGGCTCGGGCAAGTCCACGATGCTGCAGGCGATCGGCCTGCTGGAAGGCGGCTTTGGCGGGCGGATCGAGATCGCCGGTATTGATGCCAGCAAGCTGGGCAAGGACCAGCGCGCGGCGGTGCGGCGCGATCACATCGGCTTCGTTTATCAGTTCCACCATCTGCTGCCGGATTTTAGCGCTATCGAGAACGTGGTGCTGCCGCAGCTCATCACCGGCAAGCCGCGCGCCGAATGCGAGGTGCGGGCGAAGGAACTGCTCGAAGCGCTTGGCCTCGGGCAGAGACTCGAGCACCGGCCCAGCAAGCTTTCGGGCGGCGAGCAGCAGCGTGTGGCGGTTGCCCGGGCGCTGGCTAACCGGCCGCGGCTGGTGCTGGCGGACGAGCCTACCGGCAATCTCGACGAAGCGACGGCCGATGTCGTGCTCGCCCAGTTCCTTGCCCTAGTGCGCGATCAGGGCAGCGCGGCGCTGGTCGCTACTCACAATGAGCGGCTTGCCGCGCAGATGGATCGCGTCGTGCGCTTGCATGACGGTGTTCTGGCATAGATAATCAGCACTGGAACCGGTGTTGATTTTGCTGTTTCCAGTGTCCACATCGACCCATGAGGAATGAACGAAAGGACCCCGCGATGAGCGACACCCCGTCCACCATCCAGAACGACGAGGGCGCCCCCAAGGGCTTCGGCTGGAACGATTCGGCCGAACTTCACAAGTGTCAGGACGGCGGCGGTCTGTTCCACCGTTTCAAGACCATTCGGCGCGGCACGGTGGCCGAACTGATCCATTTCGTGATGGATCTGCCTGAAGAGAAGCGGGAGGACTACGCGATCCAGAAGGATGGGGACCACACCTTCAAGATCGCCGAGATTCGCAGCCTCTACCGGCGTTCGGATTTTCCCGCGGACCTTGGCTGATCCTCGCACCATCGCGGATTTCACCGCGACCTTGCCGAACGGTGAGACGGCGAGCCTTGCCGATCGTCTCGGCAAGGTCGTGCTGGTCGTCAACACGGCCAGCAAATGTGGCTTCACGCCGCAGTACCAGGGGCTGGAGGCGCTCTGGCGCAAGTACCGGCCGCGTGGTTTCGAAGTGATCGCCTTTCCGTGCAACCAGTTCGGCGGCCAGGAACCGGGCAGCGCGAAGGAGATCGCGGATTTCTGCGAAGTGAACTTCGGCCTTTCGTTCCCCTTGATGGGCAAGATCGAAGTTAATGGCGCGAATGCCGATCCGCTCTATGACTGGCTGAAGGCAGAGGCGCCCGGGCTTCTTGGCAGCAAGGCGATCAAGTGGAACTTTACCAAGTTCCTGATCGGCCGCGACGGCAGGGTCGTGCGCCGCTATGCGCCCACCGACAAACCGGAAAGCCTTGAAAAGGACATCGAAGCAGCGCTCTAGGCTGCAAGAGAAAACCAGCACCGCGCCCGTGCAGGGTAGCAGAATCGCGAGTGAGCGGGGCGGGAGACCTTCCATGACCCGCGCGGCGGCCCAGGCAGTGCCGTAGACCAGCGTCAGGAAGTACCAGCCCAGCCGCAGGCCCCGGGCAGGTTATCGGGATAGGTCAGCAGCACGCCCGAGGTGTGGCCAGACAGAACGGGGCGAACAGCCAGCTGTGCGCGTGCCGGGGGCAGCCGCCCTTGAACCATGACAGCAGCATTGCCATGCACATGATGGCACCAGGGTGCTGCTGCAAATGGCAATGATGGTTATGTCAGGCATCGTATGACCCGTCAGCCTGTGGAATCAGCGAAGAGAACAGTCGTGAAGACGGTCATGGCGGTCGGTTCGGGCTTGCTTGTCGGGGGTTGGAATGCAGCCATCCTGCATCGCCGGGGCGCGCTCCCATAGCGCACAGGTTTAATACTCCGTTGTTCCGGAATGGGCGACGCACTTTGTTGCATAATTGTCCCTACGTTTGCCTGTACGGCATGAGCCGGGAAACGGATGCGATTTCCCCCTGATTTTCGCGTGGCACACTTGATCGGAGAGGCGGGCACTGCCTAGATTTGCAGGATGTCGTTCGCTCCATTCGTACCGCTTCGCATTTTCTCCAGTTTTACCATGCTGGACGGCGCGATCGATCCGAAAGCGGCGGCCAAGCTCGCCAAGAGCCGCAAGTTCCCTGCTGCTGCGATTTGCGACCGCAACGGGCTCTACGGCGCGCCGACATTCGCGCAGGCGTGCCAGGGCGTGGGCGTGCAGCCGGTCGTGGGCACGTTCCTGGCCGTGGCCCGCCCCCAGTCCGGCCAAGGCGGCGGGGCTGCGCCGGGGCAGGATCTGCCGATCGACTGGCTCGCGCTGTTTGCGCAGAACGAGGCGGGCTGGATGAACCTGTGCCACCACGTCAGCCGTGCTCATCTCGACAGGCCGCTGGAACTCGATCCGCATGTGCAGTTTGATAGCCTGCGCGCGCACACCGATGGCCTGATCTGCCTTACCGGCGGTAACGAGGGTGCGTTGGCGCGGCTCTATGCCGATGGCCGCCATGAAGCGGCGGAAAGCTATTGCGACGAGTTACAGGCTCTGTTCGGCGACCGTCTCTATATCGAGATCACCCGCACCGGCGAACCGGAAGAGGACGCCAGCGAGGAAGATCTGATTGCGCTGGCCTATGCGCGCGATATCCCGCTCGTCGCCAGCAATCCGGCGCAATATGCCGAGAGCACGTTCCACGCCGCGCACGATGCCATGCTGTGCATCGCCCATTCGACGCAAGTCGATGCCGCCGACCGGCCGCGTTCGTCATCCACACGCTGGGTGAAGCCGATCGAGGTGATGGAGGATCTGTTCTCCGATCTGCCCGAGGCAATGGCGAACACGCTCGTCGTCGCCCAGCGCTGCGCTTATGCGCCGCCCAAGCGCAGGCCGCTGCTGCCCAGCCTCGCCGGCGATATCGAGGGCGAGCAGCGTATGCTGGTCAATGATTCGCGCCGGGGGCTCGCGCGCCGCCTGCTGCCCTACTGGCCCGATGCGACCGAGGAAGAGCTGGACGCGGCTATGGCGCTCACGGGCGACGAACGCGTCGCTGCCTACGAAGCCTTGCGCGAAAAGGGCGTGACCGAGGAATTCCTCGACTATGCCAAGCGCCTCGATTTCGAGACCGGGATCATCATCTCGATGGGCTTTCCCGGTTACTTCCTGATCGTTGCCGACTTCATCAAGTGGGCCAAGGACAACGGGATTCCGGTGGGGCCGGGCCGCGGCTCGGGCGCGGGCTCGCTGGTCGCCTGGGCGCTGACGATTACGGACCTCGATCGCTACGTCCAGAGCAAGTACGGCCACGACCACGTCGCGCAGATCATCACGTTCGGCAAGATGAAGGCCCGCGCGGTGCTGCGCGACTGCGGGCGCATCCTGCAGATGGGCTATGGCCGCGTCGATGGCCTGTGCAAGATGGTGCCCAACCATCCCACCGACCCGTGGAACCTCGACGAGGCGCTGAACGGCCGCAAGAAGCACGGCGTTACCGCCGATCCGCCGGTCGCTGAATTCCGCCACGAATACGATACCGATCCGGAAGTGAAGCGCATGGTGGACCTCGCCGTCCAGCTTGAGGGCCTGCCGCGCAACTCTTCGACCCATGCCGCAGGCGTCGTCATCGGCGACCGTCCGCTGGCCCAGCTTGTCCCGCTCTACCGCGATCCGCGTTCCGACATGCCGGTGACGCAGTTCGACATGAAGCACGTGGAAGACACCGGGCTCGTCAAGTTCGACTTCCTCGGCCTGAAGACGCTTTCCGTGCTGCGCAAGGCGACCGACCTGCTCGAACGGCGCGGGATCAGGATCGATCTGTCCACGCTGAAGTGGGACGATCCGGGCGTTTACGAACTGCTGAAGCGGGGCGACACCGTCGGCGTGTTCCAGCTGGAATCGGAAGGCATGCGCCGCACGCTGGCGGCGGTGAAGCCCACCAGCTTCGGCGATATCATCGCGCTCGTCTCGCTCTACCGTCCGGGCCCGATGGACAACATTCCGCTGTTCGGCCGCCGCAAGAACGGGCTGGAAGAGATCGTCTATCCGCACGAGAAGCTGGAGCCGATCCTTTCCGAGACTTACGGCATCTTCGTCTATCAGGAACAGGTGATGCAGGCCGCGCAGGTGCTGGCGGGTTACTCGCTCGGCGGCGCGGACATGCTGCGCCGCGCGATGGGCAAGAAGAAAAAGGAGGAGATGGACCAGCAGCGCGCGATCTTCGTGAAGGGCTGCAAGGAAGTCTCCAATATCGATGCGCCCAAGGCCAATGAACTGTTCGACTTGATCGACAAGTTCGCGGGCTACGGCTTCAACAAGTCGCACGCCGCCGCCTATGCGCTGCTCGCCTATCACACCGCCTGGCTGAAGGCGCATTACCCGCACGAATTCTACGCCGCGGCCATGTGCTTCGATATGCATCAGTCGGAAAAGCTGGCGGTGTTCGTGGACGATGCGCGCCGCAACGGCATCGAACTGGCCGCGCCCGACGTGAACCGCTCCGAGGCTGAATTCATCGTTGAGGAAACCACCGAGAGCCATGCCGTGCGCTATGCGCTGGCGGGGCTGCGCAACGTCGGCGAGAAGGCGATGGACATGATCGTCGCCGAGCGTGAGGCAAACGGGAAGTTCGCCGATCTCGACGATGTGTTCCGCCGCGCGCCCGCAGGATCGATGAACCGGCGCCAGCTCGAAAGCCTTGCCGCTGCCGGCGCTTTCGACAGTCTGGAGCCCAACCGGGCCAAAGTGCTGGCCAATGCCGATACCCTGCTGGCCGAAGCCGACCGTTCCTCTCGCGAGCGCAATTCGGATCAGAACAGCCTGTTCGGGGGTGAGGATCACACCGAGCAGGCGCTGCGGCTTGTCGATGCGGAGCCGTGGAGCCGCATGGACCAGATGGCGAAGGAACGCGAAGTCTTCGGCTTCTACTTCGCCGCGCACCCGGTGGAGCAGTTCCGCCACGTCGCGTCGTCCAACGGCGCGCGGACTTATACCAGCCTGATGGCGGGCGGCGGCGGTGGCGGGCGCACCGGCGCGGTGATGGCGGCGATGGTGGAAGGCGTGCAGAAGCGCAAGACCCGCAAGGGGAAGGACTTCGTCATGGCCGACTTCTCCGATTCCACAGGCAACTTCTCGGCCTGCTGTTTCGAGGAAAGCCAGGTCGACAATTTCGTGAAGTGGGCGAAGGAGAGCGCCTGCGTCCTGCTCAATGTCGAACTCGACAGCCCTAGCCCGGAAGAGCCGCCGCGCGTCACCGTGCGGGGCGCGCGGCCGCTGGCGGAAGTTACCGCCGAGGCGCGCATGCTGCTCAAGCTGGAGATCGACCGGGTCGAGGCGGTGCAGGAACTGGCGCTGCTGCTGGGCCCCGGCGCGAAAGGCGCGGGCGAGGTGATCGCCACGCTCAAGCTGGAAGGCGGGCGCGAGCAGAAGGTCCGGCTGGGACGGGACTTCGCGCTCGACGGCGAATTCGTCGAGCAGTTGGCGAACGTCGATGGCCTGACGATCGGCGAATTCAAGGCCAAGCGCGGCCCCGAGCGAATGCAGCGGGCAGCTTAGCGATCGTCCCTTTCGCATGTCTCGGGATAAGGGGCGGCGCGAAGCATTGGCATCCGGTTGCATAATGCCAGTTACATCCGCCCCGAAAACCGTGTGGCCACACTGGCGATGAATCATGCACATCATCTGACCGCATGGTTCGGGGTGGCGGCACCGGATGCGCCTTAGGGGGCAGTTCCGGCTGAGTGTCGAATCGTACGCCAATGCAAGAAGACACGCCACTTCGGCGATGCTTCGGGCGTTCTAATCCTGTAGCGGGGGCCATTGCCTGTTCGACGATTAGCTTGAGTACATCGTCAATCACGCGAGGGACCGTGTGTTGCTCTACGATGCCGCGTTCCAGCCCATCGTAGAGCGGATGAAGGGCCGCTGGCCGACGATCGGGCACTCCATCTGTTTCGATTCGGGCGAGCATGCCCCGGCCTTCGCGGACTGGATCGGGGGAAGAGAACCAGCCCTGCATGTTGTGCTGCACCGGCGGCACGACGGGGCATCCCAAAGGCATGCTTTATTCGAAATGCGCGTGCTCTCGCTCGATGACAGTGCCGTGGAGCTACCCCACACCGGCAGCGGCAAGATCGGCAAGAAGGACTTGCGTGATCTGTTTCGGGATTATCGCCTTTCGTCCCGAGTTGACCGGAGGCTTAGTTTTCCGGGACTTTGGGGTCTGCCGGTCTCACGTTGCGGGCGGCATTCTCGGCGGCGTTACCGACTTTGCTTGCCGCGTTACCGACTTTGTTTGCGGCGTTGCCAACGTCGTTTGCGGCTGCGGCAATGGCATTGTTGCGGGTATCCCGGTCTGAGGAATGCAGGCCGAACAGAAACATCGTGCCGATCACGACGGCGAGCAGGGCCAGCGCCATGACGATGCCCATGACGCTGCCGGATTGTTCACGGCTTGCCGCGGTGCGGGCGGTAGAGGCGGTTTTCTCGGCCATTGTCAGTTCCTGTCCTGATTGCGGATCGGCGGGCGCACGAACACGCGGCGATTGCCGCGCCTGCGGCCGGGCAAGGGCTTGGGCGGCCTGGGCCTCTGCGTCAACGGTCGCGGTATGCGGGAGGTCGTTTTTCCCGGAATGCAGCCACGCCTTCGGCAAAATCCTCGCCGACA
>JARROF010000098.1:0-9907 GCA_037384205.1 Novosphingobium sp. | reverse complement strand
ATCACCACCTGTAGCCGGTCCACCACAGCCATGGCATCCGAAAGCGAGCGCGCATCGGGATTGCGGATGAGCGCCTGCGGGCGGTTCAGCGTGAGCACTTCAATTGCACTGCCCCTGCGCAAGGTCTGGAGCGGTTGCGGGGATTGCCTCTGCCCCGGAGCTTCGGAAGGCCGTTCAGGCGGCGAGGCGTATCTGATCGGCCCGGCCCACGCGGACGCGGATCTGGTAGTCATATTTTCCGGCAGGCTTGCCATTGTCGGTCAAGTCGATCCGTACTTGCCGGCGATTCCCCGAACGATCAGGCGATGATGGCGCAGTTTCCTGCGCACCTCTTCCAGATCGGTGGAGCCCGCCAGAGCCTTGATCGCCCTGGGGGTGATCGCGACGGTCAGGCAATTGCGGTTCCGGTAGTCCTTTTCGGAATGGAGATAGAACGTTCCGCCCTGCCGACCGACCGCAACCACCGGCATGTCGAACACTCCGGCCACGCCCGCCCTGTCGCCGAGGTCGGAGGCATATGTTACGGCTTCGACCGGGGAGAGGCAGCCAGCCCCGCATGACGGGTCGCAGCGATGGAGCGCGATGGTGGCGGTGCGCCGGTGTTCCCGGCGGGGCCCTGGGGGCCTATATGGGCCGCAGCGGCCTGGGCCAGGATTGCAAGGGCAGAGGCCGGCATCGCGAAACCCCTCCCATACCGGAATTTCCCTTGGTCTATAGCAGCGAAAGTTGACCGTCCAGCGACGGCTTGCGGAACTGCGTGCAGTCCAGCGCAATATCGGGATCGCCCATGGCGAGGCGCCTAGCGGCCACGCGGAAGCGGCGGCGCAGCAGGCTGGCCCAGACGCCTTCCGGTTTCATCCGGGTGAAGAATTCGGGATCGTTGTCACGCCCGCCGCGCATCGACCGGATCGTGGCCATGACTTTGCCCGCACGGTCCGGAAAGTGCGTGTCCAGCCATTCGCGAAACAGCGGGGCGACTTCGTGCGGCAGGCGGATCATGATCCATGTTGCCCCGCGCACGCCTTGCCCGGCGGCCTCTGAAAGAATGCCTTCAAGGAAGTTGTCGGTGATCGCGGGAATGATGGGCGCGACCGAGACATGTGCTGGCACGCCCGCCGCTACGAGCTGCCCGAGCGCCGTGACCCGCTTGGCAGGCGCCGCCGCACGCGGTTCCAGCAGGCGCGAGAGATGCGGGTCGAGGCTGGTGATGGAAATGCCCACGGCGACAAGCTTGCGGCGGGCCAGTTCCGCCAGCAGATCGAGATCGCGCAGCACGCGGTCCGACTTGGTCGTGATCGTTACCGGATGGCGCGTTTCCAGACACAGTTCGAGGATTTGGCGCGTGATCCGGTAGCGTCCCTCGATCGGCTGGTAGGGATCGGTATTGGTGCCCATGGCGATCGGGGCAGGGCGGTAGGCCGGTTTGGCCAGCGTCTTGCGCAGGAGACCGGCCGCATCGGGCTTGGCGAACAGCCGGGTTTCGAAATCCAGCCCGGGCGAGAGATCGTGCCAGGCATGGCTCGGCCGCGCGTAGCAGTAGATGCAGCCGTGTTCGCAGCCGCGATAGGCATTCACCGAGCGGTCGAACGGGATGTCCGGTGACTGGTTGAACGAAAGGATAGAGCGGGGGTGTTCCTCGGTGACGGTGGTGGCGGGCGGCCTTGCCGGGCCGTCCACGGATTCGAAGGTGTCGAGCCAGTCTCCGTCCTGCTCTCGCGCGGGCAGGTTGAAGCGGGTGCTGGCTACGCCGCTGACAGCTCCTCTGCCTTTGATTGCTGACATGGGACAATGAGAACATAAAGAGAATATCTAGTCAATATAGGCAGGCTCGCAGGCGGTTGTGCTCTGCGTGCTAGTCGCTCCGGTTGATCTTCTCAGGGCCGGTCCCTGCTCGTGAAGGAGAGGGGAACAGGAATGGCAGGTGCGCTGCGCAGGGTGGGGGGGACACAAGCACGCTGCACCGCATGATGGCCTACGATCCCGGACTGCGGCCAGCGGCGAATTCAGCCCGTCGGGTCCCGCGTAGGCCCCGCCTTGTGCGGACGGCCTTCTTTCGTATTTGCACCGGCGGCGGCTTTGGGCACGGCCGCCGCCGGCGCCCTCCCTTCGCGACCCGAAGGTGAGGCTTTGTCATTGGGAATGCCGGCGTCATCGGGAATACCGGCAGTCCCGGCATATGGGATCAAGCGGGCTGCCGCCATCGCGCCCTGTTCTTCTTCGGACGCTGTTCGGGACGTGTCACGCGGCTCGACGGGGTAGATGTCCGGGCGAAGATCGTGCCGGGAGACACCGGTGGCCGCCTCAACCACAAGAACATGTTCGGCGGGCAGACGTTTTCCGGAAAGCACCCAGGCGGAAACGGACTGCTGCGCCACGCCGATCAACCGTGCGAGCGCGCTTTGCGAACCGATGCGCGCGATGGCCGTCGTCAGGGCAACAGATGGCTTTAAGTTTCCCATAACAGGGATAACGGTTACATATATGTCTGTTGATGAGTCAACAGAAAATTAGGCATGTTCGCCTAACAGGTAAAACTGTAGGGCACGGGCCATGCTCTCTGCTGACCGTCTCCGTGCGCAAATGGCGCTTCACGGCCTTTCCCAGGCCGAACTGGCCAGGCGTGTGGGCATCAGCCAGCAAACCATTGCCCATCTGGTTTCCGGCCAGGCGTTCGGATCGAAGCACATCCACCAGATTGCGCGGGCACTGGGGACAACGCCTGCCTACCTGATGCGCGAGACCGACGATCCGTCGAGCGATGCCGTGCTGGAAGAATTCACGCTGGAGGAGCGGACCTGGATCGATCTGCTGCGCGCGGCGGAGCCCGAAGACCGCAAGGCCATCATCCGCCTGACGCGGACCATTGCCACGAACGCGGCGTCGGCGACGCTTCATGACAAGCGGCTCGCATTCAAGGGTGCGGAGACGGCCTCCATACCGGCGCCGCCTGCGGGTGGAAAACGCAAGCGCTAAATCCGCCACCGCTGCCGGAGGGGCATGAAAACGCGAGGGGGGAAACCAGCCCGGATTTCACGTACAGCCCAGAATGGGAAGCGGGCGATCTGGTAATGTGGGGACATACCGGCACGATGCGCCGCGCCGAGTGGTACGATCCCGGGTGCGGCCGCATGGATGCTGCGCACCAAGCTGGAAGGCATGGAGCCCTGGGCGGAATAATCCGCCCATCCGAGGCTGAAAACAAAAGGCCCGCCCTTCACGAAGAAGGGCGGGCCTTTTGTTTTAGGGGGCGGCATTACACGGTATCGAGAATGTAGCCGCAGGACCGCACCGTCCGGGGCACATACGGCACGTCGTGGGCGCGCAAGGTGGCGCGCAGGCGGCTCATCCAGACATCGACGGTGCGCTCGTCGTGCACCTCCTGGCTCTTGCCGAGCACGCCGATCAGGTTGCTGCGTGTGAAAACCCGGTCGGGGTGGCGCGTGAAATGCGCCAGAAGACGGAATTCGTTGACCTTGAGCGGAACCGCCTTGCCGCGAAAGCGCACCAGATAGGCGTTGGTATCGACGGTCATTTCGCCGATGGTCATGACCGGATCATCCGGAGGGGTAAGCGCTACGCGGTAGGCCTTCATCCTTTCGACCAGACGCTTGGGGTTGAGCGGCCCGATGATGTAATCGTCGGCCCCGGCCGCGAGCGCGCGCAACTGCATCTGTTCGTCCGCCCCCGGCAGCACCATGGAAATGCGGGCGTTCTGTCCCAAACCCGATGCGCGCAGCAGTCGCACCAGTTGTATGCCCGCCATGGCCGGAAGCAGCCAGTCGATGAAAATCCAGGTCGTATCGTCGAAAGCCTGGCCCAGCAGACTGTCCGAATCCACGATTTGCACTTGTATGCTGTAGAACAGGTCGGAAATCGAATTGATCAGGTCCAGACCACCGGAGGTAAGCAGAAGTCGGTTGAGTTTCAGCATGGGGTATTCCGGAGACGTGTTCGGCGTGTCGCTCACCTAGGAGGGTACGCGATTAAGACGCCATGAACCGGGTGCTCCCGCAGTTCGCGGGCGAAAGAGAACTGCAACATTTCCGGAAAATTTCGGCCGTAAATCGTACACTTGGCAGGAATAGATGCCCGCCCTGACCGCAGGGCAGGCGTATCAGCGTCGAACCGAAAGCTCCTGCGGCGATAGCCATCAGGGAGCACCGACGTGCGTATCAAAGCTGTTTCATTGTGTCTTTCCACCTGCGTTCTCGCGCTGGCCGCGTCTTCGCCCGCGTTCGCCGATGAGGCCGCCGCCGCAAGCGGTGCCGCCGATGCCGGGCCGGGGCTGAACGAGATCGTGGTGACTGCCACCAAGCGCGAAACCAACCTGCAGAAGACGCCGATCGCCATCTCGGTGGTCGATCCCGAGATGCTCAAGGACCGCCACATCCAGAGCCTGGTCGATCTGGCCGACGGCTCGGTGCCGACCCTGCGCGTCGCCACTTTCGAGGCGCGCCAGTCCGCGCTCACGGTCGGCATTCGCGGCATCGTGCCGTTCGACCAGAATCAGACCGCGCGCGATACCGGCGTCGGCGTCTATATCGACGGTGTCTATCTCGGCCGTTCGCAGGGCCTCAACGCGGCGCTGTTCGACGTGGAGCGGATCGAGGTGCTCGAAGGCCCGCAGGGCACGCTGTTCGGCCGTAATACCGAGGGCGGCGCGGTCAGCATCGTCACCAGGCAGCCGACCGGCGAGTTTGGCGGCCGCATGAGCGCGGGCGTGGGCAACTACGGCAGCTATACCGGCCAGCTCCACCTCAACCTGCCCGAAGTGCATGACGTCTCGGTCAAGGTCGACGGCCTGGTCCAGCACCAGAACGCGACCGTGAAGGACCCGCTCGCGGGCCAGACCGGCTGGAACTACCACAACGACGTGGGCGGCCGCATCACTGCCAAGTGGGAACCGATCAAGGGCTTCTCGGCAACGTTCGCCTATGACCGGGCCAAGGACGAGAACACGCCGAACTTCAGCCAGCTGATCACTTACAACCCGCTGAACCGCACGGTCGGGCAGTACGATACGGTTTCCGGCAAGCTGGTCGCTCCGGGCAGTCCGGCGGGCACCACCACGGTGTGCAGCTCCTGCATCGCACCGCTTTCGCCGCTGATCACCCCCACCGGCGACAAGCGTCTCAAGACCGCGCAAGTCGGCGTGCCGCAGCAGCCCAGCGTCGACAAGACCAGCGGTTTCTCGGCCAACCTGAAGTGGGAAGTCGCACCGTCGATCGAACTGCGCTCGATCACCGCATGGCGCCAGGTCACGACCGACCAGTGGGACAACTCGGGCGGCCCGGCGCGCACGATCTACGCGCCCAACACGCCGTTCAGCCGCTACAGCCTCTCGCACCTGTCGCAGCGCCAGTTCAGCCAGGAATTCCAGGTTGTCGGCAGCCTGCCGCACCTCGATTACGTGGCCGGCCTCTACTACTTCACCGAATACGCACACGAACTGGCGGCGACCCCGGCTTCCAACACCTGGAATGCGGACGGCACCGCCTATACGATCAACAGCGCGATCGCGACCGGCCCGATCACCGGCACCAACAACGGCTGGGATCGCGATTCGTGGTTCGTCCAGCGTGACAGCAACGCCACCGCGCACAGCTATGCCGCTTTCGCGCAGGCCACCTGGTCGCCGATCGACGTGCTGCACCTGACCGTGGGCGGCCGTTATACCAAGGACAAGCGCCACGGCGCGCTGACCATGGTGTCCGGCGTCGATACCCCCTGGACCTTCACTTATGACAAGGGCCGTTTCGACCCGATGGTGACCCTGGCCTGGGATGCCACGCAGGACGTGAACCTCTACGCCAAGTACGCCACCGGCTACCGCGCGGGCGGCGCCAACGACCGTTCGGCGACGTTCCTTGCCTTCGGCCCGGAAAAGGTGAAGTCCTATGAAGTGGGCGCCAAGATGGACTTCCTCGACCATCACGTCCGCCTGAATCTCGCCGGTTACATCATGGACCGCACCGGCACCCAGACCGACTTCGACAATGTCGATACCACTCCTTACCTGCCGGACGGCAAGACCCCCAACCCGACCTCTGGCCTGCACACCGAAAACACCGCCAATGCGCCGGGCACTTCGAAGATCCGCGGTGTCGAGGCGCAGTTGACGGTCCGCCCGGTCGACAATGTGACGATGGGCCTGTCCTACGCCTATACCCACATCACGGTTCCGCCGACGCCGAACCCGAACATGGGCGGCAAGCTCTATCAGGTCTATACCGTCTACACCCCGGAAAACGCGGCGTCGGGCTATATCGACTATGACGTGCCGGTCTCCGCGAACGGCATGACCCTGCGCGCGCACATCGACGGCAACTATTCCGATCCGGTGTACAGCTTCCAGAACGAATCGACCCGCACCGACAAGAGCTTCGTGGTCAACGGCAGCCTTGCGCTGGCGGACATCCCGATGGGGGAGGGCGGCCAGAAGCTGACGGTCTCGGCCTGGTCGCGCAACTTGTTCAACACCACCTACATCTATCGCCGCTCGTCGGCGAACGACAAGGTGCTGGGCGACTACGGCAACTTCAACCCGCCGCGCACTTTCGGTCTGGAAGCGCAAGTCGCGTTCTGATCGCTTTCTTCACGCACCTTCGGGCCCGCCACTTCCTTGGAAGTGGCGGGCTTTCTTGTATGCTGGGGCCTTGCCGCGCGGCGCGCTGCGCCGCTGCCAAGCCTTGAATGCCGGGAGAATGACCGCTGTTGACGCCTGTGAAATCCTTCGCCGTTCTTGTCTCGCTGGCCCTGGCCGCGCTGTCGATGGCCTTGCCGTCCGGTGCGGCGGCAGTCCAAACGCCTGCCGAAATGCAGATCGCCACTCGCGAGGCGCCGCCTTTCGCGATGAAGGGCGATGACGGGCAATGGCACGGTCTGGCGATCGATCTGTGGCGCAGCATCGCGGCGGAGAACGGCTATGCCTACCGTTTCGTGGAAACCGATCTCGACGACATGATCGATGGCGTCGCCGATGGCCGCTACGAGGCCAGCGTGGGGGCGCTCACGATTACGGCGGACCGTGAGGAAAAGGTCGATTTCACGCAGCCTTTCACCACCACCGGCTTTGGCATCGCGGTGCGCAAATCACCCACCGCCTGGCTGGCGCTGATGCAGAATTTCTTCACCTGGGATTTCTTCAAGGCGGTGCTGGCACTGTCCGCGCTGTTGCTTTTCGTCGGGTTCCTGTTCTGGCTGGCCGAGCGCAAGAAGAACCCGGAGGAATTTGCCGGCAACGCCAGCGGCATCGGCTCCGGCTTCTGGTTTTCCGCCGTGACGATGACGACGGTGGGCTATGGCGACAAGGCGCCGCGCACGCCCGCGGGCAAGGCGATTGCACTGGTGTGGATGTTCGCGGCGATCATCATCATTTCCACCTTCACCGGCATGATCGCCTCGTCGCTGACGGCGGGGCGGCTGACGGGGGCCATCAACGGGCCGGACGATCTGCCGCAAGTGGCCGTGGGGTCGATCGGCGGCACCGCCTCGGACGAGTGGCTCCGGCGGGAGCGCATTGCCTTCACCGGCTATCCCAGCGTCGAGGCGGGCCTGAAAGCGCTGCAGAACGGCGAGATCGATGCCTTCGTCTATGATGAGCCGCTGCTGCGCTATCTGGTGCGCCAGTCGCGTGCGAGGGACGTGGAATTGCTCCCTGGCAGGTTCGGGCGGCAGGACTACGGCATCGCCTTCCGGCAGGGTAGCCCTATGCGCGAGACCGTCGACGTGGCGCTGCTGCGCTATATCCGCAGCAACGCCTGGCGCGAGGCGGTTGCGCAGACGCTGGGCAAGCGGGACTAACCGTCCGCCCGCAGGAAGCCGAGCATCAGCCGGGGGGAAGTCCTTAGCCCTATCGGCGTTGGAGATATGTGCGGCGCCTTGGCGGCCATGGCTTCGCCAAGCGCCGGGGGCGATATGCCGTCAAGGCTACCTGCGATGAACAGCGCGGACATGGCCAGCGCGGCGGTCCGCTGCGCAACATCGAGCGCGGTGATGCCGCGCGTCACTTGTGCGAGCGATGGGCTGTCCCCTGTCACGGCCACGCTGTGCTATACCTGATAGGTGCGCATGTGCATGGCCTTGATTTGCCGTGCTCTTCAAAGCGTTCTCATCCTTTTTCAGCCCCGGACTGGGGTGGTGAAATTCCGCTCAAAGCAAGATATTGTATAATCAGGAAATTTTTAAATCCCCGTAGCGGAAGTGGGTGAAGTTCGAGAACTTCTTCCCCCCTACGTGTTAGGCGCCGCCGCTTCGGGATGCCGCTGCACGAAAAAGCCCCCTCCCGTTGCCGGAAGGGGGCTTTCGAAGGCCTTGCGGGCAGGGTGGCTATATCAGCCGAGGCCCTGGGTCGCCATTTCCTTTTCGAGGTTCTCGACGATCGCCTCGAAGAATTGCTCGGTGGTCATCCAGCTCTGGTCCGGGCCGATCAGCAGCGCGAGGTCCTTGGTCATCTTGCCTTCCTCGACGGTCTGGATGCAGACGCGTTCGAGGGTTTCGGCGAACTTCTCGACTTCGGGCGTGCCGTCGAACTTGCCGCGGTACATCAGGCCGCGGGTCCAGGCGAAGATCGAGGCGATCGGGTTGGTCGAGGTCGCCTTGCCCTGCTGGTGCTGACGGTAGTGGCGGGTAACGGTGCCGTGGGCGGCTTCGGCTTCCACGGTCTTGCCGTCGGGCGCCATCAGGACCGAGGTCATCAGGCCCAGCGAGCCGAAGCCCTGTGCCACGGTGTCGGACTGGACATCGCCATCGTAGTTCTTGCAGGCCCAGACGAACTTGCCCGACCACTTGAGTGCCGAGGCGACCATGTCGTCGATCAGGCGGTGCTCATAGGTGATGCCGGCGGCCTTGAACTTCTCGGCGAAGCCTTCGGTGTCGTAGACTTCCTGGAACAGATCCTTGAAGCGGCCGTCGTAGGCCTTCATGATCGTGTTCTTGGTCGAGAGGTACAGCGGCCACTTGAGGTTGAGCGCATAGTTCATCGAGGCGCGGGCGAAATCGCGGATCGATTCGTCGAGGTTGTACATCGCCATGGCGACGCCCGAACTCGGGAAATCGAACACGTCGAGATCGATCTTCTCGCCGTTCTCGCCGTCGAACACGAGGCGCAGCTTGCCGGCGCCGGGGATCAGGGTGTCGGTGGCCTTGTACTGGTCGCCGAAAGCGTGGCGGCCGACGACGATCGGGTCGGTCCAGCCCGGAACCAGGCGGGGGACGTTCGAAATCACGATCGGTTCGCGGAAGACGACGCCGCCCAGGATGTTGCGGATCGTGCCGTTGGGCGACTTCCACATCTGCTTGAGGCTGAATTCCTCGACGCGGGCTTCGTCCGGGGTGATCGTCGCGCACTTCACGGCAACACCATACTGCTTGGTGGCGTTGGCGGCGTCGATGGTGATCTGGTCGTCGGTCTCGTCGCGCTTCTCGACCGAGAGGTCGTAGTACTTGAGGTCGATGTCTAGGTAGGGAAGAATCAGGCGTTCACGGATCCACTGCCAGATGATCCGCGTCATTTCATCGCCGTCCATCTCGACGATGGGGTTTACAACCTTGATCTTTGCCATTCGCGAAAGCTCCGCTGAGGATGAGAATTTGGGGGTCTCTTAGGCACGCTCTTGGCGCTTAGCAAGGCAAGTATCGGCTTTAGAGACCGCGTGTGTGACGCCAGCCTGACACAAATCGCAGGGAGGAAGGATTGCATGAGCGAAGAGGTGCTGGTTGCACCGCGCGGCGGCGTGCTGGAAGTCACCTCGAACCGACCCGATGCGCACAATGCCATGACGAAATCGGCGGCGGAAGCGATCGGGGCAGCGGTCGAGGCAGCAATGGACCGGCTCGATGCGCAAAGCGATCTGCGTTGCGCGATCCTGACCGGGGGCCGGTGATCGGCCGCATGCGATCATGGCTC
>JARROF010000097.1:0-10913 GCA_037384205.1 Novosphingobium sp. | reverse complement strand
GGTGACGATCCCATGACGTATTCCGGTCCGCCCTGAGCGGCTCGGTCGAGCTGCCTTGCGTCCCCTCAGTTGTCGCCGCGCATGGGGCGTAGCCTCGGCTCCAGGGTGGCGGGGGGACGAAGCATTCTAGCCGTCACAGCACTATGTGCAGATCCCGCCGCAAGCAGCCTTTCACGATCCGGTTAACTGGTATCGTATGTAAGATCTCCACATTGCAGTGTGGTGGAATGGGGGCAGAGTGGGGCCCAATAAATGCCCATCTTAAAAAATAAACTTTAATAACAAGTGTTTGTTTAAATAATTCGAGCCCCTCACCGCACGGATCATGCCCCATCACATCCCACTGGGCGTTGTAACCCGCAGAAATCTGTGGTATTTTCAGGATTTCTTGTTCAGCGTGTCTGACCCCATCGCATAGTTGCCCACCTGTTGGGGGCAGTCCCATAAATGTTTTGACTTTTATGGTGTTTACGCTGTTGGAAAGAGGCGTGTTGCCATCTGATCCGCTGTTGAGATCTCGATCTTATGAGTGCCATGTTTGAATCGGTCCTTTTTGAGACACGAACGTGCCGGTTACGGCAATTACCGCAAGCTGCCTGCAACTCGTCGCGCTTCGCTGGCGGTTTCCTCACTGTACCGTTAACCTGCAGGGAACACGGACGGGACTAAACAGGGACTGCATGACCGGGGCAGGAAACCTTATCTCGCGGTGCCGTGCCGGCACCAGGCGACTCATCGGGCTGATGGCTGTTACGGCATCGGTGGTGCTGGCGATTGGCCCTGAGCAGGCTGGGCAGATCACGCCAGCGGCGCAGCCGACCCAGCAAGTGGTCGAGGTTCAGAATACTTTCGATTCGCTGTTCGGCACCGAACTGCGCGGACCCCGCACTTATTCCTCACCGCTGGGGCAGCGGCTTGCCACCGTTGCAGATGCTTCGCAGGGGCGTATCGGTGTTGCTGCGCTCGATCTGGCGACGGGGCAGGAAGTGGATGTGTTGGGCGACCAGCGTTTCCCTATGGCCAGCACCAGCAAAGTCGCCATCGCCGCAACGTTTCTGGAAGGCGTGGACAAGGGCAAGTGGAGCCTTACCAGCGAATTCCCGATGATGATCCCGGTGAAGTCGGCGCCGTTTTCGACACCGGTCGCACCGGTTCGGCCCGGTGCCTACATGACCGCAGGAAAGCTGCTTGAGCTCATGCTCACCCGTTCCAACAATTATGCAACGGATGCGCTGCTCAAGGTTGTGGGCGGGCCCGATGCCGTCAATGCTTGGGTGCGCCGTGCGGGTATCGAAAACTGGCATATCGACCGCGACATCGCGACACTGGTGCGCGATGACGGAGCGATCGACCCGGCTCAGGTGATCGACAAGCGTGACAGCGCCACGCCCATGGCCATGGTCAGGCTGCTGAGCGGCCTTTATCAGGGCAAGTGGCTGAGCCCGTCGAGCCGCAAGATCCTGCTCGATACGATGAGTCGCTGCCTCACCGGCAAGCGTCGCATTCGCGCTGGGTTGCCAGAGGATGTGCAGGTTCTGCACAAGACCGGCTCGCTGCACAACACGTCGAGTGACATCGGCATTATCGAAGCGCCCGATGGCCGCGTTTTCGCGGTGGCCATCTATGTGACCGGCCAGGGTAGTCGCCCTAACCGTGAAGCCCGTATCGCCAGCATAGCCCGCACTATCTACAGCGGCTATCTGGCCGAAGGACCAGCCTACCATCACACAGCGTCGCGTTGAGCGTCCTGCTGGTCCGGATTGCGCTTCGCTGAAGCTTCGAGTGAACGCGGTTCAGCGCTGACCAAAGGGAGCCAAGCTGGAGACCGGCCAGAACCGTCAGCGTTTGTGCGGCTATTATGATTCAGTGATGGAGTGCCTTGGTGGATGCGAAGTGCCTGTTCAGCTTGAGCGCTCATCTTGAGGCCTTGAGCAAGGAGGGTGATCCGCTCAAGTTTTTGTAGAAACGGTGGATTTTGAGTATTTCAGGACCTGGCTGGTTGAAGGACTGGGCTACGGCGCCAAGGGCGGCCGCCCGTCGTTTGATCCGGTGACGATGTTCAAGGCCTTGATCCTGCAGGCGCAGCACACCCTGTCCGACGCGCGGATGGAATTCGTGGCCCGGGATCGGCTGAGTTGGCTGCGTTTCCTTGGACTGTCGCTCGGGGACAGGACACCGGACGAGAACACAATCCGGCATTGGCGGTAATCGCCTGACCGAGGCCGGTGCTCATACCAGGACTTGTTGATCAGAACCGATGGCCCACAGACGCCAGCCGATGGAGATGATGTGCCAAGGCTGGTCTCCAGTTTGTTCCAAGCATGGCAGCAGCGGTCGACGACATTGTGCTCCGGGAAGGGTATCGCCATTCCCGTGAAAGAACAGCATGGTACGTTTTCCGAAACGTGCAGGATGCCATGCGCCGGTCAGCGTCAGGTCGTCTTCGGTTTTCAGGTGAACTTTTCAAAGCCTGCGGGAATGGCGGCCGGGCCTTGCAGAGCCGGATAGATGATGGCTTGCTGGCCAAGGTAAAGGGCCGGAATGGCGGTTGCATAGAGCCCGGCAGCTCCGAAGCGAACGGTCCGCAATCATAGCCCTCAGCGAGCCTTGCTGTGCTTCAAGCCCGCGCTTCTTCTACCCCGGCGCTGTTGTGGCGCAGGGCTTTCAGCACCGTGTCGGCGATCTGCGGCGCATTGAGGCCTGCCGTGTCGTATTGTGCTTCGGGCTTGTCCTGATCCTGGAACACGTCCGGCAGGCGCATGGTGCGGATTTTCAGGCCCGCGTCGGTTAGCCCTTCGTCGCTCGCCATCGTGAGGACATGGGCGCCGAGGCCGCCGATCGAGCCCTCCTCCACGGTTACCACCACATCGTGGCTGAGCATCAGCTTGCGGATCAGATCGCTGTCGAGCGGCTTGGCGAAGCGCAGGTCCGCCACAGTGGTGGACAGGCCCCTGGCTTCCAGCGTGTCTGCCGCTTTCAGGGCTTCGCCAAGGCGGGTGCCGAGCGAGAGGATCGCGACTTTGGTGCCTTCGCGCACGATCCGCCCCTTGCCAACCTCCAGCAGTTCGGGCGTTTCGGGCAGCGGTACGCCCACGCCGTTGCCGCGCGGATAGCGGAAGGCGATGGGGCCAGCGTCGTACTGCGCGGCGGTGTGGGTCATGTGGACCAGCTCCGCTTCGTCGGCAGCGGCCATCACCACCATATTGGGCAGTGTTGCCAGATAAGTAATGTCGAAACTGCCGGCATGGGTGGCGCCGTCCGCGCCGACCAGACCGGCGCGGTCGATGGCGAAGCGCACCGGCAGGTTCTGGATCGCCACGTCATGCACCACCTGATCAAAGGCGCGCTGCAGGAAGGTGGAATAGATTGCGCAGAACGGGCGCATGCCCTGCGCGGCGAGGCCCGCCGCGAAAGTCACCGCGTGTTGTTCGGCAATGCCGACATCGAAGCTGCGGTCGGGGAAGCGGGCGGCGAACTTGTCGAGCCCGGTGCCGCTCGGCATGGCGGCAGTGATGGCGCAGATGCGGCTGTCGGCTTCGGCTTCGAGGATCAGCGCCTTGGCAAAGACGCCGGTGTAGCTGGGCGCCCCGGCGGGCGCCTTGACCTGTTCGCCAGTGACGACGTTGAACTTCTGCACGCCGTGATACTTGTCTGCGGCGTTTTCGGCCGGGGCATAGCCTTTGCCCTTCTGCGTCACCACGTGGATCAGGCAGGGGCCCTCGGCCGCGTCGCGCACGTTTTCGAGGATCGGGATCAACTGGTCGAGGTTGTGCCCGTCGACCGGGCCGACGTAGTAGAATCCCAGTTCCTCGAACAGCGTGCCGCCCATCGCCATGCCGCGTGCGAATTCGTCTGTCTTGCGGGCGGCCTTGTGCAGCGGTTCGGGCAGATGGCGCGAGATGCGCCGGGCCACTTCGCGCAGCGAGAGGAACGGGCGCGAGGACACGAGCTGGGCCAGATAGGCCGAAAGCCCGCCACCGGGCGGCGCGATCGACATGTCGTTATCGTTGAGGATCACGACCAGACGATTGCCCGCCTCGCGTGCGTTGTTCATCGCCTCATAGGCCATGCCTGCGCTCATCGCGCCGTCACCGATTACGGCGATGCCGCGGCCCGGCTGATTCTTCAGCTTGTTGGCGATGGCAAAGCCCAGTGCGGCCGAGATCGAGGTGGAACTGTGCGCGGTGCCGAACGGATCGTATTCGCTTTCGGACCGCCTGGTGAAGCCCGAAAGCCCGCCACCCTGACGCACCGTGCGGATACGGTCACGCCTGCCGGTGATGATCTTGTGCGGATAGGCCTGATGCCCCACGTCCCAGATCAGCCGGTCGTCGGGCGTATTGAAGACATAGTGAATCGCTACGGTCAGCTCGACGACACCGAGGCCGGACCCCAGATGCCCGCCGGTCTGGCCCACGGTCGATATAGTTTCACTGCGCAATTCGTCGGCAAGCTGGCGTAGTTGCGCCGGCTTGAGCTTGCGGAGGTCGTCGGGAGTCGAAACCGTATCGAGCAAAGGTGTGGCCGGGTTGGCGTTCATCGTTTGCCCCTTACACGCTTGTTACTTTCCTGTCGATTGACAGCGACTGTCATCGCCGATCAGAGTGTGCCGGCCCTGCACCGGGTCGAACACCCTTCGACAAGCTCGGGGAGAGCGGGTCTCGATCCAGATTTCCTGCAGCTCGTTCTAACTGCAGTCCGCGCAGGTGCCACGCAGTTCCACCACCGGGCGGACATCGGCGAACCCGGCCTCTAGGGCGGCGCCGATCAGGGCGCCTGTCAGGCGGTCGTCATCGATATGCACGGCCTTGCCGCAGGCATCGCAGATCAGGAAGATACAATCGTGGCGGCAGCCGGGATGGCTGTTGGCGAGATAGGCATTTGCGCTTTCCACCCGGCGCGCGAGATTGGTGCGCACGAACAGGTCAAGAATGCGGTAGACCGAATTGGGCGCCACCCGCTTGCCGCGCAGGGCCGAAACGCTTTCGGCAAGGTCATAGGCGGAAGCGGGGCATTCGCGCTCGGCCAGGGCGGCGAAGACATCGGCGCGCATTTCGGTCCACTGTTCGCCTGACTCCTGCAAAGCCAGACGCGCGGCCTTTATCAGATTGTCGCCGTGATGTTCGTGATGGACATGAGAACCGGACATGGCCCCCATATGGGGTGTCCGGCAGGATGGCGCAATCGCCGCCGTGTCAGTGCGCGGTTTCGGCCTGGGCGGGCGGGACGATATTGTCCGCCAGGATGGCGTGGCTGTCGAGGCCCATCGCACCGAACACCAGCAATGCCCCCCCGGCGAAACCGATGGCGAAGAAGCGGTAAAAGTCGGCCTTGAAAAGTCCCATGGTCTGCGCAGCGATCCGGTTGGTTTTGCGATTTATGTCGTCCAAATGACGGGAAGGGGCTTTCCGTCCAGTGAACATCGCGCTGCAGTGCATCATTCTGCGATGAGCAGTGGGCAGGCTGCGGTGAACTGCCTGCCCAGAGAGAAGTCCCGTGCGCGGCTCAGTGGCGGAAATGGCGCATTCCCGTGAAGACCATGGCGAGTCCCGCCTCGTTTGCGGCCTTGATCACTTCGTCGTCGCGGATCGAGCCGCCCGGCTGGATCACGACGGTCGCCCCGGCTTCGGCGGCGGCCAGCAGGCCGTCCGCGAAGGGGAAGAACGCATCGGAGGCGACTGCGCTGCCTGCCGTGCGCGGCTTGTCCCAGCCGAACTTCTCGGCGGCTTCGGCGGCCTTCATCGCGGCAATGCGCGAAGAATCGCGGCGGTTCATCTGGCCCGCGCCGATCCCCGCCGTCACGCCATCCTTGGCATAGACGATGGCGTTGGACTTCACGTGGCGCGCGACGGTCCAGGCGAACAGGCCGTCCTGCAGTTCCTGATCGGTGGGTTCGCGTTCGGTCACGACCTTGAGATCGTCGAAACCGATGGCGCCGTTGTCGCGGCCCTGCACGAGCAGGCCGCCGGTGATCGGCTTGACGTTCAGCCCGCCCCGGTGCGGATCGGGCAGGTCGCCGGTCAGCAGCAGGCGCAGGTTCTTCTTCTTCGCGAAGAATTCGCGGGCTGCTTCGTCGGCATCGGGGGCGACGACGACTTCGGTAAAGATCTTGCAGATCGCCTCGGCCGTGGGGCCGTCGAGTGTCTGGTTGACGGCGACGATGCCGCCGAAGGCCGAGACATCGTCACACGCGAGCGCGCCTTCCCAGGCGCTCAGCAGCGTATCGGCCTGCGCGACGCCGCAGGGATTGGCGTGCTTGACGATCACCACCGAAGGCTTCTGCCCCTTGAATTCGGCGCAGAGCTCGAAAGCCGCGTCAGCGTCATTGTAGTTGTTGTAGGACAGCTCCTTGCCCTGGATCTGCTCGGCCTGCGCAAGGCCCTTGGTGTAGGGGCCGACCGGCGTATAGAGCGCGGCCTTCTGGTGCGGGTTTTCGCCATAGCGCAGTTCAGTGACGAGGCGGCCGTTGACCGCCAGCATCTCGGGGAACTGCTGCTTCTGATCGGCAAAGGCGAACCACTGGCTGATCATCGAATCGTAAGCGGCCGTCTGCGCGAAGGCGCGCGCGGCCATCAGCTTGCGGAAGCCCAGCGTGGTGCAGCCGTCGGTGGCTTCCAGCTCGACCATCAGGCCTTCGTAGTCGCCGGGATCGGTGACGATAGTGACATAGGCGTGGTTCTTTGCCGCCGAGCGGACCATCGAGGGGCCGCCGATGTCGATGTTCTCGATGATCGTATCGCGGTCCGCGCCCTTGGCCACCGTCGCTTCGAAGGGGTAGAGGTTGACCACCACCAGGTCGATCGCGCCGATTTCATGTTCCGCCATCGCGGCGGCATGTTCGGGATTGTCGCGCACCGCCAGCAGGCCGCCGTGGACCTTGGGGTGCAGCGTCTTGACGCGGCCGTCCATCATTTCGGGGAAGTGGGTGACATCGGAGATGTCCTTTACTTCGAGCCCGGCCTCGCGCAGGGCCTTGGCGGTGCCGCCGGTCGAGATGAGCTCCACGCCACGTTCGGCCAGAACTTTGCCGAGTTCCGCAAGGCCCGTCTTGTCGGACACCGAGAGCAAGGCACGGCGGATCTGGACGGAATCGGTCATGAGCGGGGTTCCTTCGCGAACTATCTTTGCGCGCGCCCTTAGGCCCGGCGGGGGAAGGGGGCAAGAGTGCTGGGGGTTTGGGGGCGTGCGAAGCCCGCTCAGCTCATTTTCTTGAGCAGCCAGCCGAAGTTGCCGCCGCCGCGCGAGACGAGGCCCTGGATCACCAGTTGCTGCGTCGCCTGCGGGCGGCCCTGGCCGTCTACCCAGAGCGAATCCTCGATCGTCACGTCGCCCGCGCCGCTGCGGAACTGCCAGTAGGAACCGTCCGAAAGCGCGAGCCCCGCGCCCTGCCCGTCGGCGGTGAGCGCCACGTCGACATCGGCCGCGAGGTGGAAGCGGATGGCGAAGCCCACTTTGCCGCGCTTGCCCTTGCGGCTCGATGGCAGCAGCAGGTCCTCTCCGCGCAGTTCGGTGCCGTCGTCGCGCAGGATCAGGATGCGCTGATGCGTGAGGCCGTAGCGCGCGGCATAGCCGTTGTGGCTGGCCTCGATGCGCGTGGTGGTGGAGCCGTCATCGCGTGGCAGGGTCTTGCGGTCGACATCGACCTGGCTGACGCCGGAACCGATCATGCCGTTGATCAGGATCGCGGTGGAATTGGCATCGTCGAGCGTGAGCGTGGAATGGGCCGCCGTCGCGCGCAGGCCCTGTTCCAGCCGCACCGGCACCAGCCCGCCACCGCTCGCGGCGCCGCCGCAGTTCACGATCACCCGGTTCCCGGCGTGCGACAGCTCGAACGCCAGCGTGGAGGCGCAGCCGTAGCGCGCGTGCTGCGGCATCGGCGGGGGCGACGTGTCGAACTGCAGGATGGTCTTGTTGGCGAGCACGCGCTGATAGCCCCACTGGCGCACGTCGCGCAGCGGGCGGGTGCGCACGCCGCTGGCGGCGACCAGCGCGCTGACATCCTCGCCGTCGACGGCCCAGCCGCCTTGCCACGATCCCAGCGAGCCATCGCCGTGGGTCAGCGCCAGCAGCGGCGGCACCAGCATTTCAATGACGCGCTCGATCGCTTCGGGCGGATCGCGCCGGGTGGCGTTGTAGCAATTGCGCAGCCGCACCAGCAGCGCGATGGCTTCCATCTGCGCCAGCGGGCTGCGCGAAAGGACGCCGCCGTCATCGCCCATCAGTTCGCCCAGCGCCTTGATCAGCCCGGCCTCGCCATAAAGGCGGCGCGGACGGCCGTCCGGCAGCAGCAGGCCGGCCGAAACGATGCCGCACCAGCCTGCGACTTCGGCCAGCTGATCCTCGCCACGCGTCACATGGCGGTCCAGCCAGCGCGCGGTCGCGGCGATATGGGCGAGCACGCGCGAGCGCAGCGCCTTTTCGCCCGAAATGATCAGCGGTGCGTGCACCAGCCAGTTCATAAGGCGCATCCCGGTATTGCCCACGCTCCATGCGGGGCCCTTGCCGGGCTTGGCGGGCGGTTCGGGATTGGCCTGGAGCCAGGAGGTGAGAATGCGTTCGGCCACCGGCGCGCCCTGCTCACGCGGGCCGGTGGCTTCCAGATCGGTCAGCCACGAAAACGAGTGGACGACTTTTTCGAGCGGCGGAGTGACGCGCGCGGCTCCGGCGTAATCGACTTGCGCGACTGGCGTTTTGGCACCGTGGACAAGGAAATGCCCGGCGCGGATCGCGGTCCCCGCCACGCGGTCTCCGGGCAGCGTGTTGCTGACGGTTGCCAGCAGCCGCGTGCGTGCTTTCTTGCCCATCGGCGCGGTGAGCATCGAGCCGGGGATGCCCATGCGATAGGCCATGCGGATCAGCCGCTCGCCGACATGGACCGAGGGTGCCGAAAAATCGGCCAGCGCCAGATTGCGGCCGGTTTCTGCCGGTGCCGAGCCGCCGTTCCGGGAAGAGGCTTCCACTTCGGCCGCATCCGCGCTTTTAGTCAACACACCCTCCTCAGCGGCCGCCGACAGGGGAACCGCCCGGGCCTCCCCGAGTTTTCCGCTCTTCGGCCGTTGGCGGGTCCTGACAGTCACGGTTCAGCCTAATCCCTTCAGCATCTTGATGTTCGCTGCATATTGCGAGGGGCCGCCGCGGAACGTGGCCGATCCGGCCACCAGCGTATCGGCGCCCGCGGAGACGCACAGCGGGGCCGTTTTCGCATCGACGCCGCCGTCCACTTCCAGACGGATATCGCGGCCTGATTTCTCGATCATCTTGCGCACCGCCTCGATCTTGCGAAGCTGGCTGGAGATGAAGCTCTGCCCGCCGAAGCCGGGATTGACGCTCATCACCAGTACCAGATCGACCTCGTCGATCAGGTAGTCGAGCATCTTGGCCGGTGTCGCCGGGTTGAGCGAGATGCCGGCCTTCTTGCCCAGATTTTTGATCGTCTGCACCGTGCGGTGGACGTGCGGGCCCGCTTCGGGGTGCACGGTGATGATGTCCGCGCCGGCTTCTGCAAAAGCTTCCAGATAGCTATCTACCGGGGAGATCATCAGATGCACGTCAAACGGCCTGGCCGAATGCGTGCGAAGGGCCTTCACCACTGCCGGGCCAATCGTGATGTTGGGCACGAAATGGCCGTCCATCACATCGACATGAATCCAGTCCGCGCCAGCTTCGTCGATGGCGCGGACTTCTTCTCCCAGGCACGCAAAATCGGCAGAGAGGATCGACGGGGAAATCAATGGAACGGTCATGCGAGGAAACGATACTCCTTGGCGCGGAAGAATAGGGCACCGAATCTTTGATGGACAAGTTGTCAACCTTATGTTTTCCACACGCGCAGTGTTTTGGAGCTGCGGATTTGCCTTCTGTTCGGGCTCAATGCGGGTGCGCGCCGGGGGCGGCGAGAGCTGGACCTGCATTGCCGGCAACGGGCAATTCAGTTGTCATTCACGGCGTGAGGGGCATTTTTTCAGGTAAGAAGAAGGGCTTCCGATATGCCGGACGGTGCAAGTCCGTCCCGGGATCGACTGAAATGCCCTTTGGCAAAGATATGGACGGTACATGATCGAATATATTTCCGGTGCAACCGGACGCGCGGCTGTCGGGCGGCGGTCTGCCGCTTTTGTTGTGCTCCTGGCGCTTGCTGGCACGATGTCGCCAGTTGCCATCGCGGCTGCGGAATACCGCAACAGGATACCCAACGACATGAGCCGCTGCACCGCCGGTTCGCCATCCGCAGTGATGGTTACGGTGGACGGCATCAAGACGTCCGAAGGCAAGCTGCGCGTGCAGGCCTACCGCGCCACGCAGGATGAGTGGCTGGAAAAGGGCAAGTGGCTTTCACGCATCGAAGTGCCCGCCAGAGAAGGCACGATGACGTTCTGCCTGCCGGTTCCCGGGCCTGGATCCTATGGCGTTGCGGTACGTCACGATCTCAACGGCAACGGCAAGACCGACATCATGTCCGATGGCGGTGCGATGTCGAATAACCCCTCGATCAACATTTTCAACCTCGGCAAGCCCAAGTACACCAAAGTGGGCGTGCCCGTGGACGGCGGGGTCAAGTCGATCCGGATTGAGATGAAGTACTTCTGAGGCGGGTTTGCGGAGGCGGGCGTCTGGTATTTCGGTTCCTTGTTCAAACCGGCCTTGCCGCAATCCCCGACGCTGCGCCAGCGGCTGGTCAAGGACATGATCCGAAGCACCTCGCGCGCGCATCGGTATCACCGCTCTGCTCCACACCCGGGGCCCGGCGATGAGGCGCCATTCGCATGTGCATATGATCGTCCCCGGCGGCATCGCTCTCGATTTCCGGCCGCCCGGACGGATGTCGATCGCGAGGTCGGTCACATCCGCCATGATCTGGCCGAACATCGTGCCGATGGCTGCCAGGCCTTCAACACCGAAATAGGGTGAGCACC
>JARROF010000096.1:10956-17358 GCA_037384205.1 Novosphingobium sp. | reverse complement strand
CCAACGCAGTTCAGGAGACCTTTCATGCCGACCAAAGCCGTAACTGACGCCAGCTTTCAAAGCGATGTCCTCGATTCCGACAAGCCGGTGCTGGTCGATTTCTGGGCGGACTGGTGCGGCCCGTGCAAGATGATCGGCCCGGCGCTGGAGGAAATCTCGGAGGAACTGGCCGATCAGGTGACTATCGCCAAGATGGACATCATGGCCAACAGCGACACCCCGATGCAGTTCGGCGTCAAGTCGATCCCCTACCTGGTGCTGTTCAAGGGCGGCGAAAAGGTGGCCGACAAGCTCGGCGCCGCGCCCAAGAGTGCGCTCAAGGGCTGGATCGAAGGCGCGATCGCCTGAATTCATGCGGCCATCCCGGCCAACAAACACTCCTTTCGCCGGAAGGCGGGAGGGGTTTTGCTGGCCGGGGAACGGTGACGCGAGAGGCGGCTATTCGCTGCGGTACAGCATGTAGAGCGCCACGCAGGCGATCAGTGCGGCGAAGAGCGTGTTGAGCCGCCCTTTCGCGGCGGAGAGGCGCCGGGCGGCAAGAGCGCCAAGGCCGGTGCCGAGAACGCCGCCGCCGATGAAGGTTGCCGCCAGCGGCCAGTCGATCAGCCCAGACCAGGCATAGTTCGCCGCCGTCGTCAGCCCGAAGGCCGCGACCGCGATCAGTGAGGTCCCCACCGCGCGGTAGATGGGCATCGCGGTGGAGGCGACCAGCGCGGGCACGATCAGAAACCCGCCGCCGATCCCGAAGAAGCCCGAAAGCGTGCCGGTGCCGAACCCGAAGCTCAGCACCTTGGGCAGGTTTTCCCGGTTGCAGGTGACGCCTTCCACCCCGGCATCCTTGCGCCCCCGGTACATCGCGAAGGCGACCACCAGCATCAGCAGCGCGAACAGGAACAGCAGCTTCTGCCCGTCGAACGCCTTGCCCAGCGTCGAGCCCGCCAGCGCGCCGATGATCCCGGCGGCGGCGAAAGCCGCGCCGCAGCGCCATTTGACGTTACCTTCGCGCGCGTGGTTCCAGACCCCGGCCAGCGCATTGACGGCCACTGCCAGCGCGCTGGTGCCGATGGCCAGGTGCGGGCTTTTCACGCCGACGAAATAGACCATCAGCGGCACCGCCAGGATCGAACCGCCACCACCCACCAGCCCGAGCGTGAAGCCGACCAGAATGCCGCTGAGGCCGCCCAGCACGTATTGCAGTTCGGTCATTCTTCAAGGCCTTGCAAGTCAATCGTCATTGCGAGCGGCCGCAGGCCGCGCGACAGTCCAGAGGCCGGTTTGCGCTGCTCTGGATTGCTTCGTCGGCTTCGCTTCCCCGCAATGACGAAAATGGCTGGGGTAGACGCAGCATGATCGCGTTTCACAGCAGGTTCAGCGGCAGCTTGAGGTAGCTGACACCGTTCCCCTCGGGCTCCGGAAAATGCCCGGCGCGGATGTTGACCTGGATCGAGGGCAGGATCAGGCGTGGCATGTCCAGCGTGGCGTCGCGTGCTTCGCGCATGGCCACGAATTCGTCTTCACTCACACCGTCGTGGACGTGGATGTTGCCCGCTTTCTCGGCGCCAATGGTGGTTTCCCAGGCGTATTCGTCACGGTCCGGGGCCTTGTAGTCATGGCACAGGAATACGCGCGTGGCGTCCGGCAGTTGCATCAGGCGGCGGATCGAGCGGAACAGGGTGCGGGCATCGCCGCCGGGAAAATCCGCGCGGGCAGTGCCGTAGTCGGGCATGAACAGCGTATCGCCCACGAAGACGGCATCGCCGATGACATAGGCAAGGCAGGCGGGCGTGTGGCCGGGGACGTGGAGCGCGATGGCCTCGATCCCGCCGAGCGTGAAGCGATCGCCGTCCTGCATCAGGCGGCCGAACTGGGAGCCGTCGTGCACGAAGCTGTCCGGCTCATTGAAGATTTTGGCGAACACGCCCTGCACGGTGCGGATCTCGCTGCCGATCACCAACGTGCCGCCCAGTTCCTGCTGGATATAGGGCGCGTCGGACAAGTGATCCGCATGGGCGTGGGTCTCGAGCAGCCAGTCGACCATCAGGCTTTCCGCGCGCACATAGGCGACCACGGCATCGGCCGAACCATGGCTGGTGCGGCCCGAGGGCTGATCGAAATCGAGCACGGAATCGATAATTGCGGCGCGTTTCGTTTCCGGATCGTGGACGACATGCGTGGCCGTGAAGGTCGCTTCGTCGAAGAACGTGCGCACCACGGGCTTCCGG
Source organism: Novosphingobium sp. (assembly GCA_037384205.1). GTDB lineage: Bacteria > Pseudomonadota > Alphaproteobacteria > Sphingomonadales > Sphingomonadaceae > Novosphingobium. The sequence continues at coordinate 15,136 of JARROF010000096.1, read as the reverse complement.
CCGTCATGGACGGCGGCGCTCACGATGGAAACGGCGGTTTCGATTGTTGAATCCGGCATGGTGATATCTCGCTTTAGACACTTGCCGCAGTCGCTGCGCCCGGTGCCCGGGCGCAGTGCTCTTGCGGTTACAGCTTCCTGGTGCTGAAGTACCAATCGACGGTATCGAAACCCTCGCTGGCGCGGGTCTCGGCGGCGGGGGCCGTCTGCGGCGGAGGGACGATCACGTCCTGTCCGGGCTGCCAGCCTTCGGGCGTGGCCACCTTGTTGGCATCGGCCGTCTGGAGCGCCTGCATCAGGCGCACGAACTCGGCGATCGAACGGCCGTTCGACATGGGGTTGTAGACCATGGCGCGCAGCATGCCATCCGGATCGATGATGAACGTGGCCCGCACGGCCTGCGTGTCGGACGCGCCTGGATGGACCATGCCATAGGCGGTCGCCACATTCATCGAAATGTCCTCGATGATGGGGAACGGGATTTCGACTCCGAACTTTTCCTTGATGCTGCGCACCCAGGCGATGTGGGCGTAGTTCGAATCGATCGACAGGCCCAGAAGTTCGGTATTCATGTCCGCAAATTCGCCTGCGTGACGGGCGAAAGCCATGAACTCCGTGGTGCAGACGGGGGTGAAGTCCGCCGGGTGGGAGAAGAGTATCAGCCATTTGCCCCGGTAATCGGCGAGCGAGCGCTCGCCATGCGTGGTCTTGGCTTTGAAGTCCGGGGCCGGTTCGTTGATGCGCGGCATCGATGGGGGCATTGCAGGCATATCAGTCATAGTGATTTCCTTCCGTTTAAATCACAATTCCATAATATAAGCTGCATCTAATTTTTAAAGCAGACAGGTCTGATCTCTGTGATTGGCTAAACCGATCAACGGCCGCGCCGCCATTCAGTCGATATTCCCGGTAAGCGCATTGAGCTGCCAGGCGGCGACAAGGCGCTGGCCCTGTGCTTCCAGCAGCGCGGCTTCGGCGGCGATCGCCTCGCGCTCGGCATCGAGCACGGCAAGCACTGGCACGGAGCCCACTTTCGCTTCCAGCTTGCGGCCCCGCAGGGCCTCTGCGGCGGCTTCGTTTTGCAGGCGTGTGGCATCGACCATGCGGTTGGCCGTGGCGAGGCCGGTCCAGGCATCGATCACCATGCCTTTCAGCGCCTGGTCGGCCTGACGCAGCCGGGCCTCGCTGGCATCCACTTGCGCATCGGCGGCACGGGTCTGCGTGGCGACGCGGCCGCCTGCAAAGATCGTCCACTTGCCCCGGATGCCGACGGCGACCGAATCCGCCTTGTAGCCGGAAAAGAACTGGTCGCGCACATGCGCGGCTTCGGCAAAGGCGCCTACTTGCGGCAGGCCTTCCGCCCGGGCGGCGCGGGCACCGGCCTTGGCGACATCGACGGCGGCCTTGGCCTGGCGCATCGAGGGGTTGGCGTTGCGGGCAAGGTCCAGCGCTTCATCGAGCGTGGGCGGCGTGCGCGGCAGAGCGGGCAGGGGGGCGAGATTGCCTGCGGGCTTGCCGGTCAGGCGCTGGTAGGCGGCCTCCGCCGAGGCGAGGCGGCCCTGTGCGTGCGCCTGCCCGGCATCCGCCTGCGCCTTGCGGGCGCGGGCCTGTGCGAGATCGGCGCTGGAGATTTCCCCGGCCCTGAAACGCAGCCCGGCCTGTCGCTCGACTTCGGTGAGTTCGGAGACGAGACGGTCGAAACGGGTGGCGAGCTTCCGTGCGGTCAGCACTTCGGTGTAGGTGGAAATCGCCCGGACCACAGTCTGCAGGCGGGTCTGTTCGGTCTGGAAACCGGCGATCTTCGCGCCGCCTTTGGCCTGATCGATCGCTGCAGAAATACGCCCGCCCGCGTAGAGCGGCATTTCCGCCGTGGCTTGCAGGGCCAGCGGCGTCGTATCGGCGGCTTTGATGCCGAAGAAGCCGCCATTGTCGATGCGGCCCGTGGCCACCGAGCCCTCGGCGCGCAGCAGCGGATTGCTTTCCGCCCTGGCCCGGTCGAGCCGGGCATTCGCCGCTGCCTCTTCCGCCCTGGCGGCGGCCAGCGTGGGGGCATGGGACAGGGCATCGGCAATCGTGGTGTCGAGATCCTGCGCCGCCGCCACGGGGGCAGTGGCCAGGCACGACACCAGACATGCGGCGGGCATCAGCGACAGAAGCAGCGGGCGGCGCATATCGATCTCGCTCAGTGGAAGGCGTTTCCGGGTTTCACACCCAGCTTTTTGAAGATCATTGCGGCAGGGCAAAATCCGGTGAAGCTGGCCTGCAGCATATTGAGCCCGGCAAAGATCGTCAGCCCGATCCAGTAGGGATGGACATAGATCGAGAGCAGCACGCTGACGAGGACGACCACGCCCGCGAAGCGAAGAACGGCAGCATCGAGATTCATCGATCCTTCTCCTCTACTTGAAGCGCAGCTTGCGAATGCCGAGGGCATGCATGGCGAGCTTTTCGTAGAACGGCTCGCTCTTGCCGCTGCGCACTTTGTGCAGGAAGTACTTCTCGAACCCGACTTTGGCCATGTGCACCCACTTGCCGCTCGACGACCAGTTGAGATTGCGCGGCGGGATTTGCGGCTGGGCAACGAAGGCCACGCCGCCATCGCCGAAGTCGGCGAGGCATACCGCGTTCCAGGTGGCTTCCTCGGTCGGCTCCTTGCCCGCGAGTTCCAGTTTCAGGTTAGCGGCAATCGCAGTGACCATCGATTCAATCATGAACCCGGTCTTGGGCACGCCCACCGGCACCGGCGTCGGGCCGACCGGCGGGATCGCCACGCACACGCCCAGCGAATAGACGTTCTTGAAGTTGGGATTACGCTGGTGCTTGTCCGCCAGAACGAAACCGCGCGGATTGACGAGGCCTTCCACGCCCATCACCGCATCGACGCCGCGAAACGCGGGCAGCAGCATCGAATAGCCGAAGGGCAGATCGTGCGCGGCCTTGACCGAACCGTCTTCGGCCAGTTCCTCGCAGTGCATCATGCCGTCTTCGATTCTGGTGATGCGGTTGTTGCAGATCCACTTGATATGGCGGTTTCGCAGCTCGCTTTCGAGCAGGCCCTTGGTATCGCCCACGCCGTCGAGCCCGAGGTGGCCGATGTAGGGTTCGGCGGTGACGAAGGTCATCGGCACCTTGTCGCGGATCTTGCGGCGCTTGAGTTCGGTGTCGAGGATCAGCGCGAATTCATAGGCCGGGCCATAGCAGGACGCGCCCTGAACCGCGCCGACCACGATCGGCTTGGGATCGGCGCAGAAACGGTCGAATGCTTCGGCGGCTTCGGCGGCATGGTCGGTCTTGCACACCGATACGGTATGGCCATCGGGGCCAAGCCCTTCGATCTCGTTGAAGGCGAGTTCGGGGCCGGTGGCGATGACGAGGTAATCGTAGTTCAGCGAAGCGCCGTCGTTGAGCTCGATGCGGTTTTCCGCGGCGTGGACTTTCTTCGCGCCCACGGAGGTGAAGCCGATGCCCTTTTTCTTCATGATCGGGGGCAGGTGCACCTTGATCGCTTCCGGTTCGCGCCAGCGCACGGCGACCCAGGGATTGCTGGGGACGAACCAGTAATCGTCCTGGTCATTCACCACTGTCACTTCCGCCTTGCCCTTTACGGCGTCACGGATTTCGTAGGCTGCGATCGTGCCCCCCAGGCCTGCGCCAAGGATAATGATATGGGGCAATGACATGTCATTCTCTCCCGTTGTCAGGTCGTCTCGGCCGGCAAGCCTGCCAGCGGGAGCGCCCCGATAGATTTCCCTGTATGTGACTTGACTAATATAACGGATATAGAATATATGCAATAGCCAATGTACGGCGGCGCAGCCGCTTCATGCGCAACTCAGGCAAGAGGTGAGAGAGATGGTCTTCGGATTGGGTAAGCCCGGGCACAAGGAAGTCACCGCGCAGCAGCTCGACGCGATGCTGGACGCGGGCGAGGCGCTGGTGGTGGACGTGCGCGAGGCGGACGAATTCGCCGCCGGGCACATCCCCGGCGCGGTGAATATGCCGCTTTCTACATTCCAGGCTTCGAAGCTGCCGCATCCGCAAGGCAAGAGACTGGTGCTCAATTGCTTGGGCGGCAAGCGCTCGGGCATGGCGCTGGACAAGTGCGGGATTGCGCAGGCTGAAGTGGATACGAATCTCGCGGGTGGTTTCGGGGCCTGGCAGGCGGCGAGTCTGCCCGTGGA
>JARROF010000096.1:0-10933 GCA_037384205.1 Novosphingobium sp. | reverse complement strand
GGGCCTGGCAGGCGGCGAGTCTGCCCGTGGAACGCTGAGCGCAAAGGCCGGATAGAACACGCAAAACAGAGCACAGGGGATGTCATGATGCGCGCAAAAGTCCTGATTCTGTCCGCACTCTCCCTGTCCGTGCTGGGCCTGCCGCTGGCAGGTTGCGGCGGCGGCGAGGACGCGGCGCAGCAGGAGGGCAAGGCGCCTTCCGGGCCCCGGCTCGTGCTGCAGAAAAGCAATACGGCGGACTGGCAGGACGTGAGCGCGGAAGTCGCTACGGTCGATCAGGCGCAAGTGCTGGCACGCATCCCCGGCATCCTTACCGCGCTTTCGGTGCGGGAGGGCGACATGGTCCGCAAGGGACAGACGATCGGGCGCATCGTTGATAGCCAGCTCGGCCCGCAGGCGGCGGCTGCAAAGGCACAGATGGTGCAGGCGCAGTCCGAACTGAAGCGCGTGAAATTCCTGCATGACAACGGCGTCTATGCCGATGCCCGGCTGGAGCAGGCGCAGGCGGCCGCTTCGGCCTCGCGCGCGCAGTATGCGGCGGCGACGGCCGTGGCCGGGCAGGGTGCCGTCGTCGCGCCCGCCAGTGGCCGGGTGCTGCGCGCGGACGTTCCCGTCGGCGCGCCCGTGGCGCCGGGCATGGCGATCGCAGTGATTACCGCAGGGCCAGTGATCGTGCGGTTGCAAATCCCCGAATCGCTGGCCGCCAGGGTCCATCCCGGCTCGCTGGTAAAGGCGGGCGGCGTCGGTTCGGGCGGGACGACAGGCAAGGTCATCAAGGTCTATCCTTCGGTTACGGCAGGGCAAGTGGCGGCGGATGTCCGGATGCCCGGCATCGACAACACGCTGATCGGGCGGCGCGTGGCCGCCAAAGTGGAAACCGGCAGCCGCAAGGCGCTGCTGGTGCCCAGAACCTATGTTACCGAGCGCTACGGCATCGATTACGTGACGCTGGCGGGCAAGAACGGCACGGCCACGCTAGTACCGGTGCAGACCGCGCCTGTCGCAGAGGCGGGCAAAGTGGAGATCCTCTCCGGCGTGTCCGCCGGTGACACGCTGATCGGGGCGGCGAAATGAATCTCGGCCTCTCCGGAAAGCTGACGCGCGCGACGATCCAGTCGCCGCTCACGCCGCTGTTCCTGATGGCCGCGATCATCGTCGGCCTGATCGCCACGATCACCATCCCGCGCGAGGAAGAGCCGCAGATCAAGGTGCCGATGGTGGACATCATGGTCCAGGCGCCGGGGCTTTCCGCCTCCGATGCCGTGGAACTGGTGGCCAAGCCGCTTGAAACCATCGTCAAGAGCGTGAACGGCGTCGAACACGTCTACACACAGGCGCAGGACAATGGCGTGCTGGTGACGGCGCGTTTCCTTGTCGGTTCCGATCCCGAAGACGCGGTGACCCGCATCAACGAGAAGATCGAGGCCAACAAGAACCGCATTCCGGTAGGCATTCCGCCGCCGCAGGTGACGGTGCGCGGTATCAACGACGTTCCGATCGTCGTTCTTACGCTGACGCCCAGGCCGGGCGCGGCAGGGCAGTGGACCGATCAGGCGCTGGCCGAACTGGCGGGCAAGCTGCGGACGGAAGTGGCCAAGGTCGATGATGTCGGCCTGACTTTTATCACCGGCGGCCAGAAGATGGCGCTGCGTGTGGTGCCCGATCCGGCGAAGCTGGCTGCGCACCGGGTGCCGCTGGGCAGCGTGATCGAGGCGGTAAGTCAGGCCAACCGTTCGTTCCCCGCCGGAACCGTGCGGGAAGGGGGGGAAGCCGCGCTGGTGGTGGCCGGGCAGAGCCTGCGCGATGCGCGGGAGCTTTCGCGGCTGACGGTTCGCTCGATCACCGGGGCGCCGGTGCTGCTGTCGGATGTCGCCTCGGTGGAGCAGGCGCCGACGCAGGATCAGGCGCGGTCCTGGCGCTGGGCGAAGGATGCGAACGGCAAATGGTCGATGGAGCCGGCCGTCAGCCTGGCCATCGCCAAGCGGGCTGGCGCCAATGCCGTGACCGTATCCGAGCAGATCGTCGATCGCGTCCACTTGCTGGAAGGCAAGCTGATCCCGGATTCGGTGAATGTCGCCGTTACCCGCAATTATGGCGAGACCGCGAACGAGAAGGCCAACGAACTGATCTTCCACCTCGCGCTGGCGACGGTGTCCATCGTTATCCTGATCGGCTTCGCCATCGGCTGGCGCGAAGCGGGGGTGACGGCGATCGTCATCCCGACGACGATCATGCTAACCATGTTCGCGTCCAACGTCATGGGCTTCACGATCAACCGCGTGAGCCTGTTTGCGCTGATCTTCTCGATCGGTATCCTTGTCGACGATGCCATCGTCATGATCGAGAACATTGCGCGGCACTGGGCGATGAAGGATGACCGCAGCCGCATCGATGCGGCGGTGGAGGCCGTCGCCGAAGTCGGCAATCCGACGATCATCGCCACGCTGACCGTGGTGGCGGCGCTGCTGCCGATGCTGTTCGTCTCCGGGCTGATGGGCCCCTACATGGCGCCGATCCCGATCAATGCCTCGGCCGCGATGATCTTCAGCTTCTTCGTGGCCGTGATCATCGCGCCCTGGCTCATGATCCGCTTTGCCCGCGCCGCGCTCGCCCATCACGAGCATGAGGGCCCGCACGGCGGCAAACTGGGCGCGCTTTATGCCCGCTACGCCTCGCGCGTGATCGCGAGCAAGGGCAGCGCCTGGCGCTTCCTGATCGCGGTGGGCGTGGCCACGCTGGTGGCTTGCTCGATGTTCTACTTCAAGGCGGTGACGGTGAAGCTGCTGCCGTTCGACAACAAGAGCGAAGTCCAGCTCGTTGCCGATCTGCCCGAGGGTACCAGTCTGGAGACGACCTCGCGCGTGCTCGAACAGGCCGCGGCGGCCACCCGCACGGTGCCCGAAGTGGTCTCGATGGAAGCTTATGCAGGCACATCTGCACCGTTCAATTTCAACGGCCTGGTGCGCCACTATTTCCTGCGCAACCAGCCGGAAATGGGCGACCTGATGGTGACGCTGCTGCCCAAGGGGGACCGTTCGCGTTCCAGCCACGAAATCGCCGTGGATCTGCGCAATAAGCTCAAGGCCATTGCTCTGCCTGCGGGCGGCTCGCTCAAGGTGGTGGAAACGCCGCCGGGGCCGCCGGTGCTCGCCACGCTGCTGGCCGAAATCTATGGGCCCGACGAAGCGACCCGGGTGAAGACCGCCGAGCAAGTGGAGAAGATCTTCAAGTCGGTGCCCTTCATTGTCGACGTGGACAATTCCTTCGGCCAGCCGCGCCCGACGCTGAGGCTGATTCCGGACCGGGCCAAGCTTGACCAGTACGGCCTGTCCGAACGCCAGCTCTTCGATTCCATCGGCGCGCTGCTGGGCACGCGGACAGTGGGGTATGCGCCGCGGGGAAGCGGACGCGATCCGCTGCCGATCGAAATGACACTGAACCAGTCGCAGCGCACCTGGTCGGCGGCGCTGGCGGCCACGCCGGTGGCGGTGGCGCAAGGGCCGATGGGGCCGCAGCTCGTGCAGCTTGGCGAACTGGTGAAGGCAGAGATGGTGCCCGGCGGCCGCGCGATCTTCCGCCGCGACGGGCGCGGAACCGATATGGTCACGGCCGAACTCGCGGGCCGCTACGAAGCGCCGATCTATGGCATGCTGGCGGTGGACGATGCCGTCAACAGCTATGACTGGGCGGCGCACGGCCTGCAAAAACCGGAAATCCTGCTGCACGGCCAGCCAGAGGATGAAAGCCGCACCTCGCTGCTGTGGGACGGCGAGTGGGAGATCACCTGGGTGACCTTCCGCGACATGGGCGGGGCTTTCATGGTGGCACTGCTGGGCATCTATGTGCTCGTCGTCGGCCAGTTCCGCAGTTTCACCATTCCGCTGGTGATCCTGACGCCGATCCCGCTGACGCTGGTGGGTATCGTCATGGGCCATATCCTGTTCGGCGCACCGTTCACGGCCACATCGATGATCGGCTTCATCGCGCTGGCAGGCATTATCGTGCGCAATTCGATCCTGCTGGTGGATTTCATCCGTCACACGCGCTCGGCGGACAAGAGCCTGCGCCAGACGCTGCTGGAAGCGGGCATGATCCGCTTCAAGCCGATCGTGCTGACGGCGGCGGCGGCGATGATCGGGGCGGCAGTGATCCTGACCGATCCGATCTTCCAGGGGCTGGCAATTTCGCTGTTGTTCGGTCTTGCCTCTTCCACTTTGCTTACAGTTCTGGTTATCCCGGCCATTTATGTCGTTCTCAGGGACGATGGTCGCCCGTTAGGAAGCCAGGAAGAATGAAGCCCGCCGATCTCAACGTCCTCAAGTCCAACGCCAATGCCATGGCGGCCCGGCTCAAGCTGATGAGCCATCCCGAACGCTTGCTGATGTTGTGCCGAATGGACGAAGGCGAAGTGTCGGTGACCGAACTGGTGGAACTGACGGGGCTTTCGCAGTCCTCCGTCTCCCAGCATCTGGCCTTGCTGCGTGAGGAGGGCGTTGTCGCCATCCGGGGCGAGGCGCAGACGCGCTATTACAGTTTGAAGGATGACGTCGTGCGGGCCATCATCCATGCGCTTTGCGTGATTTGCGGGACCGCCTGCAACTAGGAGAAAGACCCATGGCCGATCCGCTGATCATCGCCTGCCCGGCCTGCGCTTCACTGAACCGCGTCCCGCGTGAGAAGCTGACCGGCGGCGGTAAGTGCGGCCGGTGCGGATCGGCCCTGTTCAACGGCCATCCGGTAACGCTGACTTCGGCCGATTTCGATGCCCATGCGGTGAAGAGCGGTATTCCGCTGCTGGTCGATTTCTGGGCGGCATGGTGTGGCCCGTGCCGCCAGATGGCCCCGCAGTTCGAGGCTGCCGCCGCCGATCTGGAGCCGATGGTCCGGCTCGGCAAGCTCGATACCGAGGCTGAGCAGGCCATCGCGGGCCGTTTCGGCATCCGCTCCATCCCGACGATGATCCTGATCGCGGGCGGGCGGGAGATTGCCCGTCAGTCGGGCGCGATGCCGAAAAGCGCGATCACCGGCTGGGTCCGGCAGACACTCGGCTGATTAAGGGACGACAGGCCATGACCGACGCAGCGCACCCCCATGCAGATGCTCTCAAGTATGAGGACTGGGCAGGCGAAATGGGCGCGCGCTGGCTGGCCAACCTCAAGGGCTTCGAAGGCACCATCGCCCCGGTGGGAGAAGCCCTGCTGGCCCGCGCCGCTTTCGCGCCGGGGGAGCGGGTGATCGATCTGGGCTGTGGCGGCGGGGCTACGACGATTGCGGTTGCCTTGTCGGTGGTCCCAGGCGGCAGCGTGCTGGGGTTGGATATCTCGCCCGATCTGATCGCCGCGACTACGCGCCGCGCTCTGCAGGCGGGGGTCCGGGATGCGAGCTTTGTCTGCGCGGATGCCGCCACCGTCACACTGCCCGATGCGCCTTATGACCGGCTGGTCTCCCGGCTGGGCTCCATGTTCTTTTATGAACCCGTGGCCGCCTTTGCGAACTTGCGCGCGCAGCTCAGGCCCGGCGGGCGGATCGATCTGGCCGTCTGGGGCCCGCCTGCCGAGAACCCGTGGATGACGGCAGGCATGGCCGTGGCCCGTCAGCATGTGGAAATGCCCGCCCCGGTTCCCCGCGCGCCGGGGCCGTTTGCGTTCGAAGAGATCGACTACCTGCGCGAGGTTCTGGACGGCGCGGGTTTCAGCTATGTCGATGTTGGCGTGGCGGCAGGTGAATTGCCGGTTGGCGGGATTTGCGCCACTGCTGAGGAGGCGAGGGCCTTCGCTACAAATGCCATGGCCTTCGGGCAGGTTCTGCTGGATTACCCGCCGGAAGTGCAGGCCGCCGCCGCTGCGGACCTTACGGCCCTCTACGCGCGTCACTACCGGCCGGGCGAGGGAGTGATGATGGACTACAGCGCCTGGCTGGTTTCCGCCACGGCCTGATCTCCCGGGGATCTTGCGGGCCAAGATCCCTGAAGCTCTCTCCGCTTCAGGAGAGAGGGATGGACTGGTTGTTCAACAACAGGCGGTTGCTCGAGCCGGTCGGCATATCCCGCCCGCCGAAGCCGAAGAGCGATACTACGCCATGCTGGACGACACACCCATCGCTGCATAACTCAAGCCAGATAGCCTCCGGCAATCTCGGGCCGGTTCCATCAGCTGTTTCGGCCATTTATGTGGTTGATGAACAGGCTGGTGCCCAGAAGCCTTGAGTAGCGAACCTGCTGTGAGAAAGGGAAATCCACGGCCTGGGTATCCGGTTGAGAATTGACGAGTTGCTCCGGTACCACGTTTTGGAAAAGAGAACTCTTTGCGGTAGCGCGTGCAATCTCTGACAGGATCTTCTCCCTTTCGGAGAAGAACATTCTATGTGAATCCGCTGCTTGCCGGCCTTTTACGAAACCGGCAAGGCGGTCTGCGGAAAGGTGGCGTTGATACAGCGCCTTGGCCAAGGCCCGGTCGTGGCCATGGGAAAACAGGTCGATCGGAACCGACAGGCAGAACTTGACGATTCTGAGGTCGCTGCAGACGTCACGCTCATCGATACGGTTCAGTGCCTGGCCGGCTTTCATCAAGCTGCCGTGATCTCTCTGCTGCAGCAGAAACGCGCGCCCGTGTCCTGCCGTTTCCCCATCAAACCCGTGCATTCGATACCGCCGGTTCACACGGTCGGTAAGATCCAGGTTTGAAACGACATCGCTTTTGAGAAGTGTAACACCGCTCGGCACTTCCGGTGCCCGGGAAAGCCGGGACTGAACGGCATGGAATAGTGCGGGCGGCAGGAAGGTGTGCAGAACATAGGCCATGGCGCGGCGTGGCGTGAGTTCTCCGGCTTGGGCGAGGGATGCCACACGATGCAGATAGGATAGCCGGGATCGACAATGGCGAAATTCCGGCGCGGTCAATTCAAAGCCTGCGCTGAAGGTGATGTTCCCCTGGATGCCGTTGAGGATCGTCGAAATGCCTTGCTTGTGGGCGTCGCGCTGAATGGCGTCCATCCACACAAGGTTGGCGGGATTTAGCGGTATTTCATCCATGATGCCGATGTACCGGGCGGCAACGTCGGTCATGGGGTTCGCATCGTTGAAGATGATCCGGTGTTCGATATTGGGGAAAAGCGCGGCAACCTGACGGGCCTGGGGGCTTTCATCCGCGATCTCGCGAAGCGATGGGGAGAACTCTTCGGGCGCGCGGGGCGCTGCGGTATAGGCGCTTAGCGTTTTTCCTTTTTCCGCAAGGATTTTCGCCGATAGCGCCGTGACGACGCCGCTATCGAGGCCGCCGCTCAAATGACTGCCGACGCCGCCGATGCTGCGGGTCTGGGCTCGAACGACAGTCTGCATCAGATCATCGAGCGCTTCCAGGGTTTCGTCGAACGAGCCGAAGCGTTGTTCGGGGACGCTGGACAAATCGCACCAGTGAACGGTTTGCGCCTTGTCTTGCGACAGGCGCACCATGCGCCCGGGTTCGACGCGAGAGATATCCCGAAAGAAAGTGACGGGGCCTTTATGCGGCAGCAGCGAGACATATTCGGCAAGCCAGGTCTCGTTCAATTCTCTCGGCACGTCGGCAAGAGCAAACAATCCCTTGAGCATGCTGCTCGCCGCAAGGAACCGGGGGTGCTGGAAATAGTAGAGAGGCCTGTAGCTTGACGGGTCCCGAACGAGCGTCAGGGTTTTGTCTTTCCGGTCCCGGACGGCAATCGCGAACACGCCGGCCAGTCTGGGCAGAGTGTCCTCTATTCCCCAGCGTTCAAAGGCGGCAGCCAGAACGGCCGCGTCGCAAAGGAGGCGTGCCTGCTGGGCGGAAAGCGCCAGTTCGCTATGTAAGTCATCGCGATTATCCAGCCGAATATCGGCAACGAGCTGGTATCGGCCGCCGGCGAAGTCCACAGGCTGGCGGTCGAGCACGTCTTCGGGCAGCATTCGCATCAGGTTGCGGCCCAATGCCATCTCGCTGCTGCCATCAAGGGCTGTATTGTCCGGCCCGAACATGGATTGGGCCCTCAGCATCCGCTCCACGTAGTTGCGCGCGGACACCTCGCTCGACCAGGACAGACAGGTGGCAAGGGCAGTCACGAAGTAAGGCTCCGGGAATTTATCGCATCCGTTTCGGGTGCTGTATGTTGCCGCTTCGTCAATATATTACCGGTAACTTATAGTCGAGTTTCTTCATGATATCTCCATGGCAACCGATAATTTTTTTATATGCCGCGACTTCAGATGATTGTGCCAGTCGCCGGGGCGGCCGTTTCTGAAAAAAGGCGTGCGGGCAGAAACGCGCTCGCCAAATCCCGTATTGGATTCGAGTTCCTGCAAGCGATCAAACCGGCAGGCTGCCACAGCGTTGCGCAACGCATCCGGGCTTTCATCGCCATGGTTCAGGCTGAAATCGCTCCCCGCTGAAATATGCCTGAGTATCAGCCGTATCCATGTGTTTCCCGATTTGGGATAGGATGCAATCCAGTATATGCGTTTATTCATTTTCGGCGCTTCTGAGAAGGCGTGTGAAATCAATCTCCTGAACGGTGTCAGGCGGGCTATCCATCTCAAAGCAGGGTGTCGCGTTCAACAGCCGGATGGTCTTGAGGAATTTGTCTTTCGGGCTGTGCATTTTGAAAGCGAGCGCTCTTTGAGGCTGCGAAAGTTCGAGTTTCCGCAATGCATCCTTGCCTTTCAGTCGGCGGCTTGCCGGAAGAGAGGACGAAGGACCGCTTCCGAGGAATACGATCATGGCAAGGGGCGTCGGGCCGGTGCAGGATGGGAAAGGAACGCGGAAGGAGGGGTGGGCGAAGCCGATCCGGTCTTCTTCCGGAACGCGATGCCCCAGCAGGCCGAGGCTCTCCTGCGTGAGAATCAATGCGCGGGCCGTCGGCAATACAGCCGGGTGCGGCGAAGTGTCGATCAGACAAGGATCGTTAGCAATGATCCGGTGCCCCTGACCTGCGAGCCGGGCCGCCAGCGTGGATTTTCCACTTACGGGCCCTCCGCAAAGAACGACGGCCCGCCCATTCATTTCCATTGATACCGCCTGCAGGCACATCAATCCCATCGCCTGAGCCCAGGCCGGCAGCACGGAAGACATGAAAAACCGCGCGACTTCAGGAGCCTGCCGGGGAAGAACGGGATCGATCGTCAACCGGCTGCCGCTGGTCAGCAGATAACGCCCCACTCCCGGCACTTTCAGAAGGAAACTGTCATGGCCTTGTGTCTGACAGGCAGGCATGACGAGATCGGGAGCAGGCAGGTTTTCCGGGACAGGGCCGAACCGGATTTCCAGATCGGCGCAAATCTGGGCGTCGGCCGCGGGCACAAGATCGGGCAGAGCGAGTTCCGAACATATTTGGAAACGGCCCAGATTATATGAAAAGGCCAAAGTGTTTGAGAAGAAGGGTTCCTCCAAGCGCCTGTTTCCCGGAAATCTGTTCACAGGTGGTCTGAACTGGACATATGATCGCGGATGCTCTCCAGCGTCTTGCGGGCCTATGCCGCAATCTCGATCAGTTTCCCTCTATAGAGGTCATCCAGAAGGGCGATAACGTCAACGCGAACGGTATCGATCGATGCATCGAATTCCCTCGCCAGCGCGTCGCACAGGGCTTCGACGGTCATGGGGTGTTCGAGGCGTGCCCAGACCTCGGACGCGATATCGATGAGATTATAAAATTTGCCCTCATCGACGCTCATCAGCACCACATCGCCATCCAGTTCGGCCGCAATCTGGTTGTTGCTCTGCCTTACTGTTGTAGACAAAGCGATTGTCGCGTTTTCCGTCATTATCGTTCTCCCAAGGAATAGCAACTTTATATTACATGGATCTGTACCATGAATGTAGGGATAACTGAAGCAGATGGCCGGTGCTTTCCTGCATCTCGTCGAAATTCCTGTCAGGTTCTCGCTTTCCGCAAGGTCATTTACCGCCTGCGCGAGCCTATGGGGCGGGCTCAGGAGCGGTTCGCGCCTTTGACCTGTTGTGTGAGCGACCCTGAGGGAAGCGCGCTTGCTGCATTCCGGTCGAGCAGAGCAGGTACGCGACTGCCACTTCTGCCGGTGGGGGAGGATTTCGATGACGTTTGTCGCGTTGTAGGCCATGGATATCGCGCTCTTGACGGCGACGTGCTGGAATCTCGGCTGAGGGACTGAACGCTATGGGTGACACTATCGAAACGGAACGGCTGGTCCTGAGAGGATTCCGGAAGGCGGACGCAGCCGATCTCCTCGCCTACCTGCAGGAGCCGGTCGCGAGCTGTTTCCTGTCTCTGAAGCTGGCGAATCTCGAAGCGGCGCAGGCCGAAGCGGAAAAGCGAAGTCAGAGCGAGGATTGCATCGCCGTCTGTCTGAAAGAGACCGGTCAGATGATTGGCGACCTGTTCGCGATGCCAGAGGAGGACACAGTCTCGGTCGGATGGAATTTCAACACCGATTTCGCCGGGCAGGGCTATGCTTACGAGGCCGCGCGAGCCCTGTTTGCCGATCTGTTCACGGTCAGAAACGCGCGCCGGATCTATGCCTATGTCGAGGACCACAATGCCGCATCGCGGCGTCTGTGCGAACGGCTGGGGATGCGTCAGGAAGGTCTTTTCGTAGAGTTCGTGTCGTTCACAACCGACGCCAGTGGAGCGCCGATCTTCGAGAACACGATGCAATATGCCATTCTGCGCAAGGAATGGCCGCCATCCTCACCCGTCGCGCGCTGACCCGGGGGCGTTACATAGAACGGGCACAGATATACGCTAGCGACCGCTGGTGTCGGCAAACACCTGCTTGTCGTACACTACGCTGAATGACGTGGTCGGGCCGGTTGCGGAAAGTCCGGTCTGGGGAGCGAGCGCAACGATAGTTGCCGTTCTCCCGCCGGCAGGTGTCGACCAAACCCGGCCACTCACATCAGCCACTAGGAACGTCTGCTCCGGACAAAACCTGCCGATCTGTCGTTCCGAA
>JARROF010000095.1:0-14862 GCA_037384205.1 Novosphingobium sp. | reverse complement strand
GCCTGCCGCGGCGCTGGCCGAGCTGAAGCAATGGCTCGGCATCACGACAACGGCAGACGACGCACCGCTGCTTTCGCTGCTCACCGCCGCGCTCGATGTGTGCGAGGGCTTTACCGGCCAAATGCCGCTGGAGGCGGAGTGCGAGGAAGTGCTCCCCGCGACAGCGGGCTGGCACATGCTCGCCACGCGCCCGGTGCAGGCGATCGCCGCGGCCGAAACCATTGCCTCTGACGGCACCCGCACCGCGCTCGATGCCGTCGCTTACGCCATCGACCTTCAGGCCGGTGGCACCGGGCGCATCCGCCTGCCCGGCGGCGATACACGCGTGGCCGTGCGCTTCACGGCCGGACTGGCGGCGGACTGGGACGCCTTGCCCGACGCGCTGCGCCACGGGCTGATCCGCCTCGCCGCGCATCAGCACCGCGAGCGCGAAAGCGCTGGCGCAGCACCGCTGCCGCCCGCCTCGGTGGCGGCGCTGTGGCGCCCCTGGCGGCGAGTCCACCTGACATGAGCGGCGGGCTGATCGAGGCTGAAACCGATTTCGGCTCGCTGGCCGCCCGCCTTGTCCGGCGCGCCCGCGCCCTTGCCACGGCCCATATCGAGGCACGCACTCTCTCCGGCCGGGACGATCCACGCCGCTGGCGCCGGGCCGGCCTCATCTGGCCGCTCTTCGCGAAAGGATAGCCCATGGAAATCGCCCTGCGCGCCGCGCTGCTGGACTGGCTCCGCGCCGATCCCGTGCTCTCCGGCCAGATCAATGCGATCGCCGAGGAGGCGCCCTCGCGCACCAACCTGCCCTGGCTCGCCATTTCCGCCAGCGCCAGCACCGACTGGAGCTGCAAGACCGCCCCGGGCCGCGAAGTGCGCGTGGCGCTGGAACTGCACTGCCGGGGCGACCGGCCCGATGCCCCCGCCGATCTGGTTTCTGCCATCGGGGCGCGGATCGAGAGCCTGCCGCGCGCTCAGGCGGATTGCTCGATCGTCACCGTGCAGTTCCTGCGCGCCCGCACCGAACAGCGCGGGGAAAGCCGCCGCGCGATCCTGCTCGAATACCGCTTCCGCCTGATGGCGATGTGAAGCGCCCCCCCGGTCCCCCGTTCCGCCCAAGCCCCATCCCAAGGAGCCCCGATCATGACCGCCCAGAAAGGCAGTGCCTTCCTCCTCAAGATTTCCGATGGCGGTTCGCCCGCCGCCTACCAGACCGTCGCGGGCCTGCGCACCACGCAGATGTCGGTGACGGGCGAGACGGTCGTCGTCACCAGCAAGGACAGCGGTGGCTGGCGCGAACTGCTTTCCGGCGCGGGGGTGCGCGCGGTATCGGTGAGCGCGGCGGGGATCTTCCTCGGCAGCGCCGCCGAAACCCAGATCCGCGCCAATGCCCTGGCCGGGACGGTCGACGCCTACGAACTGAGCTTTGAAGACGGCGAGAAGCTGCATGGCCAGTTCCTTGTCCAGCGGCTGGACTACGCGGGCGATTTCAACGGGGAGCGCAATTACACGCTCCAGCTCGAAAGCTCCGGCGCCGTGGTGGCGGCATGATCCCGCCTAACAGCCTGCGCGGCGAAGCGGCACTGGTGATCGAAGGCGTGAGCCATGTCCTGCGCCCGAGCTTCACGGCGCTGGTCGCCGCGGAAGAGGAACTGGGCCCGCTCTTCGCCCTGGTCGAGCGGGCAGGCGCGGGGGAACTGCGCCTCGGCGAAATGGCCGCGCTGTTCTGGCACTGCCTTGGAAGCCGCGAGAGGGTCTCCCGCGAGGCGGTGGGCGCGGCGGTCATGGCCCAAGGCCTTGCCGCCTGCGCCGCACCGCTGCGCGTGCTGCTCTCGCAGATTCTGAAAGGGACGGGCTGATGCCCGTTCCCCCCACCCCTTCAGGGGAGGGGCTTCGGTTCGCCCCCGCCGCGCTCACCCTCTGCGCGCTGGCGGCCCGTGCGTTGCACTGGCGCCCGCACGAGTTCTGGGCCGCAACGCCCGCTGAACTGGCCGCCGCGCTGGGGCTGCTTTCGCCCGGTACAGCGCAGCCCGGGCTCGACCGGGAAACCCTGCAACGGCTGATGGAGCACGATCATGACCGATGAAATCGACAGCCTGCTGGTGGAGGTCCGCGCCAGCACCGATGGTTTCGCGCGCGACATCGCCGCCATGCGCGGCGCGGTGGACGGCGATCTCGTCTCCGGCTTCACCAAGGCGGGCGACGCGCTGGAAAAGGGCCTCACCGGTGCGATCCGCAGCGGCAGCATGGGCTTCGACGATCTGAAACGTGTGGCCTTCTCCGCGCTTGACGAAATCGCGGCACAGGCCGCACATACGCTGGTTTCGGCCATTGGCGGCAGCGCGCCGGGCGGCGGACTGTTCGATTTTTCCGGGCTTCTCACCAGCGTGCTCGGCCTGCCCGGGCGCGCGACCGGCGGCAATGTGGCGCCCGGACGCGGCTATGTGGTGGGCGAGCGCGGGCCGGAGCTGTTCGTGCCCACCTCCGCCGGCCGGGTCGAGACCGGCATGGCCCCTGCCAGCCGCGACGTGCGGGTGGCAATCAGCGTCACGGCCCCGCGCACCAGCACTACGCCGCAATCGCTCCAGCGCTCTTCCCGGCAGGTGGCAAGCGCGGTGCGGCGGGCGCTGACAAACAACTGATTTCAGATAGTCCCTCGTCCTCCCCCAACCGAAAAGGCATCCCCATGGCATTCTGGCTCGCAAGCAAGCGCCAGGGTCAGGCCAGCGACTGGATCACGCGTTTCGATCCGCGCTTCTGGACTGTCAATTTCCCGCGCCCGATGGTCGCCGCGATCGTCTCGACCGGCCCGGACTCGCTGCGCGTGGACGCCGCGTTCCTGCGCAAGGGCGATCTGGGCGGGCTGATCTGGGCCAGCGAGGACACGCTCGATCACCCGCTGCTCGCCTACACTGCGGACCGGGACTACGCGCATACCTCGCTGCGCTTCCGCTGGCGTTCGGGCGGGGTGGAACCGCTCGATGCGGTCCATGGCCCGACGCTGACGATCGAGGGGCGCGATGAAACCGGCGCGGCGCGCACATGGTACGTGCGGCTGTGGAACTATGCGCAAGGGACGGGCGAGGACGCCGCGATCACGCTCGATTTCTCCGATCTTCAGGCCGGCTTCTCGCTGCCGGGTGAGCCCGTGTGGCCGGGCGATATCGATCGCATGTTCCTCTCCTTCGTCCCGCCCGGCTATGACGGCAGCGCCGATCCCCTGCCCGCGGAGGCCGAGGGCTGGATCGAGATGAGCGGGATCGCCACCGACGGCGCACGGGCCATGCTGGAAATCGGCGACGTCGTGGTGCCGCCGCACGGGCTCGCGCTTGCCACCGGGTTCGACGATCAGGGCGTGCAGACCCCGGCGCGGCTGCTGCGCAATATTCGCCAGCTCGGCTATCGCGGATCGGTGATCCTCTACGTGGGCATGAGCCATTATTTCCGGCTGGTGCATGACGCGGGCGCCTATCTCGCCGGGCAGAGCGCCGATCCGCTCAACACCCCCGCGCGCACCTGGCACCGTGCGTTCTTTGCCGGATGCCTGGCGATGGGGTTCAGCCCGGTCGCCTCGCTGTCCTACGAACTGCTCGACCAGCATTGCCCCGGCGGCTGGAAACAGCGTGACCATCTGGGCAATCCCGCCCAGACCGGGTGGGACCCGCCCTCGACGCTGCTTTCCCCCGCGAACGGGGAAGCGATGGACTGGCTGCAATCGGCGGCCACGGCCTTCACCGGCCTGATGCGGGATGCAGGCGCGCCGGTGCGCTTCCAGGTGGGCGAGCCGTGGTGGTGGACGTTCCCCGACGGGCGCATCTGCCTTTACGACGCGGCGGCCACCATGGCTTTCGGCGGATCGCCGCCCGCGATTGCCAATATGCGCGCCAGCCTCGATTCTACGCAGACAGACCTGCTCGATGCGGCGGGCGCGCTGCTGGCGCAATCGACCGCCAATCTGGTGAGTACCGTGCGCGCCGCCGCCGCGCCGGTGCCGGCGGAAGCGCTGGCACTGGTCTTCACGCCCACGCTGCTCGCCGCCGACATGCCCGAACTGAAGCGTGCCAACTTGCCGCTGGGCTGGGCCGCCCCTGCTTTCGACCGGTTGCAGGTGGAGGACTACGACTGGCTCACCGCCGGGGCGGGCGGGCTGCGGCGCCAGGCCTATGCCGAAGTGAACGCGCGGCTGGGCTATCCGCCCGAAGAGCAGGACTACCTCGCCGGTTTCGTGCCCGATCCCACCGGCAGCGAGATGTGGCGTCACATCGACGCCGGGATCGACGAGGCGCTTTCGCGCGCGCCGCGCGAAGTCATGGTCTGGGCGCTGCCGCAGATCGCGCGCGACGGATACGTGCGCCTCCCCTCCCCCGCCGCTTCAGGAGACCCTACGATGCAGGCCTTCGACGATGTTCCCTATCCGCTGGCACTGGGGCGCGATGCCACGGTGACGCCCGAATTCTCCACCAGCGTGGCGATGACGGCCTCGGGCTTCGAGCGGCGCCGCAGCGTGTGGTCGAACGCGCGGCTGCGCTTCGATGTCGGGCCCGGGGTCCGCTCGGAAACGGAGCTGGGCGTGCTGATCGCCTTCTATCGCGCCCGGCGCGGCCCGGCGCGCGGCTTTCGCCTGCGTGATCCCAGCGATTTCAGCTCGAACGGGATGACCGGCGTGCCCACCCCGCTCGACCAGGAACTGGGCACCGGCGATGGCCTGCGGACCGGATTCGCACTGGTGAAGACCTATGGCGGCGGCACCGACCCGCAAGTGCGCCGGATCACCCGGCCCGAGTTCGAAACCCTGCTCGTATCCATCGAAGGCGCGGTACAGGCCGGGAACTGGACGCTGGACGATGCAGGCACGATCACGTTCGACGATCCGCCCGCCGCCGGCTCCGTAGTCCGCGCCGGGTTCCTCTTCGACGTGCCGGTGCGCTTTGCCGAGGACCAGCTTGAAATCTCGGGCGCCGCCTTCGCCGCCGGGGAAGCGCCCAGCGTGCCCGTGGTCGAGATCCGGGAAGCGTCATGAGCCGGGTGTGGTTTGCCGGGCCGCTCGAAACCGTGGCCACGTTCTGGCGCATCCTGCGCCGCGACGGGGTGACGCTGGGCTTCACCAGCCATGACCGCGACTTGTGGTTCGGCGGGGTGCTGCACCGCGCCTCACCCGGGATGGTGCCCTCCTCGATCCGGCGCTCCGCCGATTTCGAGCCCGACAGCGCCGAAGCGCGCGGGGCGATCACGCACGAGGCGATTTCCGGCGCGGACCTTTCCGCCGGGCGCTTCGACCGCGCGCAAGTGCGCATCGGCGTGGTGGACTGGGACAGCGGCGAACACGAAGTGCTCTATGCCGGAACGATCGGCACGGTGTCCGAAGAGGACGGGCAGTTCTCCGCCGATCTCGTCTCGCGCAAGGCCGAACTGCAGCGCGATTTCGTGCCGCGCACCAGCCCTTCGTGTCGTGCGGCATTCTGCGGGCCGGGCTGCAATCTCAACCCGGCGGCGCACAGCCGCGAGGTCATGCTGGCCTCTCTGGATACGCTGACCAATGCGGCCCGGCTGGCCGAAGCGCCCGATCCCGCGCTGTACGCGGGCGGCACGCTGCGCTGGCTCGATGGCCCGCAGGCCGGGACAAGCGCCAGTGTGATGGCGGGCGACGGCGCCGGAGGCCTCGTGCTCGACGTGCCCATCGACGAAAACACCCCGGCGGGTACCCGCGCTCTGCTGCGCGAGGGGTGCGACCATACGCTTGATACTTGCGCCACGCGTTTCGGCAATGCCGCCAACTTCCGGGGCGAACCGTTCCTGCCCGGCAACGACCTGCTCACCCGCTATCCGGGGCCTCCCCAATGCGCGCCGCAATGACCGGGGCCGACCTCGCGCAGGCCGCGTGCGGGCTCGTCGGCGTGCGGTTCCGCCTGCACGGACGCGATCCGGCGGCGGGGCTCGATTGCATCGGGGTGCTGGAAGCGGCCTGCCGGGCCTGCGGCGTCATGGTCCGCCTGCCTGCCCGCTACACCCTGCGCTCACACCGCCTGCCGCCCCTCTCCGGCATCGCCGCCGGTCTGGGCCTGCGCAAAACGTGCGGCGGAATCGAACCGGGCGACGTGCTGATCGTGCGCCCCGGCCCCTGCCAGCACCACCTCGCCATAGCGGCGAGGGCAGACCGCGTGATCCATGCCCATGCCGGGCTTCGCCGCGTGATCGAAGGGCCACTTCCCGCCCATTGGCCCATCGTGGGCCAATGGCGCCTCCCATCCTCAAGGACCTGACATGGCAACGATCGTCTTCGGCGCTCTGGGCACTATAGTCGGCGGCCCGATCGGCGGCGCCATCGGCACGCTGATCGGGCGGCAGGTGGACACCGCGCTGCTGAGCCCCTCCGGCCGCAGCGGGCCGCGCCTTTCCGAACTCGCCGTCAGCGCCTCCAGCTACGGCGCACCGCTGCCCCGTCACTTCGGGCGGATGCGCGTGGCGGGCTCGATCATCTGGGCGACCGATCTGGTCGAGCACAGCGAAACGCAAGGCACCGGCAAGGGCGGCCCCTCCGTCACGGCCTACAGCTATACCGCCAACTTCGCCGTCGCGCTTTCCAGCCGTCCGATCCGGGGCCTGGGCCGTATCTGGGCCGATGGCAAGCTGCTGCGCGGAGCGGCAGGCGATCTCAAGGTGGGCGGAACCCTGCGTATCCACACCGGCGAGGACGACCAGGCACCCGATCCGCTGATCCTGTCTGCCGAAGGCGAAGCGCGCTGCCCCGCCTATCGTGGCCTGGCTTATGTGGTGTTCGAAGACCTCGATCTTTCGGAATACTACAACCATATCCCGGCGCTGACATTCGAAGTGATTGCCGACGAAAGCTTCGATCTGGCGGACGTGACCGGCAATCTGGCCGACGATGCCGCCGTGCCGCTGGAGGGCATTGCCGGGTTCACCGCCAGCGGTCCGCTCGCCGATTCTCTGCAAGTTCTCGGGCAAGTCCTCTCGCTCGATGCCGATGCCGGGGGCGAGCACCTGGTGATCGCGCGTGGACGCTTGCAGGAAAGGGCCATGGCCCTGCCCGAAGCCGCCGTTGCCGTACGTGACGATGCCTTCGGCGGCGCGTCCGGCTTTTCCCGTCATCGCGCGCCGCCGCCGGAACGGCCGCCTTCCGTCCTGCGCTATTACGACAGCGGCCGCGACTATCTGGCCAGCGTCCAGCGCGCTTCCGGGCAAGCGGCCACTGGCCAGCCGGGAACAGTCGAACTGCCCGCCGCGCTCGATGCGGTCACCGCCCGGACGCTGATCGAACGGGCCGCCCGCCGCATCGACTGGACCCGCGACCGTATCGCCTGGCGGACCTGCGCGCTCGATCCGGCCGTGGCGCCGGGCACGATCGTCACGCTGCCGGGCATCGCCGGGCGCTGGCGCGTGCGCGATTGGGAATGGCGCGAGGACGGCGTTGAACTCTCGCTGGAACGTGTGGCCCCCACCGGGGCCGATGTCGCGCCCGCACTGGCTGCCGGGGCAGGCCGTGCCAGCCGGGCCGCCGACGAACCTCTCGGCACCACCGTGCTTGTTGCCTACGAACTGCCGCTCGACGGTGGCAGCGCGGGAGCGGACACGCCGCGCCCATTCGCCGCCGTATCGAGCCCTTTTGCGAGCTGGACCGGCGCGGCACTCTATGCCGACCATGGCGACGGCGAACTGCATCCGCTCGGCCCCAGCGGCCGCGTGCGCAGCGTGATCGGCACCGCCACTACCGCCCTGCCCCCGGCCAGCCCCCTGGTGCTCGACCGCACGTCGCAACTGGACATCACGCTGATCGATCCGGCCATGCAACTCGCCTCTGCCGATATGCTCCAGCTTGCCAGCGGCGCGAACCTGGCTCTGGCTGGCAAGGAAATCCTTCAGTTTGCCGCAGCCACAGCGCTGGGCGGCAGAGCCTGGCGTCTGCGAGGCCTGTTACGCGGGCGCGGCGGCACCGAATCCGCCATTGGCACCCATGTGGCCGGGGAACCCTTTGTCCTGCTGGATTCCCGCCCGGTGGCTCTCGACGCCGCCATTCTCGGCAACGGGGAAGGGCGGAGGACCGTCGCCGTGGGCCGGGCCGATCCCGATCCGGTAGCAGCGCCCGTGCTGCTGGACGGCATCACGCTGCGCCCGCTCCCTCCGGTGCATCCGCGCCTAATCGTGCTGGCGGACGGAACCTGGCGCCTTGCCTGGACACGCCGGGCACGCGGCGGCTGGCAATGGCAGAACGGCATCGACATGCCGCTTGTCGAGCAGACCGAGGCCTACCTCGTCACGCTCGGCCCGCTCGACGCGCCGGTGGCGTTCTGGTCTCTGGCCTTGCCGCAACTCGATATTCCGGCTGCTGCGCTCGCCGATCTGTCCGCGCGCGCAGGGCAGTGAAATCCACGTCCGCCAGCAAGGGACGCACGGCCTGTCCCTGCCCCTCAAACTTTGCACCCTTCCCTGAAAATCGCACAGCAGGAGCCCGCGATGCGCGATCCCGTCATATTCGAAAGTACCAGCCCCCGTTTCGCCCTGCCCCTGCTCTATTCGGGGCAGGCCCAGAAAGAAGTATTCGTCAATGAGGCCTTCTCTATTGCCGATGCCCTGCTTCACTGCGCCATCGAAGAGGAAACCGCCACCCCGCCCGCTGCTCCCGCGGATGGCCGGAACTGGCTGATCGCCTCTGGCGCGACAGGTGAATGGACAGGGCTGGACCGGATGCTCGCCTGTCGTCAGTCCGGCAACTGGATTTTCGTTTCCCCCCGTGACGGCATGCAGATTTTTGACGTTTCCCTGGGCCAGTACCGCTTCTTTTCCGACTCGTGGAAAAAAGCTTCATCCCCTGCGGAACCTACCGGCGGCACAACCGTTGATGAAGAAGCCCGGGCTGCGATCGGCGGCCTGATCGGGGCGCTTCGGGCTGCGGGCGTTCTGCCGCCCGCCTGACAGGCGGCAATGCACAGGGGCCATGGCATGTTGTCGACTTCTTACAATGATTGCGGAACGGGCGTCCAACCCCCGGGAAACGCGACATTATTGCAACAGTTCCCGTCATTGTCTGCTTGCGCCCGGTTTGCGGAGGAGTTAGAGACTCCGCGCACTCGGTGGCTCCACATCTCTACTAGTAGGGGAAACATATGAGGAAACTCGTCATAGGGTTGGCGCTGGCTTCTACAGCTATCGCTACGCCCGCTCTCGCGCGAGACAATACTTGGTACGTAGAACTCGACTTCGGCGGCATGATCGTCGAGGACGCCGATCTCAAGATTAACGGCGTTCCCAACGCTAATACGTATGAGTTCAACAACGGCTTCGACGGCGGTGGCGCTGTCGGCTACGACTTCGGCCCCTTCCGTCTGGAAACCGAAGCCAGCTATCGTCAGGCCAATGTCAAGCATCTGCCTGGCAAGATCAGCAATCTGTCGTTCATGGTCAACGGCCTGCTCGACTTCGGTCCCGATGACGGCCTGCAGGGCTTCGTCGGCGGCGGTGTGGGCGTTGCCCGCGTCGATGCCGACCACATCAACGACTCCGACACCGGCTTCGCTTGGCAGGCCATTGCCGGCGTTCGCGCCCCGATCAACGATCACTGGGACGTGGGCCTGAAGTACCGCTTCATGAACGTCAACAACGTCGATCTGGTCGACACCACCGGCGCGGCTGTCAGCACCCGCTGGCGTTCGCACTCGCTGCTGGGCACTCTGGCGTACAACTTCGGCGAGCCGGCCGCTCCGCCGCCCCCGCCGCCTCCGCCCCCGCCGCCCCCTCCGCCTCCGCCGCCCCCTCCGCCGCCTCCGCCGCCCCCGGCAGTGGTCTGCAACAAGGGGCCGTACATCGTGTTCTTCGACTGGGATAAGTCGGACATCACGCCTGAGGCTGCGACCATCCTCGACAGCGCGATCAGCGCTTACGGCAACTGCGACAGCGTGCCGATCATGCTGGCCGGCTACACCGACCGTTCGGGCACGGTGAAGTACAACATGGGCCTGTCCGAGCGTCGCAATGGCTCGGTCCGTGCGTACCTGACCAGCCACGGCATTCCCGATGGCTCGATCTCGAGCCAGGCATTCGGTGAAAGCAACCCGCGCGTTCCCACCGCTGACGGTGTGCGCGAACTGCAGAACCGCCGCGTCGAAATCACTTACGGTCCGGGTTCGGGCATGTAAGCGAACCGGCAACGGTTAAAGATCAGGGGCCTGGAGCAATCCGGGCCCCTTTTCTTTTGAGCGCGAGACAGGCGTGCAAAAGAAAAAGCGGCGGCCGCAAGGGCCACCGCCATTTTTGTAATATTTTCCAGATGGATCAGGCCGCGTAAGGCGTGGGATCGATCAGCCCCGCTTCGGCGAAGCCCGCCTTGCGCAAGCGACAGCTGTCGCATAGCCCGCAGGCCCGTCCATCAGGCTGCGGATCGTAACAAGACCAGCTCATACCCGCATCAAGGCCGAGCCGGTGCGCTTCCCGCGCGATGTCCGCCTTGCCCAGATATTGCAACGGCGCGTGAATCTTGAGGTGCTGACCTTCCGCACCAGCCTTGGTCGCCAGCCCGGCGATGTTCTCGAACGCCGCGATGAATTCCGGACGACAATCGGGATAGCCCGAATAGTCGAGCGCGTTGACGCCTATGAAAATGTCACTGGCACCGATGGCCTCGGCCCAGGCCAGCGTGAGCGACAGAAACACCAGATTGCGCGCGGGCACATATGTCACCGGGATTTCCGGACCCACACCGTCTTTGGGAACAGCGATGTCATCGGTGAGAGCCGAGCCGCCGAACTGCCGCAGGTCCAGCGGCAGTACCACATGACGCTGCGCGCCAAGATGCCGGGCGATCCTGCCCGCAGCCTCGATCTCACAGCCGTGGCGCTGATTGTAATCGATGGTTAGCGCATTGACCGAGAAACCGGCCTCACGCGCAAGACCTGCCGAAACCATGGAATCGAGACCGCCGGAGAGGAGCACAANNCCGGCTACGCCGCCGGAGGCCCGCTGACAACTGCCTGCGGCGTTTCTCAGCGGCGGCAGCTGCCGACCTTGCGCCCTTCCGCGGAGAACGAGAACGGCAAACCGTTCGCAATGCCCTGGCTATCAACCTGGACAAGACCATTGCTTTCGCGCCGGATATGAGTCCGGCCATAACCCTGCCCCTTGCACGTATACTGCACGGTCACTTCGTCCGCCTTGTCGTCAACGACTACGCTGGGACAGGGAGCGCCCGGATGCCGAAGCTGAATCAGCTTGCGGCCATTGTCGAGGCACACGTTATGCACTGCGCCGCTTTCGCCCCGCTCGCGCAGTTCCCATGCGCCGGTATCAAGCTGATCGAGCATGCCGAGCTGCTGCCCCTGGCCAAGTGCCGGAACAGCCAGGGCCCCAAGGGCGACGATAAATATGGACGCACGAGCGCGCTGCAACATTGTTCCCCAAATCACGAAATCTGCAATTACCCTGTATCGGTAGCAGAGTGGCTGAATTCAAGCACAGAACAGATGAAGCAGCTCTTAAGCCGGGATGCGAAGGACCTTTGAGCAAAAAGCGCAGTCAACCGGGATCGTGCCATCCTCATCCCGCATCTCCGCGCGCTGGTCTTCCGGAAAGCGCGACAGAATCGACTGATAGTGTTCGACAGTGCAGCGGCACCCCCGCTGCAGCAGCGTAAGCGGTTCGACGCGAACTTCCTTTTCTTCATGGAACAACCGCCAGACCAGTTCTTCCATGGTGAGCATGGGATCGACCAGTTCCGCCGGCGTAATGCTGCCCGCCAGAATCGAGACATGTTCCCAGTCCGGGTGGTCCTCGCCCGCGTGCAGCCGTTCCTTGCCTTCCTCGCTGTCCGGCAAGTGCTGGAGCAGCAAGCCGCCTGCCATGCAGCGCGTACCGTTGGACCGCACGGATATCCGGATCAGTGTGGGAATCTGCTCCGATTGCGCGAAATAGGTTTCGCAGGCTTTCGCCAGCGAGCTGCCTTCCAGCGGCACCACGCCCTGATAGCGATCATTGGTCGCAGCCAGATCGAACGTGATGGCAAGGTATCCCTTGCCGAACAGATCCTCCAGCAACGGCTGGTCGCCCAGATTCGCAACTGCCGCGTCATCGTGACGAACATAGCCGCGCACTTCCCCGTCGCGATAATCGCAGACAAGGAGATCGACCGGCCCGCCTTCGGACTGGGCCTGAATCGTCAGTTGCGATCCTTCCTCTTTCAGAAGCGCCCCCATCAGTGCCGTCAGCACCAGGGCTTCGGCCAGCAGATGCTTGACCAGCGGCGGATAGTCGTGCGCCGACAGCACGGTTTCCAAGACCGGCCCCAGCCGGACCACCCGCCCCCGCGCATGGCGCGCGGGCACGGAAAAGGCCAGCACCCGGTCAAAACCGGTGTCGTTCTCGCGCAGAAGGTAGTCCTCGCTCACAGCTTGCCCAGAGACCAGAGCAGGACCGATTTCTGCGCATGGATGCGGTTCTCCGCCTCATCCCAGACCACCGATTGCGGACCGTCGATCACCTCGTCGGTCACTTCCTCACCCCGATGTGCGGGCAGGCAGTGGAGGAACTTCGCATCGGGCGCCGCAGCGGCCATCAGCGCGGCGTTGACCTGATAGGGCTGCATGGCGGCAATGTGCCGCTCGCCGCCCGGCTGGCCCATCGAGACCCAGGTATCGGTGACGACAACCTGCGCCCCCGCCACGGCCTCGCGCGGGTCCTGCGTCAGGATCACTTCGCCGCCCGCCGCAGCCGCGCGCGCAACGAAGTCCGCATCGGGCTCATAGCCCGCCGGGCCGCCGACGCGGACCGTGAACTTCATCAGCCCGGCCGCCTCGATCAACGAGTTCGTCATGTTATTGCCGTCGCCCAGCCAGGCCACCTGCAGGCCGGGCAGCGCATGACCGTGTTCCACCACAGTCAGCAGGTCGGCGACGATCTGGCACGGGTGCGACAGATCGGTGAGGCCATTGATCACCGGCACATCGGCATAGTGTGCCAGTTCCTCAATCTTGGCGTGGTCGTCGGTCCGGATCATGATCGCATCGACCATGCGGCTGAGCACGCGCGCGGTGTCGGCAATGGACTCGCCCCGGCCGATCTGGGTGCTGCCTGCTTCCATGATCAGCGCCGAGCCGCCAAGCTGGCGCATAGCCATGTCGAAGGACACGCGCGTGCGGGTCGAGTTCTTCTCGAAGATCATCGCCAGCACGTGCCCGGCCAGCGGCGCATCGGCGTCCGGTCGGGCTTGCGGCCAGCTCTTGCGCGCCGCCTTGCGGTCAATCGCATCGTTGATCATGGCGGCCAGCACATTGCTGCCCGCGTCGGAGAGATTGAGGAAATCCTGCACCATCAGCCGGCATCCTCAAGCTGGTAGCTGGCAGCGGCGGCCGAAAGCTTTTCCATGAATTCGTCGATATGGCTGTCATCGATCACCAGCGGCGGCAGGACGCGCACGACACTGTCACCGGCCGATACGGTGAGCACGTTGTGATTGTCCCGCAGGTGCGCGACGAAAGGACGCGGCTCGGTCTTGAGCTTGATACCGATAAACAGGCCGCGTCCGCGCACTTCCTCGAACAGCGCGGGGTAGTTGCCGATGAACTGTTCGATGCGCGACCTGAGGCGCTCACCCTTGGCGCGCACGTCAGCCAGAAAGGCCTCGTCCGGGATCACATCGAGCACAGCACCGATCGCTGCCATAGCGAAGGGATTGCCGCCATAAGTCGAGCCATGCGTGCCAGCCACCATGCCGCGCGCTGCCTTTTCCGTTGCAAGGCAGGCACCGACCGGGAAACCGCCGCCGATGCCTTTGGCCGTTGCCATGATGTCAGGCTCGATGCCGTACTGCTCATAGGCATAAAAGGTGCCGGACCGGCCGACGCCGCTCTGCACTTCATCGAGAATCAGCATCAGGTCGTGCTCGTCGCACAGCTGGCGCAAGCCCTGCAGGAATTCATCCGTGGCGATGCGGATACCGCCTTCGCCCTGAATCGGTTCAACCAGAAAACCGGCGGTATTCGGCCCGATCGCGGCCTTGGCCGCCTCGAGATCGTTGAACTCCACGTATCTGAAGCCGGGCATGAGCGGGTAGAACCCCTTGTGCATCTTCTCCTGATTCGAGGCGCTGATCGTCGCGAGCGTGCGGCCATGGAAAGCATTGCTGAAAGTGATCAGCTCGAACTTTGCTTCGTTACCCGCCGACTGGTGATAGACGCGCGCGGTCTTGATCGCGCATTCCACCGCCTCGGCACCGGAATTCGTGAAGAACACCGTATCGGCAAACGTCAGATCGACCAGCCTCCCGGCCATCGCTTCGCCCTGTGGGCTGCCGTACAGGTTCGACACATGCATCAGCGTCCCGGCCTGCTGCTGCAGCGCGCCAACCAGCCCCGGGTGCGAATGACCAAGAGCGTTCACCGCGATGCCACTGGCGAAATCCAGGAATCGGCGACCGTCCTCGCTGATGAGATGGCAGTGCTCGCCGCGAACGGGCCGCACGCCGCACCGGGGGTAAACGGGCATCAGCGGAGTGATCGACATGTGGGTATTCCTCGAAAACAGTACTTGGAATGAAGTTCGGAAACGACAAATGGCGGCCCTTGACAGGCCGCCATTTGCGCACATTTAGACTTTTGCAGGCCCCCGGTCAAACAACCGGAGTCATGCAGGCCGGATCAACCCTGATGCGGCACAAGGTTGACCGCCGAGTACTTGCCTCGTCGATCGACCTCGATATCGAATTCAACCCGGTCACCTTCATTGAGACCGGCCATGCCAGACCGTTCGACGGCACTGATGTGCACGAACGCGTCCGGCTGACCGTCATCACGAGTGATGAAGCCGAAGCCTTTCATCGAGTTGAAGAATTTAACCGTGCCCGTGGCCCGTTCACCCGTGAGCTGGCGCTGC
>JARROF010000094.1:0-11080 GCA_037384205.1 Novosphingobium sp. | reverse complement strand
GCAAGGCATGCGGCCACGCCGAGCATGGTCAGGATCAGCAGTATTCCAACCATCGCTACGAGTGTATCGACCGGGCCGCTGCGGATCATGGCCACCGGCATACCCAGCAGGCTGGCGGAGCAGGCAAGGGTCAGAACGGTATAGCGCGCCGCGCGCGGCAGCTCATGCGTTTCCAGAGCCGTGATGGCGCTCAAGGCCGCACTTGTAATGGCAAGGCAGGCAAGGGCTGAACACAACTGCGCGGAAATGGTTCCGGCGAGGCCCGGGGCGATCAGCAGGTGAAGCTGCGACCAGAGCGCGCCCCAGGCGAACATGCACATGGACCAGCCAGCCTGCCACACCGGGAACTGGCGGCGCAGGGATATGGCCAGCGAGACATTGTAGACGGTCCCGGCCAGCAGCAAAGTCAGCGTGGCACCGACCCACCCGGACAATATCATGGATTCCAGGCTGGCTTCGTCCCTGTCCAGAAGGCGCATGCGCAGCATCTCTGCGCTGGCCAGCCGGTCGAAGCGCATGGTTACGTACCGGAGGGGCGAATCCCGGTCCGGGGCTGAAAAGTGGAGTTGCCCGCCCGAGCGCCAATGCGTTCCGAAGTCTCCGCTGCGGACGGACTGCCGTACTTCACGTCCGTCGAGGTAAGTGAACGTGACTTCGAGGCGATCGAAACGGGAATAGTGCACCAGAAGGGCCAGGTTGCCCGGATCCACGGCAACGCGGGCGAGATCCGCGCGCAGCCACAGGCTGCCGTGTTGATATCCTTCCGGCTCGCCTCGACAGGAGAAGTGCGGCGGCAGTGTGCCGCGCGGCGCGACCTTGGCGGAGACGGCATGGCACAAGTGCGACGGGTTCAGCAGAACTTCCGCAGCCGCACTGCCTGCCCAACCGGTACTTATGAGCAGCGCGGCCAGAGCGTACAGAGTTTTGAGTGCCGGGAACCGAAAGAAGCAGGCCATGATGCTGAGCTCGCTGGAGGATTATGGTTAATATTCTCCTGTTTGAGCCGGTTTGTCCTGCTGTCCAGAACACTTTCACACGGAAAAAAGCCGGGCCGTTATTCAATGGCCCGGCTGTCTCCTCCGGTTCGAGGATTTTCGGGATCAGCCAGCAGGCACCAGCTTCTTTTCGCCGGCGATGCGGTTCATCGCCTTCTGCAGCTTTTCGAAAGCGCGCACTTCGATCTGGCGCACGCGTTCGCGGCTGACGTGATAGACCTGACTCAGTTCCTCAAGCGTCTTGGGATCGTCGGTCAGGCGGCGTTCGGTGAGGATGTCGCGCTCACGGTCGTTGAGGGCATCCATCGCTTCCACCAGCATGTCGTGGCGGACGGTCTTTTCCTCGGCCTCGGCGACGATTTCGTCCTGCAGCGGGGTTTCGTCCGCCAGGATGTCCATCCACTGGCCTTCGCCTTCCTCACGCAGCGAGACGTTCAGCGAGGCATCGCCGCCCATCATCATGCGCCGGTTCATGTTGACGACTTCGGTTTCCGACACGCCCAGCGTGGTCGCGATCTTGGCGACGTCTTCCGGGTGCAGGTCGGTATCCTCGTAAGCGTCGAGGTTCTTCTTCATGCGGCGCAGGTTGAAGAACAGCTTCTTCTGCGCGGCGGTGGTGCCCATCTTCACGAGGCTCCACGAGCGCAGGATGTACTCCTGGATCGAGGCCTTGATCCACCACATCGCATATGTCGCGAGGCGGAAACCCCGGTCGGCCTCGAATTTCTTCACGCCCTGCATCAGGCCGATATTGCCTTCGGAAATGAGTTCCGAAACGGGCAGGCCATAGCCGCGATAACCCATCGCGATCTTCGCGACGAGACGCAGGTGGCTGGTTACGAGCTGTGCGGCAGCCTCGGGATCCTCATGTTCCTGATAGCGCTTGGCGAGCATGTATTCCTGCTCTGGCTTCAGTACCGGGAACTTGCGAATCTCGGAGAGGTAGCGGTTGAGGCTCTGTTCACCGCCCAATGCGGGCACCGCAGGGAGGTTGCGTTGCTTGGTGCTCACTATCTTTTCCGTCCTTTCTAGGTCGGCCGGCGGTCAAAGACCCTTGCTAGGCATCTTAGCTTGCGGCCACCTGCTCATGATAGCATATAAAAACGATTTCAGTGTCGCAATTCGTCGATCAGTATCCGCATGTCGTCGGGAAGCGGGCTGATAAAATGGGCTTTCTCTCCAGTAACGGGATGGATGAAGCCGAGTTCCGCAGCGTGCAGCGCCTGGCGGAAAAAAACCAGCTTCTGGAGAATCGGGCGAATCGCTGAAGGTGTGCGTCCATATACAGGGTCCCCTATTAGCGCATGGCCGATTGACGACATGTGAACGCGCACCTGATGTGTGCGTCCGGTTTCCAGCCGGCATTCGACGAGGGTGGCGCCTTTCAGCAATTCCAGGGTCCTGTAATGCGTCACCGCGTGCTTGCCTCTGCCGTCCTCGACCAGTGCCATCTTCTTGCGGTTGCTATTCGAACGGGCGATCGCTCCGGTTACAGTGCCTGCTCCGGGAACCGGCCGTCCGCCCACCACGGCGTTGTAGGCGCGCTCGATCGAGTGATCGGCGAATTGCACGGCCAGCCCTTCGTGCGCGCGGTCGGTCTTGGCGACGACCAGCAGACCCGAGGTGTCCTTGTCGATGCGGTGGACGATGCCGGGACGTGCGACGCCGCCGATTCCCGAAAGCTGCCCCCGGCAATGATGGAGCAGGGCATTGACCAGCGTGCCGTCCGGATTTCCGGCGGCGGGATGGACGACGAGCCCGGCGGGTTTATCCACTACGATGAGGAATTCGTCCTCGAATACCACATTCAGCGGAATGTCCTGCGCTATGGCTTCGGCCGGTGCGGCTTCCGGTACGGCGATCGCGAAAGGGGTGCCTGGATCGACCTTGCGCGAAGCCTGCGAGACGGGCCTTCCCGCCAGCGTGATCCGGCCTTCTTCCATCAGCGCCTTTATGCGCTCGCGCGAGAGGCCGCTCGCTCCGGCCAGCGCCTTGTCCAGCCGTCCTCCGTCTGCACCGATTTCGCCTTCGATGATGTTTTCGTGCGCCCTCATTGCGGCTAGGATTTGGGGATGGCTGTCGAACTGACAAGAGGCATTCTGGCAACATTGCGCGCCGAAGCGGATCGCGCCGCGCCGGAGGAATGCTGCGGGCTGCTTCTGGGCCATGGCGCCCCCGGCGGGAGCGAACGGATCGAGACGATTCTGCCTGCCGCCAATGTCGCCGACGAACCGCGTCTGCGCTTCGAGATCGATCCGGCCGTACTGCTGGCCGCGCACAAGGCGGTCCGGGCGGGCGGGTCGCAGGTTCTGGGCTATTACCACTCGCATCCGGTGGGGCTTGCGGCTCCGTCCGCCACGGATTGCGAACATTCCACCGGCGATTTACGCATATGGGCGATCATCGCGGGCGGGCATGTTGCTTTCTGGCGCGATAGCGGGAATGGGTTTAGCGAATTGACCTTTAGCGCGGTTGGATGAAGACCGCGCAGCGGAAAACTGATACCGGCACCGGTCTGGCCGAGAGAATGGAAAGCCCTGATTCATGACCACGAGCTCGCTCGAACTTGCCAGCCTCCTGTGTTCGCGCCTGTGCCACGATATGCTCAGCCCCGTTGGCGCGCTGTCGAACGGGCTGGAACTGCTGGCGGACGAGAAGGATCCGGAGATGCGCCAGCGCTGCATGGAGCTGCTGGACCAGAGTGCGCGCATTTCCGCGGACAAGCTCAAGTTCTTCCGGTTGGCCTTTGGTGCGGCAGGCGGTTTCGGCGAGATGGTGCCGGTTGGCGAGGCGAAGGTCCTGGTAGACGGGCTGGTGGCGAACAATGCGCGGATCGTTCTCAACTGGGCCTTGTCCAGCGATGCGTTGCCCAAGCCCGCGATCAAGGTGCTGCTGAACTTTGCGCTGTTCGGGATCGAGGCGCTGCCGCGCGGCGGCACGCTGGATATCGCGGCGGAATTCCGGGATAGTACCACAGAGATCGTGGTGCGTGCGGCAGGCCAGCGCATCGCGTTCGATCAGGATATCGGCCGTGCACTGGAAGGTTCGCTGCCCGAAGGGGAACTGTCGAGCCGGACGGCGCCTGCGGCGATGATCCACGGTCTGGCCGAGGGGCAGGGAGGTAAGCTGCAATATGTTCTTGCCGAGGACGCGCTGGTACTCGGCGCGGTTCTCCCCGGAGCCTGATGGGGAGCACAGCAGATGGGCAGGAGGCAAATGCGATGAACCGGTGGCTGGTCAACCGCATTGTCGAGTCGCCCAACTGGAACGAGCGTAAGCTGCCGGTCTCGATGGTGGTGCTGCACTACACCGGGATGAAGACCGCTGACGAGGCGCTTGCGCGGATGTGCGATCCGAAGGCGGAAGTTTCCGCGCATTACATGATCGATGAGGAGGGCATCGTCACCTCGCTGGTGCCCGAGGAGAAGCGGGCCTGGCACGCGGGGCAGGCCTATTGGCGCGGGATTACCGATGTGAATTCGGCGAGTGTCGGCATCGAGCTCGCCAATCCGGGGCATGAGCTCGGCTATCGCCCCTTCCCGGAGCCGCAGATGGACGCTCTCTTGCCGCTGTTGGCGGATATCATGGAACGGCACGATATTCCCCGCGCCAATGTCGTGGCCCATTCGGACATCGCGCCCGTTCGAAAGCAGGACCCAGGTGAATATTTTGACTGGCACCGGCTCGGCGAACTGGGGCTTGCGCTGGATATTCCAGCGGCGAAGATGAACCTGTTCTATGATAATCCTGGCGCGTTCTATCTGGCACTGGAGCGTTTCGGGTATGACATCGCAGACGGCCGCGCCGCCGTGCGCGCCTTCCAGCGGCGCTGGCGGCCAATGTTCATCGATGGAGAGATCGATGGAGAGATCGGCGGGATTCTGTTCGAGCTCCTGCTGGAACGTGATACCGGCCGCGCGAGATAAGCTTCCCTTATCCGAATTTCGTGCTAGGGAACGCGGCGCCGGGGAGCCGGGCAGCCGCGGTTCCGCTCGTCCTGAGCTTGGCGAAGGATAGCGGGGATCGAGGAAAGTCCGGGCTCCACGAAACAAGGGTGGCGGGTAACGCCCGCCGGGCGAGGGTGGTTTTCAGGCCGTCCGAAGCTCAGGGAAAGTGCCACAGAGAGTATACCGCCGATGGAGTCTAACGCTCACAGGCAAGGGTGAAAGGGTGCGGTAAAAGCGCACCGCGCTTCCGGTAACGGCAAGCGGCATGGCAAACCCCATCCGGAGCAAGACCGAATAGGGGCTGCTGGCTATCTTCGGATAGCGGGTCGGTTTCGGACCCAGGCAGCCCGGGTTGGTCGCTGGAGCGACGCAGCAATGCGCCGCCAAGAGGAATGGCTGCCGCCGCGGCGTAAGGTCCCTCCCTAGGGAGACCACGCCAGGCACAGAACCCGGCTTACAGGCTCCCCGGCACTTTACGTTGCGAAAGTGGATCACGCAAAGGCGCTGGCTTCCTGCTTGATCTCATGATCGTGGGCCTGCAGGAACCAGCTGTTTGTCCCTTCAAGGCCGATGGCCGTCAGCGTCCCGTGAATGAAGGCTCCAGTGTCGATGCCGACGCGATTGGCGCATACGACGGGCTCTTCGGTGATGGTATGGCCGTGGATGACGCAGGCGCCGTAATCGCCCTTGTGGCTGAGGAAGGGTTCGCGAATCCATCGGCAATCGCGGCCGTTCTGCTCGTCGATCGAGGTCTTGGGATTGATGCCGGCATGAACGAACAGATAGTCGCCGACCCGGATCATTTTTTGGAAGGTCTTCAGGAAATCGACGTCGTCCTGAGGGATGGCGGCGTTCATCAGGGCTTGCAGTTCTTCGAAGTCGGCGGCGGAGATAGCTTCGGGACTGACGCCGTAGGAGAGGATCGTCTCGCGCCCACCGAACCGCAGGAAACTGCGCAGCGCTTCCGTTTTCGTGCGGCCAGCCAGGAGCATTTCCTCATGGTTGCCCTGAATGAACTCGATCGGGCGGGTTCGCGCCCAGGCCTGGGCACGGGCGACTACGCCCGCGCTGTCAGGGCCGCGGTCGACAAGGTCGCCGAGCAGGATGATTCTCGTGCTGGCAGGGCCGCGCGCGGCATCGTCATCTTCGATGATCCGGATCAGGTCTTCAAATAGATCCGAGCGCCCGTGAATGTCGCCGATCGCATAAACGCGCTCGCCGCGGGGGACCGTCCAAGGCCTCGTCGCTGGGGAACGAGCCAGAATATTTCTGATTTTCGTAAACATTCGTTGCAGCGCAGTATAATCCTGCATGGGAAGGGAAACAAGCAATACGCACGGATTTGTGCGATAGTGGCATAAAGCCCACACATTGGTTTCCAGATTGTCTTCGTTTTGAAATTTTCCTTGTGTCGCTGCTTGGTGCGTTGCAGCATTATTGTGCTGTCGCAAACTGGCCCGCAACGAGGTTCGGCACGGCAGATGCAGGTGGGACGAGGCATTGAAAAATAAATTGTGAGGGAATGAATATGCTTATGTCCGTCCGCGGCGCCATCGCCGCCTCTCTTCTTGCGGGCACTGCGCTTGCGGCCACTCCGGCTTTTGCCGACGATGCTGACGCTCCGGGTCCGATCACCGTTTCGGGCAATGTCGCGCTGGTTACCGACTACCGTTTCCGCGGTGTCTCGCTCTCGGGTGGCGATCCGGCTATTCAGGGTGGCATCACGGTTACCCATGAATCGGGTCTCTATGTCGGTACCTGGTCGTCCTCGATCAAGGGCGGCGCGACGTTCGGCGAGCAGGAACTGGACCTGTTCGGCGGCTGGTCGGGCGAACTGGTTTCGGGCCTGACGCTGGACGCGGGTATCCTGCTTTACGACTATCCGGGCAACGACAAGCACGACCTGAACGGGGCCAAGATTTACGGGAATTACTGGGAGCCTTACGCGTCGCTGTCGGGCACCGTGGGCCCGGCGTCGCTCAAGGTCGGTATGACTTACGCATGGAAGCAGAAGAGCCTGCCGAACTTTGCCGGCAACAAGAAGGGCGACAACCTGTATATCTACAGTAATGTCGACATTGCGATCCCGAACACCCCGGTTACTGTTTCCGGCCATCTCGGCTACACCGACGGTGTGCTCGCGCCTTGCTACTACTGCACGAGCGACCGTACCGGCATCGATTATTCGATCGGTGCTTCGGCTGCCGTTTATGGTCCGCTGTCGGTCGGCGTGTCATACGTCGGCGTGAGCGGGCCGAGCGTAAACGGTTCCACGGACGATGCCGTGGTCGGAACGCTGACCGCTTCGTTCTGATCGAACGACTTCGCGAAAATCCATTCGCAGGAGGACCCGTCCGGAGCGATCCGGGCGGGTCTTCTGTTTTCGGATAAGGCTGCTTACTTCAGGTAAAAGTCGATCGTCGTGACGACGCGCACTTTCTTATAGGGGGTATCGGATGCGCCCCAACCGCTGGAATCGCCATCGCGTGCCGATATGGAGAAGTACCCTTGCGTGGCGTTCTTGATCGCCCCCACTTCGGCGCCGCTGTCCTTGGCGAACTGTTCGGCGGCGGCGCGGGCGTCCTTGGTGGCTGCGGCCACCATCGCGGGCTTGATGTCGTTGAGCTTGGTGAAGGTAGAGGACATGCCTGACCCTTCCTCGAGGATGACACCGCGTCTGACGAGATCGAACTGACGGCGCACGGCGTCTTCGGCGCGCTTGATGTCGTGAGTGCGAAGCGTCATGCGGCGGCGCACGGTGAAGTTGGTGGCACCGTTGTCCTTGTACTGTGAAACATTGACACCGGTCGGCTGCAGGGAACCGGCCGGGAAACCGAGTTCACTGAAGAATACACGGATCTGCTTGGTATCGTGATCGACGCTGGCTTGCGCGGTGGAGAGATCGCCAGCGGTTGCGGAATACGTGATGGTCCAGATCGCCAGATCCGCCGTCACGTCGCGCTCGGCGAGGCCGCGCACTGTCACGGAGCGGTCAGCCCGGTGCGCGCGCTTCAGTCCGTCGCCGAGAGCAAAGCCGCCGATAATCATGCCGACGGCAAGAATTCCGGAACTGGCAAGCAAGATCGGCGTTGCAGAGCTACGCATGGTAAGGCTGGAGCGGCGGTTGTTTTCTGGGCTATCGTCGGACATGGCAGCTCTCCCTATGGCTGAACCCGAGATGGCGTATTGTGGCTGTATGCGCGATGAACTGTTCTGTATTATCGATGAATTGAGGTGGTGATTCCGTGACCCGATATCTTCATACTATGATCCGCGTAACTGACCCCGACGCGACGATCCGCTTTTTCGAGCTGATCGGAGTTAGGGAAACGCGGCGGTTTTCCGACGAAAAGGGACGCTACACGCTGATCTTCCTCGCGCCCGAGGGGCAGGAGGATGCCGAAGTGGAACTGACGTACAACTGGCCGTCCGAGGATGGCCCGGCTGAGGAATACACAGGGGGGCGCAATTTCGGTCACCTCGCGTACCGCGTCGATGACATCTATGCGACTTGCCAGCGGTTGATGGACGCGGGCGTCACGATCAACCGCCCGCCGCGAGACGGGCACATGGCGTTCATCCGCACGCCCGACGGGATTTCGGTCGAACTGCTGCAGGACGGAACGCTGGAGCCCGCCGAGCCCTGGGTCAGCATGCCCAACGTAGGTAGCTGGTAAAAGAAAAGCTGCGATCAGTCCGGCCGGCGCTCCTCGGGCGCTTTGGCCAGACGCAGGATCGCATAGCCCAGCAGCGAGGAAAGCAGAGAACCGAACAGCACGCCCAGCTTGGCTTCTTCCACCAGCAACGGATGGCGGGGAAAGGCGAGAGCGCCGATAAACAGGCTCATGGTAAAGCCGATCCCGCACAGGACCGCCATGCCCCAGAGCTGGATCCAGCTTGCCCCTGCCGGGCGCGGCGCGAAGCCGATCCGGTCGGCGATCACGATCGCGGCGAAAATGCCCAGTTGCTTGCCCAGGAACAGGCCGAGTGCGACGCCCAGCGGGATCGGATCGAAGAGGCCGGAAAGGCCGATCCCTCCCAGGGCGACACCGGCATTGGCAAAGCCGAACAGCGGCACGATGAGGTAACTGCTCCACGGGGCCAGGGCATGCTCCAGCCGCAGAAGCATGCTGTCGCCCTTTGGCGAGAGCTTGAGCGGAATGGTGAAGGCAAATGCGACGCCAGCGATCGTTGCGTGGATGCCCGAATTGAGTACGCAGTACCACAGGCCGATCCCCAGCAGCAAATAGAGGGGCAGGCTGAAGATTTTGCGCCGGTTCAGCAGGATCAGACCGCCCAGCAGGACCAGCGCTCCGATCCCCCAGGCGAACTTGATCTGTGCGGTGTAGAACAGGGCGATGATCGCCACGGCGCCCAGATCGTCGACTATGGCGACGGTCAGCAGGAACAGGCGCAGCGAAGCCGGCACGCGATTGCCCAGCAGGCCCAGAACGCCGATGGCAAAGGCAATATCGGTGGCGGCCGGTATCGCCCAGCCCCGCTGCATGGGCTGGCCGATGCCGGCCGCCAGCAGATAAATAACGGCAGGCATGACCATGCCGGCCGCGGCTGCAAGCACCGGCAGGCGCCGCTTGGCCGCGCTGGACAATTCACCGTCCAGGATTTCGCGCTTGATCTCCAGCCCGACGACGAAAAAGAATACCGCCATCAAGGCGTCGTTGATCCACAAG
This sequence comes from Novosphingobium sp., assembly GCA_037384205.1. Classification (GTDB taxonomy): domain Bacteria; phylum Pseudomonadota; class Alphaproteobacteria; order Sphingomonadales; family Sphingomonadaceae; genus Novosphingobium. The sequence continues at coordinate 1,447 of JARROF010000094.1, read as the reverse complement.
TGCAGGGTGTCGAGTTTCTTGACGGGGGTCCATGCCAGTTCATGATGAAACAGGGCGTGGTAAGCATATGACCAGCCTGTATTGGCAAACGTCATTGCCAGAAGCGCAACGAGAATCAGAATAATGCCTGCCGCAGCGTCCCCACCCATTAACTTTGTGAAACGCGAAGCTAATTTGTTAGCTAAATGTTTGGGTATTATCATAAGTATATTTTCAGATCTTCTTCTGGGGGGCGGCCGCACAGGGGGCGGCTGACAATGTAGTATCTGCCGTATCGTCTGAATACAGGAAAGGGGTGTAGTGGGGGCTGCGGACGGAATCCGGTATGCGATCATAGCCATGCAATGCGTTGAGCAGGAGCTTCTGCTTTTCGCGGCCTTTTGGTTTCTTGTCGGGGCTCTCGACGATATCGGCGTGGACTTGTGCTGGATATGGCTGAAGCTGACCGGCGGTGCGCGCGTCCGGCGCATTTCCCCGGAAGAAGCCACTGCACAGCTGCAGGGGCGTGCCGCGGTCCTGATCGCGGCCTGGCGGGAAGCGGAAGTGATCGGTCATACGGTACGGCATGCCCTGTCTGTCTGGCGGCAAGATGACTTCATTCTCTACATCGGCTGCTATTCCAATGATCCGGACACTATCATGGCGGCCATGTCCGGGGCAGGCGCGGATGCGCGCGTCCGGATCGTGATCCACGAGAATGCCGGGCCGACCACCAAGGCAGATTGCCTCAATCGTCTCTATGCCGCCCTGTGCGAGGATGAACGGCGATATCAAACACGCTTTCGCAGCATCATTTTGCATGATTCTGAAGACATGGTCCACCCGGCTGAGCTTGCGGTGATCGATGCGGCGCTGGAAAAAGCCGATTTCGTGCAATTGCCGGTGCGGCCCGAACCGCAACCGGCCTCACCGTGGGTGGCGGGCCACTATTCGGACGAGTTTACCGAATCGCATGCCAAGTCGCTGGTCGTCCGTGATGCCCTGGGGGCGGCGGTTCCGGCCGCTGGGGTTGGCTGCGGATTTTCCCGAGGCATCATGGCCGCCATCGCCCGGCGCCGGAATCCCCAGGGCGGTTCGGGGCCTTTTGCCGCTGAATGCCTGACCGAAGACTATGAACTGGGCGTTCTGGTCTGGCGGGAAGGCGGTACATCGCGTTTTTTGCGGTTGCGGGATGCAGAGGGCCATCTTGTGGCGACGCGGGCCTATTTCCCGGCGCGGCTGGATAATGCCGTGCGCCAGAAGACGCGGTGGGTGCATGGTATCGCGTTCCAGAGCTGGGATCGTCTCGGCTGGAGCCGGGGCGCGGCTGACTTGTGGATGGCTCTGCGTGACCGGCGCGGGCCGCTTGCCGCGTTTGTCCTCACTTGCGGTTATGCGCTGGTAGTTGTCGAGGGGCTGCTGGCTATCGTCTGGCTGCTGGGCGGGCAAGTGCAACTCGCGGTATCGC